>JAFZRM010000123.1 GCA_017619885.1 Clostridia bacterium | reverse complement strand
GAAAGAACAAAGCGGTCGCGGTCGGGATCGTCCGGATTCTTCGGATCGACCCTCAGTACGTATTTGTAAAGATAAGCCAGCACGTCCGCTATGGAGAGGGATCCGCCCGGATGACCGGAACTCGCGGAATACACCTCCGTCACTATGTCCATACGGACGTTGGCGGCAAGTCTCATAAGAGCCTTTTTCTTCATCGTATTCATAGAACAAACTCCTTAGTGTAAGTTGTATTGTTATTATACACGCTTTTTTATCGAAAATCAATAAATTTCGCGCGCAGTTTGTGTCGAATGTGTAAATTATTCGCCGAGCCTGATCAGAAGCACGGAGATATCCGCGGGCGATACGCCGGAGATGCGCGACGCCTGCCCTATGTTTTCCGGGCGGATCGCGTCGAGCTTCGCGCGCGCCTCGAGCCGCAGACCCTCGATCTTTCCGTAGTCTATGTCTTTCGGGATCAGTTTGTCCTCGAGCCGTTTGCTGCGCTCCGCGGCGGCGAGCTGTTTTCTGATATATCCGTCGTATTTGATCCGGATCTGCGCCTCGGACAGTATCGCCTTTTCCTCGGTGCGCCCGGGGTCGAACGGAGTCAGCAGGTCGTAATCCACCTGCGGACGGCGGAGCAGCTCGGACAGCCTTATACCCTCCGTCAAAGGCGCCGTCCCGGCGGCTTCGAGCAGAGCGTTGAGCTCGCCGCACGCCTTTACCGTCGTCTTTTCCGCGCGCTCGATCTCGGCTTCTATCCTGCGCTGTTTTATCTGAAACTTTTCCCAGCGCAGATCGTCTATCAGACCGACGCGGCGTCCGAGCGGCGTCAGCCGCGCGTCGGCGTTGTCCTGACGCAGAAGCAGTCTGTATTCGCTGCGCGAAGTCATGACGCGGTACGGCTCGTTCGTGCCCTTGGTCACGAGATCGTCTATCAGAAAACCGATATAACCGTCGGAGCGTGACAGCGTCAGCGGCTCTTTGCCCAGCAGATACTGTGCCGCGTTTATGCCCGCGATCAGGCCCTGCGCGGCGGCTTCCTCGTAGCCGGAGGTGCCGTTGAACTGGCCGGCGCCGTATAGGCCTTTTATATCCTTGAAGCCGAGCGTGTGATCGAGCTGTGTGGGATCTATGCAGTCGTACTCTATCGCGTAGGCGTGACGCATTATGACCGCGTGCTCAAATCCCGGCAGCGTGCGGAGCATCCGCTCCTGAACGTCGGCGGGAAGGGAAGAGGAAAAGCCCTGTAAATAAAGCTCCTCCGTGTCCTCTCCGAGCGGCTCGACGAAAAGCTGATGGCGCTCCTTGTCGGCGAAACGCACGACCTTGTCTTCGATGCTCGGGCAGTATCTCGGGCCGACGCCCTCTATCACGCCGCTGTATAGCGGCGATCTGTGCAGGTTTTCTCTTATTATCCTGTGCGTCTCCGCGTTCGTGTAAACGATGTAGCACGGCACGTCGGGCCGCGAGGCGAGCTCCTCCGGCGACGTCAGCGCCGAGAACGGCACGTCACAGTCGCCGCGCTGCTCTTCGAGCACCGACAAATCGACGCTCGACCGCAGGATACGAGGCGGCGTCCCGGTCTTGAACCGCATGAACCGCACGCCGAGCTTTTTAAGGCTGTCGGTCAGGCTGTTCGCGGGCAGAAGCCCGTCGGGCCCGGACGGATAGGCGCTCTCGCCGACGACGACGCGGCCGTTCAGATACGTGCCCGAGCAGATCACCGCCGCGCGGCAGCGAAACTCCGCTCCGAGCGACGTCACGACGCCTGTGACGGCGCCGCCCTCGACGAGCACGTCCGTCACCTCCGCCTGATACAGCCGCAGACCGGGTTGTGATTCGAGCACTTGTTTCATCAGCGCGTGGTATTTGCGGCGGTCCGCCTGTACGCGCTTCGAATGCACCGCCGGGCCTTTGCCGGAGTTGAGCATCCTGTTCTGAAGCGTCACGAGGTCCGCCGAGCGCCCCATCTGGCCGCCGAGCGCGTCGATCTCGAATACGAGATGACCTTTGCCGGTGCCGCCGATCGACGGATTGCACGGCATGTTGGCGACGGCGTCGAGGTTCATCGTGAAAAGGATCACCGATAAACCGAGCCGCGCCGCGGCAAGCGCCGCTTCGATCCCCGCGTGCCCTGCGCCGATCACGGCGACGTCGCACGATCCGAGGGGGAAGCGGGTCACGTCTTCGTTTTTCATTCCGCGGGCTCCGCCTCATCGGCCGCAGGCTTCGGCCTCGCCTCGTCCTCGGCTTTTATCTGTTTGAGCACCGCGTCGACGTGGCTGCCGTATTCGGCGGAAGTGTCCGCGACGAAAGTCAGCTCCGGCGTAACGCGCAGGTTGAGACCGGCGGCGAGCTCGCGGCGTATGAAGCCGTGCGCGGAGATCAGACCTTTCTTTATCTCGGCGCGGATCAGCGCCGCTTCAGTCTCGTCCGCGGGGTCGAGGAACGAATAATATATCTTTGCATACTTGAAATCCGGCGAGATGTCGCACCCGGTCACCACCGTCATATACGAGGTGACGCGCGGGTCCTTGACCTGACGCAGGATCCTCGTCATTTCACGCACGATCTCGTCGTTTATGCGCTGTAATCTGTATTTTGCCATAAAACTCCTGATTTTAATATTATAATCCAAGATATTATATCACAAACATTTATGAATGTCAAGAAATTTTTTTGCCCCGCCAGCAGGGGAGCAAAAAGACCGGGCCGAAGCCCGGTCGGATCGGGTCGGGAAGCTGTTACCGGACGATCTTTTCCCCGTCGAAGGCGAAGAGCCCGAAGCCGTATCCGGTCTTGTTTCCCGCGCAGAGCCATTCCGCGTATGCCCGGCGCAGCGCCGTATCGCGCGGAAGCTCTTCATAAGGCAGGTTCGCATATCTGCCGAAGACCCGCCAGATATCGTTGAATTTTTCGGTCTCTTCACACCCTACGAGCTCGAAATCGCCGATGAATTTTCTGATGTTAAGATGCGTCGGCAGAAACTGCAGGTGCTTCGGGAAAAGCAGCCAGGAATGGCAGCCGAAGATCACGACGCCGTCGTCGAAATATTTTTTGAAATACGGATACGCGGCGCGGTAGGAGGCGAGGCGCACCCCGTCGGTCAGCGGTATGCCGCGCGACGGGATGTGCATGTTGATATACGTGTCCCCCCTGTGAACCGTCCTGCCGCAGCCGAGGGTGAAATCGTCTCCGCCGTATTCCGCCCTCTCGTACTGGAACCTGCCGAGCCCGAAGCAGGAGGGGACGAAAAATCTGTCGTACCATTCGGCGACGAACGTGCCGACGACGCCCTTGCATTCCACGCATTCGTTGACCTTGCAGCGGATATCGTCCATCGTCTCGTAAAACACGGAGTCGGGGTATCCGTTCTCCGCAAATCTTTTGTGCATATAGGGCAGGCCGTTGATCACGAGCAGCAGATCGAGGCAGTACTCGTTCTCCCCGTATTTTTCCGCTATCCGCTTCACACGGCCGAGCGCCTCGCCCATCGTTATTTCCTGTTTATCCGCGAACGCGGTCACGACCGCGTCAAGCTCTTCGGCGAGCGCCGGGTGATCGTCGAGATGCTTTTCGAGCGCGCGTATGCCGTCGGCGACGGCGGGGTCGTATCCGTTTGAGAGAAGTACGCCGAGTTCTTTGTTTCCGTGCATTTTTTTACCTCTTGTTCTGTTCCTTGAATGATTTGCGGTACTGGTTCGGCGTGACGCCGTAACGGTCCTTGAAATTCCGGTTGAACGTGTGCGTCGAGCCGAAGCCGCTCTCGAGCGAGCATTCGGTGACGGAATAATCCGTGTTTTTCAGCAGATGACACGCCAGATTCAGTCGCAGCAGATTCACGTAATCGTTGAAGTTTATCCCGACGAGACGCTTGAAATCGCGCGAAATGTAGGAGTAGTTCATTCCGATCTGCTTCGCCGCCTCGGACAGCGAGCATTCCTTCGTGTAGTTGTCGTCGATATACGAGAATATCTCGTAGAAGTGATTGTTTTTATAGTCCGGCGGGACGTAATCGGTCCCCGTGTCGAAAGCCGCGCAGACAGAGTATAAAACGCCTTTTTTGAGCATCACGGACGAATCCGCCGACAGCGAATAAAGCGCTTCCTTTATATGCTCGTCAGGCCGGAATACCGGGTTCGACGGGACCCTGTTCTTCAACTTCCCCGAATACGCGTTGACGAGCAGCGGCGAGAAAACGAAGGTTATATGCTCGCTTTTCTCGGATCGCAGCGAATGGACCTGGTCCGGGAACACGAACAGCGCGTCGCCCTGCCGCAGCGTGTAGGCGCGGTCGTCGACGGTGGCCTCCATAACGCCGTCCGTCACGAGGATTATCTCGAACGACTGGTGTATGTGCTTCGGGAAATTCATGTTGTTCTCGGTGTCGATCCTGACGTATTCCGAATCGCCGAAGTTTCGAAATTCATAAAACATAGCGGTACCTCATTGCCTTCGATTATATCATTTTTTTACCTCAAAGTCAACCGTAAAACGGAATTTATCACGGCAAAACACCCGAAAAAACGAAAAAAAGTAAAATTCTGTCCGTTTAATTACGTAATTTGTTTTGACACGCGCGCGCCGTTGTGATATAATTGAAAAAAATGAAAGGATAATATCGTATATGAGAATCTTTAACAAGGCGCTTTCCGCCGTGCTGATCGCGGCGGTACTGCTCGGATGCTTCGTCTTCACCGCATCCGCGGAGGACGCGATCATCATGGAAGGGCTCGTCGCCTACTACGACGGCGCAAACAACAGCAACGGCAGACAGGACCTTGACGCGACCGTGTGGCGCGACCTCTCCGGCAACGGCTATCACTTCACCGTTGAGACGGACGGGGAGACGAAATGGACCGATATGGCGTTCCATTCCAACTGCAAGCGCATATACTTCAACGAGGGCGTCATGCCGGTAGTCAACGCGAAGCAGTACACCATCGAGATGGCGTTCGGCGAAATGGAGTTCTACGGCACCGACTGGCTGACGCTCGTCGCGTCCGACAACGACGAATTCTCCATGTTCATCCGCGTTCAGGACGGGCTCGATCAGCTCGAATACAAGTATAACGACAACAACAGAGACAGACCGATACACGACAACGGCCGCGATCTCGTCAACAACTCAACGCTTTCCGTGACGTTCGACATCGACGAGCCGATATGCAAGATCTACATCGACGGCGAGCTCGTCTGCTCCGGCGTCCCGGCGGAGTGCAATATCGCCGACACGCTGTTCTTCGGCCACGAGAACCCGAAGAGAAGCTGGCAGGGCGACGTCTACGCCTTCAGATTCTACGACAGAGTGCTGTCCGTCGACGAGATAAAGCACAACTGCCAGGTCGACAACGACAAATACAGAAGCGGAAACCCGTACACCCCCGAGGTCGTTGACACGAACGACGTCGAGGTGACGACGAGGGAACAGATAGATTATCAGATCGGCGACGTCATAACTATAGCCGATTTCACGGACCCCGCGACGTTTGAAAAAATGATAAAGGCGGAGCCCGTGCGCTGCTCGCTCGAGCTGTCCGACATCGGCGCCGTAAAGGTGACGGTCGACGGAAACGACCCGTATTTCTACATCCCGATCGACTCGTCGAATTCGTTTGACGGCGACAAATTCACGACGATCATAATCACGTACAAGACCGAGGGCGAGATCTACGACGAAATCGGCGAGATCTACTACTCGACGAAGTATTCCGAGGTCTATTTCACGGACAACCGCATCGACCTGTTCCTCGAGGAATCCCCCGAGTTCAGGGATATTGAGATCGACATGCGTGACAACGACAACGACACGTGGCATAACGAGATAAGGATGCTGCGTATCGACCCGACGAACACCGGCGTCGATCAGGTGTATTACATCAAATCGGTACAGGCGAGATACGAAGATCCGAACAAGCCGGTCGAAACGGCGCCGGTGACCGATTCTCAGACCGACACGACCGCCGCGGTGACCGAAGCTCCCGGCACCACCGACGCGGACAGCGGCAAAACGACCGACAAAGCGCCGGAGACGACGAAGGACGGCGGTGAGAAGAAGGGCGGCAACACCGGCCTCATCATCGGCATAATCGCGGGCGCAGTCGTGATCGCCGGCGCGGTCGCCGCGATCGTAGTCGCCAGGAAAAAGAAAAAATAAATCACGGAGGGTGATATAATGAAAAAAATAATTACCGCGCTTCTGCTGTGCTCGCTTCTGTTCGGGTGCCTCGCGGCGATGCCCGCGCACGCGGACGGCGACGTACACGTAGTTGCCCACTGGAAGCTCCAGAACGTCGACGGCTATTACACCGGCGACATCGAAAAAGACGATCTTCAGTTCATTGACCTTTCCGGCAACGGCAACGACCTTGTGACGAAGATCGTCGGCAACGGCTCGCAGCTCGACATTTTTACGTGGGACGAAGGCGCCGACAAAGGCGCGACCAAAACGCAGTCCGCGCTGAAGATCAACAACACGAAGATACTCGCGGAAGCGGTCGACACCTACGACTCGGGCGAAACGAGTTATTCCGGCGGTTACACCTCCGGTAAATACCTCGAGACGATCAAGGGCGCCCCGATGAACACCAACGAATTCGACGAGGGCATATCGGTCGACATCATATTCAAGCTCTCGCCGGAGCTCGACAACGACTACAACCGCTACACCGGCATATTCTCGCGTCAGGGCGTTATCGAAGATCAGAACGAACCGCCGTTCTCGATAGCGCTTTCCGAATGGGACGACGATCCCGCGAGCGGGATGATGGGCGATAACAAAACGTGGCTGCAGTTCGTACACTGTGACGACGTCTCGAAGGTCAACGTCGAAATGGACGAGGTAAAGATCGGCGCCGACGGCTGGCATCACCTTCTCGTCTCGACGGACGGCTTTTCGATCACGTATTTTATCGACGGCGAGCCGCTCCGCACGTTCACCGACATCCCCTTCATCGAAGTGAGAGACCCGAACTTCTCGTGGGAGGTCGGCGTAGGCCGTAAATCCGGCACCGGACACGAGTCCGACTGCAAGAACGAAAACGTCGCGGAAGGCATGATAAGAAGACTTTTCGCCGGCTCCATAGCCGAGATCAGAGTTATGGACGGACCGATCGAGAACGAGGATTCGCTCTTCTACAAGCCCGTAAGCTACGACAATATCCCCGCTCCCGCCACGCCGAAGGAATACGATCCCAACGACACGACGGTCGAGGAGACGCCCGAGGTGACGACGGAGGCTGAACCGACGACGACGGAAGAGCAGACAGCCGCTCCCGACACTACCGGAACGACCGGCACCGAACCCGGCGACGCGACGGATAAAACGACGGACAAAGCCCCCGACACGACGAAGGGCACGGAGGCGAAGAGCGACGGTCCGAACGTCGGACTTATAATCGGCATAATCGCCGGCGCGGTCGTGCTGATCGGCGCGGTCGTGCTCATCATCGCCAAGGCGAAGAAAAAGAAGTAAAAATATAAGGACGGACGCGTCTTATACCGTCCGTCCTTTCCGTTATATTTCGGGCGGCTGTACGTCGACCGGTGTGAAAGGCTTTTGAAATGTCATTTTTATATAAACACGTTATAATAATAGGCCTCGACGGCGCGGGCAATTTCTACCGCAACACGGAAGCGCCGAACATAAGAAAAATGTACGCGGAAGGATTCGGCACCGACTTCTGCGTCACGACGGTCCCGACGGATTCGGCTGAATGCTGGGGCGGGATGCTGCTCGGCGTCGGCCCGAAGGTCCACGAGCTGACGAACGGCACGATAGACGACACCCCGTACGGCCACAGAAACGAGCATCCGACGATATTCCGGCTGATAAGGGACCGTTATCCCGACTACGAGCTCGGCTCGTTCGCTAACTGGATCCCGATAAACACGCGCATTGCGGACGAGGATATCGGGATCACGAAGGATACGGGTCCCGACGACGTGCTGACGGACAGGATCTGCGAATACATAAAGGCGAAAAAACCGAATTTCCTGCTTATCCATCTCGGCTCTATGGACGACGCCGGCCACGCCTACGGCTACAACACCGGACCGTATCTCAAAGAGCTGACCGTCAACGACGGATACGTCGGAAAGATCCGTGACGCCGTGAAGGCGGCGGGGATCGAGGACGACGCGCTCGTCATCGCGACGACCGATCACGGCGGCATCGGCAGAGGCCACGGCGGCCCGACCGATGAGGAGAAATACGTTTTCTTCGCCGCCGTCGGCAAAACGGTGGTAAAAGACTCCGGCGCCGCGGTGAGAACGATAGATCTGCCCGCGATCGTCGCCCATGCTCTCGGCGTGCCGGCAGACCCGGCGTGGGAATCAAGAGTGCCCGACGGCCTTTTCGATCAGTAAACGGAGGTCCGTCATGGCTTACAGGTATAAACACGTTATAATGGTCGGCATCGACGGGGCGGGAGTGTTTTTTCACAACGCAAAGACCCCGCTGATCCGGGGTATGTTCGAGCAGGGCGCCGGAGCCGATCCGGCGCTGACGGTCTACCCGACCGAATCGGCTCAGTGTTGGTGCACGATGCTAACGGGCGTTATGCCGGAGGAGCACGGGCTGACGATGGAGAACATAGGAGAGGTCGAATACAAAGGCAAAGCGGAGCATCCGGATATCTTCGCGCTGATAAGAAAGGCGCATCCGGAGGCGAAGCTCGCGTCCTTCGCTCACTGGTCTCCGATAAACACGGGCATAATCGACGACGGGATCGGAGTCGTCAAGGATACGGGAAAGGACGATTATCTGATGGAGAGGGCGTGCGCGTACGTCAAAGCCGAGCTGCCTGAATTTCTTTTCATACATTTCGACTCGGTGGACGATCACGGCCACGGTTACGGCTACGGCTCCGAAAAATATCTCGCCCAGCTCGATCTGGTCGACGGTTACACCGCGCGGGTGTTTGAAGCGGCCGCGGAGGCGGGGATCGCAGACGACACGCTTTTCATCGTGACGACGGATCACGGCGGGATAAACGGCAGCCACGGCGGATGGTCGGATGAAGAAAAATACGTGTTCTTCGTCATGACCGGCAAGACCGTCAGAAAATGCGCGATCCCGGATATGAACGTCAGAGAGATCCCGGCGATAATCGCGTACGCGCTCGGCATCCCCGGCGTCCCTGACGCGGACGGGAAGGATCCCGCGCGGCTGTTCACCGAATAAAAATCACGCGGGCGGACGAGTCTGTGACAGTCCGTCCGCTTTCTTGTCCCGCGGAACGCGGTAAAAGAATTTAAAATATAAAAACAAACGTACTTGACAACGGCGGTCATACGTGGCATAATGGATAAGGGGGCGAGTGCCTCCGCAGATATTCGATCTATGAGGAGCAGAGGATGAAAAAAACGAAAAAAAAGCTGTTCGTCGTATCCAACGCGCATCTTGACACGCAATGGAACTGGACGATCCAGGACACGATCAGGGACTGCGTGAAAAACACGCTCGAGCAGAACTTCAGACTCTTTGAGAAGTATCCGCATTACAGGATGAATTTCGAGGGGGCTTTCAGATACAAGCTCGCCAAGGAATATTATCCCGACCTGTACGAGAAGCTGAAAGGATACGTCGCCGAGGGGCGCTGGAACGTAGCCGGCAGCCAGTGGGACGCGAGCGACGCGAACGTGCCGTCGTCGGAGGCGTTCATGCGCCAGATCCTGTACGGCAACGGCTTTTTTGAGTCCGAGTTCGGCAAGAAGAGCACGGACATTTTCCTGACGGACTGCTTCGGCTTCCGCTACTCGCTGCCGTCGATCGCCGCGCACATGGGGCTGAACGGTTTCTCGACGCAGAAGCTCGTCTGGGGCGTCGGCTCGCCGATCTATAAAAAGGACGGCACAGTCGGCAGACCCGTGCCTGACAGGGAATCGCCGCGCATGGACCTCGGCAAATGGATAGGTCCGGACGGCAATTTCGTCATCGGCCCCTTCCTTTGCGGCGACTACACGATGCGCTTCGAGCGCGACGGCAGACCGATACACGAGCGTGAAGAATACAAGAACATGGTCGACCACAACGGCAAATACGCCGGCGTGCCGTACAAGATGCTGTACTACGGAACGGGCGACTACGGCGGCTCGGCTACCGATGAATCCGCGAGATACGTAAACGACGCGATCGAGCAGAACGGCCCCGACAAGGATTTCGAGGTCGTCGCCGGCAGGACCGACGAGATATATAACTCGCTTACAAAATCTCAAATAGAGAAAATGCCCGCGTACCGCGGCAATCTGCTGATTCCGCACGGCTTCGGCGCGCTCACCTCACACACGATAAACAAGCGCTGGAACAGAAAGAGCGAGCTGCTCGCGGACGCCGCGGAGCGCGCGGCGAGCGCGGCGATGTGGCTCGGCACGAAGTATCCGAAAGAGCGGATAGATTTTGCGTGGAAGCTTTTCCTGTGGCATCAGTTCCACGACGATCTGCCCGGGACCTCGATCTTAAACGCCTACAGATTCACGTATAACGACTACGTCATCGCGCAGAATATCCTCGCATCGGAGCTTACCGCGTCGGTCGGCGCCGTCGTATCGGCGCTCGACACGGACGTCAAAGGCGATCCGGTCGCGGTCTACAACCCCGTTTCCTTCGCCCGCACCGACGTCGTGACGGCGCCGCTGCCGGCGGGCGCCAAGTTCGCGAGAGTATTCGCGCCGGACGGCAGTGAAGTGCCGTCGCAGATCAGCAACAGAGACGGAGAGCGGTGCGTGCTGTTCGCCGCGACCGTCGCGCCGGTCAGCTTTACGGTTTATAGCGTCGAGGCGTCGGATACGCCCTGCGCGCTTTCGACCGGGCTTTCCGCGTCGCTCGACCGCATTGAAAATGAAAGATACAAAGTCACCCTCAACGGCGACGGCAATATCTGCTCGGTGTATGATAAGAAACTCGGCAGGGAACTGCTGTCCGCGCCGTCCTCGCTCGGCATAAGAGAGGACAACAACACGCGCTGGCCGTCGTGGGAGATCAAATACGAAGACACGAAACTGCCGTTCAGGGACGTCGGCGGAGTCTGCTCCGTCGAGGTGACCGACAACGGTCCCGCGCTCGTCGCGCTGCGCGTTAAAAAACGCGACGGTCTGTCCGAATATACCCAGACCGTGTCGCTCTGCGCCGGCGGCGGCAGAGTGAACGTCGACAACGAGGTCGACTGGCACGAGCGCAGATCGCTGCTCTCCGCGGGCTTCCCGCTCGCCGCCTCAAACGAGACCGCGACGTTCGATCTCGGGCTCGGCTGCGACGTCGGCGGAAGCACCGACTCGTTCCCGTATTTCCAGCACCTCGTCCATCAGTGGGCGGACCTGACCGACAAGGACGGAAAATTCGGCGTGTCGATCTTAAACGACTGCAAATACGGCATGGAAAAACCGACCGACAACACGCTGCGCCTGACGCTTATCCACACGCCGAAGGGCAATTTCAAATACATATCCGGTCAGGACTGGCAGGATCACGGAAAGAACATATTCAGATACGGATTCACCTCGCACGGCGGCGACAGAAAAGGCGTCGCGGCGGAGGCGGCGTGCCTCAACAGCCCGCTGACGGCGTTCACCGTGCCGAAGCACTCCGGAAGAAGAAAATCCGTCAGCTTCGCCTCGCTCAATAACAGCGGCGCCGTTATCAGATGCGTCAAGCGCGAGGAAAAGGGCGGCCGCCTGATTATCCGCGTGCAGGAGACGTCCGGCAAAGAACTGCAGAACGTCCGTCTGAAGCTCGCCGCCGATATAATCGACGCCTGCGAGACGAACGGCTACGAGGAAGGATGCGGCGCCGTCGCGTTCGGCAGACACTCGGTAATGTTCGACATGAAACCGTATTCGGTAAAGACCTTCGCGGTGCGGATCAAAGAGAAAAAGCCGGCGGGTGACGTCTGCGTTCCGGTGGCGCTCGCATACGATAAGCGCGTGACGACGCCTCAGCACGACGTCGGCGCCGGAGAATTCGGCAAGGGCATCTCGATCCCGGAGGAGATCTACAGTAACCGCGTTGAATGCGGGGGGATCCGCTTCGTTTTAGGCGACGCCGGGAAGGCTAACGCGCTCGTCTGCCGCGGTCAGAAGATAAAACTGCCCGGAAAGACTAAAAAAGCGCTGATCCTCGCCGCCTCCGCCGACGGCGACACGACGGCGACGTTCAGAGCCGGCAGGAAAAAGGTGACGCTTAAAATAAGCGATTTCAGCGAAAACGTCGGCTGCTGGGATCAGGCAGCCGCCGGTGATCAGGCGTTCATCAAGCGCGACGCAGTGGCGGTCAGCTATTCACATACGCACGACGAAAACGGCGACAGGCTGTATAAATTCGCGAATATCTTCATGTATGAGATAGAAATGAACGGCGCGACGACGCTGACTCTGCCGGACTGCGATAAGATCATAATCACGGCGATAACGGCGCTCACCGACGCAAGAGCGGAAGCCGTCCCGACCGCGCCGCTTTACGACAAGGTCGACGGCGACAAACCGCTTCACCGCCTGACCGCGGTCGGAATGGGCGGCAGCGGCCTCTACCGCGAGGGCAGTCTGATCCGCGTTTACGCGCAGCGCTGTGTACCGAACGGCGCGCTGCAGGGCTTTGACGGCGACGCCGAGATCGTATGGCAGCAGGACGTGCAGGCGATGATCAGGATCGGGTCGGGCGACGCGACCGTCCGCCCGGTGTACAGTGATCTCGGAAAGAATCTCGCGCTCGGAAAGCCCTGCAAGACGAGCGGCTTCAGAAGCCCAGGCGAGACCGGCGAGAAAGCGCTTGACGGCGAATGCGGCACGAAATGGTGCGCCGCGGTGCAGGACGGCGCGGCGTGGCTCGAGGTCGATCTCGGCAAAGTCTGCACGGTCAACAAGTGGCTCGTGCTCCACTGCGGCGAGTTCGACGACAGAAGCGACATCACCTCCGCCTTCCGCCTCGAATACAGGCAGAGATCGGACGGGGCATGGAAGACCGCCGACAGCGTCGAGGGCAACACCGAGATAATGACGCTTCGCGATTTCCCGGAGGTCAGGGCGAGATACGTCAGGCTCTACGTCACAAAGCCCTGTATCTGCTCGGACATCCACACGAGGATCTGTCAGCTGCAGATCTACGGAAAAGAAAACTGAATATGAAAACGGCGTCCCTTTCGGGGCGCCGTTCGTTCATCTTCCTCCTCTTCCCCCGCGGCAGCCGTCGCTGCAGTAGGTGAAGAGTATGAGCGCGATTATTATGATGAACCAGATATTATCATCGTCAAAGATATCGCATAAACAGTTCATTGTGGACCTCCGGATCGTATTATGGATTAAGCATCCGATACTATAATATGATCCGGCGGTCTTTTTGCCACAGCTAAAGCAGCCGCCTGTCCCTGCTGCCGTATCTTACGGCGCGCGACGCCAGCACGGCGTTTTTTATATGCGTTATCTCGTCGACGAAATACCAGAGCGAGCCGTCGGCCGCCCTGTGTTCGCTTACGATGACCTCCATGACGTCAATGCGCGGGGACAAAGACGTCTTATGGTCGAACAGATACTGTTTCGCCGCGGCGGCGACGGAGTTCTGCTTCCGTACATCCACGGCGGAGGCGGGCCTGCCGTAGCGCAGGCTCTGACCGTTGTATCTCGTCTTGACCTCGACGAAAATCACGTTTTTATCGTCGTATGCGACGATATCGAGCTCGCCGCCCGGCACGTAGTAATTGCGCGCGGCGACCGTGTAACCTTCTTCGCGCAGGCGGTCCGCGGCGACGCTTTCGCCGAAATATCCGAATTCCCTGTTAGTCATCTTTCAAAAACTTCAAAAACGTCATTCTGTGCTCGGGGCACGGTCCGTACGTTCTCAGCGCGTCCATGTGCTCCTTCGTACCGTAGCCCTTGTGCCGGGCGAAGCCGTACTGCGGATATTTTTTATCGAGCTCGTAACAGAGCCGGTCGCGGCTGACCTTCGCGAGCACCGAAGCGGCGGCGATCGACGGGCATTTCGCGTCGCCTCCGACTATAGTCTTCGCGGCGACGGTTATCCCGCGCTTGCAGTTGCCGTCTATCAGCGCGAAATCCGCCGGCACGGACAGCCCGTCTATCGCGCGCTGCATCGCCAGCATCGTGGCGTTTAAAATATTGAGCCGGTCGATCTCTTCCGCCGAAGCGAACGCCACGCAGTACGATACCGCGGCGGCGGTGATCTGCGGGAACAGGGCTTCGCGCTTTTTCTCGGTCAGTTTTTTGCTGTCGTTTAACCCTTCAATGACGGTGTGCGGCGGCAGTATCACAGCGGCGGCGCATACCGGACCCATGAGCGGACCTCTGCCCGCCTCGTCGACGCCGCAGACGCTGACGTATCCGGCCTCGCGCGCCTCGTCTTCATAAATGAATTCAAGCATTTTTCGGACGCTCCAGAGTGATCCTGCCGATCTTTCCCGCCCTGAACTCGTCGAGCAGCAGATCGGCGCATCTGTCGACGTTTATGTCGCCGCCTTTCAGCAGCAGACCTCTTTTTCTCGCCACCGCCTCGAATATCTCGTAAGGCTCGGCTTCGGCGACGAAGGCTTCTTCGAGCTTGTATCTCTCGCATAAAAGCTGCGGATAAAGCGCTTTCAGCCTCGCGCACAGCGCGTACGCGACGCTCTCCGTCTGCACGACCTCGTCTTTGACGGCGCCGGTCATGCTTAAGTTCTCGCCGACCTCGCGCTCGTCGAATTTCGGCCAGAGCACGCCCGGCATATCGAGCAGGTCTATCCCGAGCGACGTCGTGACCCACTGCTTCGCGGTCGTCACGCCGGGGCGGTTCTCGACCTTCGCCGATTTGTTTTTCGCGAGCTTGTTTATAAGAGACGATTTGCCGACGTTCGGTATGCCGACGATCATCGCCTTGAGGTGTCTGCCGGACATCCCTTTTTCCTCGTACCGCTTCAGCTTGTCGGCGAGGACGACGTTGACGGCGTCGCGCATGCGGTCGAGTCCGTATCCGGTGACGCAGTCGGTGAATATGCAGCTCTGCCCGTTCTTTTCGTAGTACGAGCGCCAGACGGCGCACGCCGCCGGGTCGGCGAGCGTGTATTTGTTGAGCACCGCGACGCAGGGCTTCTGCCCGATGAGGCGCTTAAGCTCGGGATTTTTCGAGCTGTACGGGATGCGCGCGTCGAGCATTTCGATCACTATATCCACGGAGGCGAGGTTTTCGGTTATCAGCCTCCGCGTTTTCGCCATGTGGCCGGGGAACCATTGTATCTGATCGGAAGGCACGGTATTACCTCCTTTCGTCGTTTTCTTATTTGATGTATAAAGAATAAAGAGCAAAGAACCTCTTCGCCCTTTATTTTAAAGTTATCAGAACTTTGTGGTGAACGGATAGATGCGGAAGATCACTTTGCCGAGCACGTAGCGCGTGTCGACCGGTCCGAGCATCGACGAGCGCGAGTCGGTCGAGCCGTTCCGGTTGTCGCCCATGCAGAACAGCGTGCCTTCCTCGAGCGTGAGGGGGTACACGTGATCGTGGGCGTTCTTCATCGACTGGTTCGGGTACGTGCTTTCGCGCATCGCCTCGATATACGGCTCGTCGAGCGGCGTCACAGTCGAAATCACCTGCTCGACCGTGAGCGAGCTGTCGTCGTAAACGTAGACCTTCCAGTTATCGAAGTCGATATACACGGTCTGACCGCCTACGGCTATAACGCGCTTTATTATCGGCTCCGTCGTCAGCGTGCTGCCGGGGACCTGGAACACTATCACGTCGCCTTGCTTCGGGGTGTAGAACAGGTTCGAGATCACGATCGCCTCGCCGTGGTGGAACGTCTCGCGCATAGAGCTTCCGTCGACCTTCGCCTGCCTCGCCACGTACGTGAACATCAGAAGCACGAAGGAAAGCGAAAGCGCTATTATCTCGACCCATTCGAAGATCTCCTGGACGACCGGCTTTTTCTCTTTTTCCTTTTTGCCGCCTGATTTTTTGACGTCGTCTTTTGCCGGCGGGACGGTCTCGGCTTCTATCTCTTTTATCTCGAGTTTTTCGTTGTTATTGCTGCTGTCCATTATCTTCCGGGGTCTCCTCTTTTTCGGGTGCGGGCGCGGGCAGTCTGATCATGAACGGGACGAATTTATATCCATCCGGCAGACAGAACCCGCCTTTCGCGGCGTTTTGCTCGGAAAACGGTTTGTAACCGACTTCCGTACGGGTCGAATTGTAAAGGAAGAACGGCGACGGCTCCGCCGAATATTCGCGCGTCTCGGTGAGCACCGGGGCGCCGGTGGAGACGAGGAGCTTGAACTGATCCCCGCATCCGCACAGATATTCGTAAACGGGCGCGAGTATCTCGGTGTCTATCGCCTCTATCGCCGCGGTCTTTGCCGCCGCGTCGCCCTTGCGCGCCGCCTCGGCGGCGGCACCGGCGTAAACGTATACGAGCTCCGTACCGGCCTCGAATTCCGCGGTGACCGCGGCGACGGTCGCGGCGTTGTCGGCGGTTACGGTCGGCTTCATGCCGAGCATCGCGCCGATGCCGGCCGCCATACGGTCGGTCGAGACCGCCGCGCAGCTGACTCTCCACTTATCCGGGAAGTTCTCGTAATCGGGGCGCTTCACCGCGTTCCACAGCCAGATGGAGTTGAGAGCCTTCTTGCCCTCGCTGCGGCGCTTTACGTTGACGGGGTGATCCTTCAGGATCGCGTAGCTTTTTTCGAGCATCGGCACTATCCTTGCCGCGGCTTCGCCCGACGGCAGCGAGCCGCCTATCTTCTTGCCTTTTATGTCCGTGGGAGCCGGGACGGCGCCGGTCTGCGGCGCTCTCTTCCAGACGAGGCAGTGCTCGGTGCCCGACATATTGTAGAATTTCTTTATCTTGGTGGACAGCCCCTTGTTGAGCGCGCTGATCAGCTTCGCCGCCTCCTCAGGCGTGACGTCGTCGGCGTTCGCCGCCGTGAGCGTCTTGCCGGCGTACGCGCCGTTGCCCTCGGACAACGAGACGAGCGAGCATCTGAACACGGTGTCCTCACCGTCTGCCGCGGCGCCGAGCCCCGCCGCCTCGAACGGCAGCGTGCCCGTGCAGAGCGAGGGATCGCAGCCGAGGACCGAAAGATCCACGACGTAAGGCGCGGGAGCCACTCCCTCCGGCAGATTGGATACGAGGCCGTTGAAGCTGCGGTATGAAAGCATGTTCATCGTCGGCTTCGCGGCCGCTTCCATCGGTGATTTGCCGCCGCACGCGCTGAGTCTGCGATCGGCGGCTCCGTCGGCTGTCAAGACAAAATATTTCATAAACACTCCTGATATTCACATAATTGACCTATTATATCAGATAAAAGTGTATCATACAATTTTAGCAGATACAAGTATAAAATTTAAATTTTGACGAGCAAAAGCGTTGACTTTTTTCAGAGAGTGTGGTATCATATATTCACTTTAAACGGAAGGAGACAAAAATGAAAAGACTGATTTCATTCTTGATATGTGCTGTTATGATACTGACGTGCGCCGCCGGATGCACCGGCAAACCCGAGGACAGCACCGCGGAGCCGGACACGGAAAACATCACCACCGTGACGGACACCGAAGAGCTGACGGACGAGCTTACAGAAACTGACACCGAGGAGGAGACGACCGAGGCGGAGACGCTGCCGCCCGTAACGGAGGACCTTGAAGCGATGAACGCGGAACCCGCCGCGAAGTTCACCGTTTCCCGCGCCTTCGGCAACGGGATGGTGCTCCAGCGCAACGACTATATAAGGATCTGGGGTTGGGCTGACTCGTCCGAGAACGGCAAGAGAGTCGAAGCCGAATTCGCCGGTCTGCACGGCGCGGCGGTCATCGCCGACGGCGAGTGGACGATCACGCTCGGCGGCACTCTGCCGGAGTGCACGGAGGGCAGGACGCTGCGCGTGTTCGCGGCGGACGGCGCCTCTTATGAATTCAACGACGTCCTCGTCGGCGACGTGTACTGGATAGTCGGTCAGTCGAACGTCTGGTATCCCGTTTCCTACATCAAAAACGAACCGCTCGCCAACGAGAAGGGCCGCAACGCCGAGATCAGCAACGATCTGCAGATCCGTCTGAACAGGACGTTCGCGGGCGACTTCGCCGGCATACAGATAGGCACGAACGCCGTCAGCCGCGACGTCGTCAACAGACGCGGCTGGCAGAAGCCCGAGCAGGGAGCCATGGATTTCTCCGCGCTCGGATATTTCACCGCGCTGATGCTTTACGAGCAGCTCGAGCGCAAGGTGCCGATAGGCATGATCGAATTCGACGGCAACGGCTGCGCGCTTCACGCGTTTCTGCCGAACGAGGTGCGCGACGAGCTCAATATCAGCACCGAAAAGAACGGCGTTTATTCGGCGCCGGGCGTCAACGCTCACGTTTCGTCGTTCATGTACAACCACGGTATGTACTCGTTCCAGAAGATGCCTATCACGGCGATAATCTGGTATCAGGGCGAATCCGACTGCAACAGCACTAACAATAACAATACGCTGTACGCCGAGCGTTTCGCGACGCTCATCAGATATCTGCGCAACGCGCACGATCAGCTGCATCACGACTACCCCGTGTACGTCGTGGAACTGCCGCCGATATTCCTGCAGTTCGACTTCGCGCAGGTCAGGATGAACATGGGCACGATCCCGCAGCTGATAAACGACGTCTACATCTGCACGACGTCCGACCTCTGGTCCGACAGAACCTATTACATAGACGGCGTCAGGAACAGCCTGCACCCGTACAACAAATGGGAGATAGCCGAGCGTATGTCCGCCATGATCCTTGCGCGCAGTCTCGGCGTAGGCTCGCTCGACGAGGTCAGCGGCCCGCAGATGGTCTCCGTGGAATTCTCGGAGGACAAGTGCACCGCGACGATAAAGTATAAGTACGTGGGCGAAGGGCTCACCTCGGACGGCAAGCTCAAAGGCTTCAAAGTCATGACGGGCAACAAGTACAACTGGGCGAAGCCCGCCACGATGGAGATCACCGACAAGGACACCGTCGTGATCACAACGAAACAGCCGATGAGATCGGTATCGTACTTCACGCTGCTCGACGACACGTTCCCGAAGAACCTCAATCTCTGCTCGTCTACCGGCGTGCCCGCCGGCGCGTTCAGGATCGACGTCCCGACGGAATAACGGAATAAATAATGATCCGGAGGCCGGAAGCCTCCGGATTTTTTTGTTTTAGCACGTGTTTTCAGCGATTGTTTACTTGTAAGAAATCTTTTGGTATTGAATAAGTGACGTTTTTTGCGTATAATACGCTTGAAAGTTGTTTCAAATGATACACTTTTTGACGGAGACGTTATGGAAAGAGAAGAATTGCTGAATAATATGATGAAGAACAGACTGTTCAGCGGCGCAGACCCGTCTGCGCTTGCCGAGGCGGTCGGCGGCTCGTCGCTCAAGACTTTCTGCAAGGGGAGCCGGATGTGCGGCGAGGAGCCGTGCCTGTGCTTTATCGTGTCCGGCAGGGCGATGGTGCGCAGGCTCGAGGGCGGCAAAGACGTCATACTGAACGTGCTCGGCGCGGGCGACGTTTTCGGCGCGGCGCGGCTCTTCGGCGGCGACGCCGAGGTCACCGACGTCACGGCATCGGGCAGATGCACGTGCCTTATGATGCCTCAGCCGGTCGTCGAGCAGCTCCTCAAGGCGGACCACGGCTTCACGCTCGGTTATATCCGCTTCCTTTCCGACCGGATCAGGTTTCTGAACAGACGCATAGCCTCGTTCACTGCGGGCGACGGCGAAAAGGCGGTCGCGGCATATCTTTCGTCGCGCTGCGGCGGTGAGGGGACGGTGAAGATCCCTCTCAGCATGGCGAAACTCGCTTCGTCGCTGAACATCAGCCGCCCGACCCTTTACCGCGCGCTCGCCGCGCTGTCCGAGCGGGGAGTGCTCGAAAGAGACGGATCCGACGTCAGGATATTATCTTATGAAAAACTGAAATCTATATAAGGAGATAACAAACAATGAAAAAGATCATCGCGCTGCTGCTTGCGGCAATCATGCTCGCCGGGACCGTGTCCCTCGTTTCCTGCACACAGAAAGAGGATAAGCCCGAACAGATAAGGGTCCTCACGCTCATGGGCCCGACCGGGATGGGTATGGCAAAGCTCATCACCGACGGAAAAGAAGGCAAGAACGCGCAGGAATACACGTTCACCGTCGCCACCGCGCCGGACCAGGTGTCCGCGCAGGTCATAAAGGGCGATTTTGAGATCGCCGCCGTGCCGGTCAACCTCGCCGCCGTCCTGTACAACAAGACCGATGGCGCCGTCAAGGTCGCCGGTGTCAATACGCTTGGCGTGCTTTATATGCTCGAGAACGGCAGCACGGTCAATTCCGTCGCCGATCTGAAAGGCAAGACGATATACGCGACCGGCCAGGGCTCGACGCCCGAATACGCGCTCCGCTATATCCTCACAAAAAACGGCATCGATCCCGATAAGGACGTGACGGTGCAGTACCTCGCCGAGCACGCGGAGCTCGCGACGCAGATGACCGCCGGCTCCGTTACTCTGGGCATGCTCCCCGAGCCCAACGTGACCTCGGTCATGCTCAACAACAAGGACGTGCGCATCGCGCTCGACCTCAACGCCGAATGGAAGAAGGTCTCCGGCGCGGATATGGTCATGGGCTGCATCATCGTCAGCGCAAAGTTCGCGGAGGAGCATCCGCAGGCGCTGAAGAAATTCCTTGAGGAATACAAGGCGTCCGTGGAATTCGCCAACGGCGACGTCGACGAGGCCGCCGCGGTCATCGAGGCCGCCGGCATAGTCCCGAAGGCCGCCGTCGCGAAAAAAGCCCTGCCGAACTGCAACATAGTGCTTCTCACCGGCAAGGATATGAAGACGCCCCTTCAGGGAATGCTGAACGTACTGTTCGAGGCCGAGGCGAAATCAGTCGGCGGCAAGCTCCCGGACGACGCGTTCTACTATAACGCAAAATGAAAAAGCACGGGAGCCTGCCCGCGCCCGCGCGCGCCGTTATCGCGCTCGCGTTCTGGATCGGAGTCTGGTGGATCGCCGCGCTGATCGTCGGCAGGGAAGTGCTCATACCTTCCCCGCCGGCGGTCGCGGTGCAGCTTTTTCGGCTGCTCGGTACGTCTGAATTTTATCTGTCCGTCCTTTTGTCCGTGGCGCGGATAACCGCGGGATTCGCGGCGGCTGTGCTGCTCGGGATACTGACCGGAGCGCTATGCGCCGTCTCGGCGCCCGCCGACACGCTGCTTTCCCCGCTGTTCTCGGTGATCAGGGCGACGCCGGTCGCGTCGTTCATCATCCTCGCGCTCGTCTGGATAAACAAGGAGCTCATCCCGGTGTTTATCTCGGCGCTGATGGTGCTTCCGGTGATCCACGGCAACGTGCGCGAAGGCATACTCTCCGCCGATCCGCTGCTGATCGAGACGGCGGCGATATTCCGCTTCACAAAGAAACAGAAGCTTCTGCGCATATATATGCCGGCGGTGTCTCCGTATCTGTCCGCCGGAGTCCGCACCTGCCTCGGGCTCGCCTGGAAGGCGGGCGTCGCGTCGGAGGTGCTGTGCTTCGCGACGCATTCGATCGGCAACCGTCTGTATCAGTCCAAGGTGTATCTTGAAACTACGGAGATGTTCGCGTGGACGGTCACCGTCATCGGGCTGAGTATGATAATAGAAAAACTGCTGATGGCGGCGGTCAGTGCGTGGCAGAGGAAAAAGAATTATGATATCGGTAAAAAACCTGAAAAAGCGCTTTGACGGCAACGTCGTTTTCGACGGCTTCTCACTCGAGCTGCCGGACAGAGGCGCGTTCGCGCTGACCGGGCCGTCGGGCTGTGGGAAAACGACGCTTCTGCGCCTGATCTGCGGGCTCGACCGCGACTACGGCGGAGAGATCGAATGCGGCGGCGCGGTCTCGTACGTGTTCCAGGAGAACCGCCTGTTCCCGACGCTGTCCGCATACGGAAACGTATTCGAGGTCTGCCGCGATAAAGAAAAGGCGCTGTCGCTTCTGTCCTCGGTCGGGCTCGGCGGAGATACGGACAAGTATCCCGCGCAGATGTCCGGCGGCATGGCGCGCCGCGTCGCGATCGCACGCGCGCTCGCGTTCCCGCACGATATCCTTCTGCTCGACGAGCCGTTCACCGCACTAGACGGGCAGATAAAAGCCGAGGTGATAGAGCTGATAAAAAGGCTCGAGGTGGACAAACTCATCCTCGCCGTCAGCCACGACCCGGACGAGATCGCCGCGCTCGGATGTGAAGAAATACGGATAAAATAAGGCAAAACGGCGCGCCGGGCGGGCGCGCCGTTTGTTTTTTGCCCGTGAAAACAAAATAATCGGCCGGCGGATGCGGTCCGCGTATTGACATCGCCGGTTTTTCTGTTATAATAAGATCAGACGCAATGAAAAGGAGAAGGATATGGATAACACGGCGCGTATAAAAGTCGATTTTTCGGCGCAGACCGGGCGGATAAAGCCGATGCACGGCGTCGGTCAGCCGCCGTTTCTCGGGCTCGATTTTTCGATGTTTCATTACCTTACGGAGGCGGGTATACCGTTTTCGCGTCTGCACGACGTGGGCGGCTGGTTCGGCGGCTCGCGTTTCGTTGACATACCGAACCTGTTCCCGGATTTCGGCGCGGATCCCGCCGATCCCGAAAGCTACGATTTCGCGTTCACGGACAGGCTGATAACGGCGCTCGTCAAAGCGGGGGTCGAGCCGTTTTTCCGCCTCGGCGTGACGATAGAAAATTACGCGCATGTCAAGGCCTACCGCATATTCCCGCCGTCCGATCCGCTGAAATGGGCGCGGATCTGCGAGGGCGTGATCCGCCATTACACGGAGGGTTGGGCGGACGGTTTCAAGTATGATATACGGTACTGGGAGATCTGGAACGAGCCGGACAACGGCGAAAGCCCGTCGAACAACCAGATGTGGCTCGGCACCAAAGAGCAGTATTTCGAGCTTTACGGCATCGCCTCGCGCTACCTCAAGGAACGTTTCCCGCGCCTGAAGATCGGCGGCTACGCTTCCTGCGGCTTCTACGCTATAGCGGGCGTTCAGACCGACCCGAACGCCAAAGCGTCGGCGCGCGAGCTTTATTTCGTTGAATTCTTTGAGGAATTTCTGCGTTACGTGAAGGAAAACGGCTGTCCGCTCGACTTCTTCTCGTGGCACAGCTACGCGTCGATCGAACATACGGCGATATTTGCCCAGTACGCGCGGCGGAAGCTCGACGAATACGGCTTCACGGACACCGAGACGACGTGCAACGAGTGGAATTACATGATACACCTGCGCGGTACGGCGGCGCACGCGGCGCTCACCGCGGCGATGATGCTGTCTTTCCAGCATCTTCCGCTCGATTCGGCGATGTTCTATGACGCGCGCCTCGGCGTCAGCGATTACGCCTCGTTGTTCGATCCCAACACGCGTAAACCGTATCCGAGCTACTATGCGTTTTCCGCCTACAACGAGCTGTACAGGCGCGGCACGGAGGTGCCCGTTTCGGTAAGCGGCGCCGACGGCGTATACGCCGCGGCGGCAAAAGGGGACGACGGCGGCGCGATAATGCTGGCAAACGCCGGTGCGGAACCGACGGCGCTGTCGGTCGACTGCGATCGTGAAATTATCTCGTACCGTCTCATACGCGACGCCGGCGTGACGGAGGGCGAAGCGACGCCCGCCGGGCTGCCCGGGAACTCCGTCCTCCTCATTTTAACAAAATGAAAAAGACCGGCGCGCGCCGTCTGGCGCGTGCCGGATGTTTTATTCTTTTGCGTATTTTTTCGCCGCTTCCTTCGCGTTTTCGTGACCGACGGCGAGCGAGATCACCGTGACGAGCACGAATCCGACGAGGCAGAGGATCGCGCCGACGAGCTGCATCGTCTCGCCGACCGTCTTACGCGTCTGCATTTTGTCGTAAGCCGCTTTCTGCTCGAGCAGGGGAAGCTGCGACAGATCGTGATAATCGACGTCCTGCACCGCGCCGCCTATCATGAACAGCGCTATCGCGAACACGCAGACCGCCGCGACCACGACGAACAGTAATTCCTTTTTCATATCGGTGCCTCCTTCGGGGCGATCAGTACGCTTTCGCTTTCTTCTTCTTGCTGATGAATACGATGATTGCGATCACCGCGACCGCGGCGATTATGACGCCGCCTATGATATAGATCGCTACGCCCTTGTCGTTTTCGATCTTGAGTTCTTCCCAAAGATCGTTCATCGTTTTCCTCGCGGCGTCGGGCAGATCGTAGAAATACGCCATCTTGCTGTCGTCATAGCCGTAGAGTATTTCCATGGCGTTTTCGTGGATCTCGGACATCTCCGCGATATAATCGGTGTTTTCGTAAACGAGTTTATTGGGCGAGGCGTAGCAGATCGCCTCTGCGTTGGCTATCGCGATCTGCTCGGAGAGCATGAAGTTTATATATTCGACCGCCAGCTCGGGGCTCTTTGCGCTCGCGGGTACGCACATCGCGTCGACGAATACGTTCGTGCCTTCCTTCGGATAATAGAACGCGAGATCGTTGTTGTCCTCGTACATCGAGAGGAAGTCTCCGGCGTAATACGGCGCGACGGCGGCGGAGCCGCTTTCCATCTTGTTGAACACCTCGTCCATGACGTAGCCCTGAACGACCTCTTTCTGGCTCTTGAGTATCCTTTGGGCGTTGATCCAGTCCTGCTCGTTCTCGGAGTTGACGTCGATGCCGAGATAGAACATCGCGGTGCCGAACGCGTCTCTCGGGTTGTTGAACTGCAGTATGTCGCCCTTGTAGTTCTCGTTCCACATGAGCGCCCAGCTCTGCTCCTCGGCGTCTTTTACCGAGACCTTGTTCGTGTCGTAGATGATGCCTACGGTGCCGTAGGTGTACGGGACGGAGTATTCGTTGTTCTCGTCGTAGTAAAGTCCCTTGAATTCATTTCTGATATACTGATAGTTTTCGATCTTCGAAACGTCTATCTTCTGAATAAGGCCTTCCTTCGCGAGTCTCGCGACCATGTAGTCGGACGGAACGACAACGTCGTAGCTGACGGTGTTCGATTCAAGCTTCGCGTAAAGGTCCTCGTTGCTCGCGTAGGTGGAATAGTTCACCTTTACCTTCTTGCCGCCGGTGAGCTGCTTGATCCGTTCGTTTTCGGCGCAGTATTTTTCGAATTCCGCGTTGACGTCGAGGCTCCCCTCGCTGCCGTCGGAGATATATTCACCCCAGTTGTATACGTAAAGCGTTACGGTGTCGGCCGAGGTGCCGCAGGACGCGAGCACGCATGCGACGCATACGAGCGCCAGAAACAGTGCAATTATCTTCTTCACTTTTTTCTCCTTTACTTTTCCGCCGCGGCGGTTTTTTTGTGCTTTTTAACGTTCGCTTTCTTTCCGTCGGAGCCCGCGAAATTCACGAGTATCATCAGGAGCAGTATAGCGAACACCATAAGCGCGCAGAGCGCGTACATACTGAATTTGACTTCGTGCGCCGTCTGGTTGTAGACGTACAGCGGCAGCGTCTTGAAGTCGGAGCTGCTGACGAAATGGCTTATGACGAAGTCATCGAGCGACAGCGTGAAGCCGAGCATGAGTCCGGAGATGACGCCGGGCATTATCGACGGCAGCTCGACCTTTAAAAACGTCCTCGCCGGCGTGCAGCCGAGGTCGAGCGCCGCTTCCGTCAGGTGTTTGTCCATCTGCTTGAATTTCGGCAGAACGGACAGGATGACGTACGGCAGGTTGAACGTGACGTGAGCGATCAGCATCGTGCCGAAGCCCATCTCGACCTTGAGAAAAGGTATCGCGGACGCGGCGGCGAAGAGAAGCATCATCGAGACGCCGGTGACTATATCCGGGTTCATCATCGGGATGTTCGTCACGCTGTTTATGACCGTCTTTACCGTCTTCGATCTGATCCTGTGGATGCCGTAGGCGGCGAGCGTGCCGATCAGCGTTGCGATGACCGACGACAGCGCCGCGAGTATCAGCGAGTTTTTCAGCGCGTCGATGGCGACGGAGTCGCGGAAAAGCTCGGCGTACCAGTAAAGCGAAAATTCGGAATAGGTGTTGAACGTTCCGGCCTTGTTGAACGAATAAAGCACGAGCACGATGATCGGCGCGTACAGCAGACCGAAGACGAGGAACATATAGATCCTTGAAAGCACTTTCATACTATCAGCTCACCTCCGTCGTCGTCGCCGAAGCGGTTCATTACGGCGACCGATATCAGGATGAGTATCATCATAACGAGAGATATCGCCGCGCCGATGTTCCTGGCGTTGTTGTACAGGAACTGGCGTTCGATCGTGTCGCCGATCAGGTCGAAGCGGCCGCCGCCGAGTTTCTGAGAGATATAGAACGTGCTGATCGAGGGCACGAAGACCATCGTTATGCCGGAGATTATACCGGACTTCGACAGCGGCAGCGCCACCTTGAACAGCGTCTTCGGACCGTTGCAGCCGAGATCCTCGGCGGCCTCGAAGTATTTGTTGTCGAGCTTTGAAAGCGAGGTGTATATCGGCAGGACCATATACGGCAGAAAGTCGTAGACCATGCCGAGTATGACCGCGCCGGGCGTGCCGACGATCTTGACCGGGCCCGCGCCGAGCTTTTCGAGCAGGGCGTTCAGCAGACCGCCGTTGTCGAGCATCGCGAGCAGGGAATAAGTCCTGATCAGCAGGCTTATCCACATCGGCAGCATCAGAAGCAGCACGAACACGCGCTGCGCCGACGGCTTGAGCCGCGACATGACGAACGCGAGCGGATAGCCGATCAGAAGACACACGACCGTCGCGATCAGCGCGAACAGCACCGAGATGAGGAAAATGTCGGCGTAGTTCGACAGTCCGGTGATGTTCGAGAACGTGAACGATCCGCCGCTGTCGGTAAACGCGAAATAGATGACGAACAGAAGCGGCGCGACGATGAACAGGATCATCCACACGAGGTGCGGTACGAGCGCCGCTCTTTCAAGAAACGATCTCTTCTTCATTCCTTCGGCTCCTCTTCCGCTTCGGGATCCGGCACCGAAAGCTCGTCGAACTCCTCACTGTACGAGGAATAGTCGCCGAACATGTCGGAGTATTCGGATTTCTTCATGACGTGTATCGCGTCGGGCTCGATGTAAAGCCCGATCACGGAATCCGGCGCGCAGAAATCGGTCGTCTGAATCATCCATTTGAAGCCCTGGATGTCGACGATGATCTCCCAGTGCACGCCCTTGAACGTGACCGACGTCACGGTGCCCTTGAGCATGCCTTCCTCGGCGGGCACGATGTCGACGTCCTCGGGACGCACGACTATGTCGACCGGCTCGTTCTTTTCAAAGCCCTTGTCGAGGCAGTTGAAAGTGTGACCGGCGAATTTCGCCTTGTAGTCGTCTATCATCACGCCGTCGAGTATGTTCGACTCGCCGATGAAGTCGGCGACGAAAGCGTTTTTCGGTTCGTTGTATATATCGGTCGGCGTGCCGATCTGCTGGATCCTGCCGTCCGCCATGACGACTATCGTGTCGGACATCGACAGCGCCTCCTCCTGATCGTGCGTCACGTAGATGAACGTGATGCCCGTCCGGTCGTGAAGCGCCTTCAGCTCGTTCTGCATGTCCTTGCGGAGCTTGAGGTCGAGCGCGGCGAGCGGTTCGTCTAGCAGAAGCACTCTCGGGTTGTTGACGAGCGCGCGGGCGATGGCGACG
>JAFZRM010000122.1 GCA_017619885.1 Clostridia bacterium | reverse complement strand
CCCCCAAACCCCCGCCTCCCCCCAACATCTGTTGGGGCTTTTTCGACGGCGGGAGCAAGCCCCCGCCCTACAGGGGATCGGTGTCGCGTGCCCCATCAGAGATGGGAGGGGAACAGGGGGGCTTGGGGGGTTGGCGCGTAGCGCCATGAGGGGTGGGAGACCCACCAAGAATGTCGGCGTATAGGGGTTCCTCGCCGCGAACTGGAGAGCGGTGGGGGTTCCCGTAGCCGACTCCTTGACTCGCCGCAAGCGAATATCACGTTCCGCGCGGCGGAACATATCACTCCGCGCAAGCGGCTCTCAATCGTAGAATCCCTGCTTCGTGAACGTTTTCCCGTACTCTTTCAGCTTCGCTTCGCGGTTTTTGTAGTCCGGGATATACTTCTGCACGAGCGCGTAGAAATCGGCGTTATGGTTTTTGTACGTTATATGGCTCAGTTCGTGGACGGCGACGTAGTCGATGCACTCCTCGTCGGTCATCATCAGCATATACGAGTAGTTTATCCTGTTTCCGCCCTTACCGCCGCAGCTGCCCCAGCGCGTTTTCGCGCCGGTAATTCGCGGCGCGGGAGGCTGCGGGAGGCGCATGACCGACGCCCAGTGCGCGGTCTTGTCCGCCATGTACCGCTTCCCCGCCGCTTTGAAGAAGCCGGCCAGCGCCGAAACGGATGCGGCGTTGTCAGAGTCCGGCGGCAGGATGAAGCGCCCGCCGTCAAAGACGGTCTTGCCTTCGCCGCGCTCGACCGGGTACGCTTTTCCGAGATAATATACCCGCTGTATCCGCCCGTCCCGAGGCGCGCGCTCCTGCGAATGCTTACGTATCCACTCCGCCCGCTCTTCAAGCAGCTCGTTTATCCGCGCGCGGCTCATGCCCTTCGGCGCGTGAACGACGACGGAGCCGTCGCGCTTGATCTGTATACCTACCGTTTTTCTGTCGGAATATATGACGGTCGCGTTCATTTCGCGGTCTTTTCGTCCTTTATCTCCTGCAGCTCGGCGAGGAACGTCTCGACGTCGCGGAACTCGCGGTAAACGGACGCGAACCTGACGTACGCGATGTCGTCGATATCCTTCAGCCGCTCCATCACGAGCCTGCCGATCTCGCCGGACGGGACCTCTTTTTTGCCGGTCGCTTTTATCGTGTTTTCGACGTCGCGCACGAGCGTTTCGATCTGCGCGGACGACACGGGGCGTTTGTGGCACGATTTAAGCACGCCGTTCATCAGCTTTTCGCGCGAGAAGACCTGGCGCGATTTGTCTTTTTTGACGACCATCAGCGGCGTTGACTCCGCGGTCTCGTAAGTAAAGAATTTGTTTCCGCAGCTCGGACAGACGCGGCGCCGCCTGATGCAGCGCCCGTCCTCGAACGGCCTCGAGTCGACGACCTTCGTATCTTCAACTCCGCAATTCGGACATCTCATAATTCATACCTTCCTTTGTTGATTCGTGTTTAATTCTATTATACTCACAATATATTGTGTGTCAATAGATTTTTTATCAATATAATGGGAATTTTTGAAAATCGGGGTTGATAATTACAATAAAATGATGTATAATGACGTTTGGGTGATGATATGAAGCTTTTTGAAAAAAGACCGCTGTGTTTCGCTTGCTCCGCGGCGCTCGTACTCGCCGCGTTGTCGGCGTACGCCGGGCTTTTTTTCGCCGCTGTCATGCTCTGCGTCTGCGCGGGAGGCGCGCTCGTATCGATCCCCGTTGGCGGCAAAGCCGGGCGCCGGATCCTCGTTATCGCGGCGGTCTGCGCCGCCGTCTGCGCCTCCGCGGTCGTCCGCTTCGCCTCGGTCGGAGCGGTAAAGACCGGCGTGACCTGCCGCGTAAGCGGATACGTGACCTCCGAAGGCGACGGCTCGTACCGCGTGATTAAGATCGAGCGGCAGGACGGGCGCAGAGTCGACGCGTGCGCCGTCTGCTACGGCGATCTGCCCGCCGGATTTTCGGAATTCGAAGCCGACGCCGTGCTCTCACCGTACGACGGCGCCGACGGTCTGCGCATGCGCGGCAAAAACGTGTATTTCAAAGCGGAGCTGTCGGGGCAGGCGGAGGAAGGTCCGGCTCGCAAAAACCTGCGTTATTACGCCGAAAAGCTGCGGTCCGCCGCTTCGCTGTGCTTTTACCGCGTCTGCGACGAGGCGGGCGTGCTCTGCCGCCTGTTCCTCGGCCGGTCGGACACCGCGCCGTACGTCTTCTCCTCGGACATGCGCAATATAGGGCTTTCACACCTGCTCGCGGTCAGCGGCCTGCACGTGACGGCGCTGCTCGCCGGCTGCGACTTCATCCTGTCGCGCATCTTCGGCAAAAGCCGCAAAAAAGCGGTGATCCTGTCGGTCGTCGCGCTGCTATACATGGCGGTCACCGGCTTTTCCGGCTCGGTTACGCGCGCGGCGGTCTCGTACGCCGTCTGCTCGGCTGCTGCTTTGCCGACGCGCAAATACGATCTTATAACGACCCTGACCGCGGTCTGCGCCGGAGTCGTGATATTCGACTTCAACTCCGTATATGACGCCGGGTTCGTGCTATCGTTTTCCGCGACGCTCGGCATAATAACGCTCGGCTCCGACTGCGCGTTCCGCGTCGGACGCCGCCTCGGCGACTCTCATCCGGTCCTGTCCGGGCTTTTGTCCTCCGCGTGCGTGACGCTGTCGGCGCTGCTGTTCACGCTTCCTTTCGCGGCGCTGTACTACGGCAGGCTCGCTTACGGCGCCGTGCTCTATAACGGCGTCGCCGCGCCGGTCGTAACGCTGCTGCTCTATCTGTGCCCGGCGGTGCTTCTGACGTCGCGAATACCGTTTGCCGGCCGTGCGCTCGGTCTGATCTGCGACGCGCTCTGCCGCGCGCTTTCCGCGTTCGCGCACGCCGTCTCGGGCAGCGTGCCCGCGGTCTCGGTCAGATACGTCTTCGTCGCGCCGCTTTTGTGCGTGCTCGCCGCGGCGCTGATCGCGGCGTCGTTTATCAGCCGCCGCCGGCGCGTTTACGTCTGCATACTGCTCTGCTTCTGCCTGACGTTTTCGGTTCTCGCCGCCGTTTTCTCCTTGACTTTTGCCTCCGAAACGGTTATAATCGTATCGGTGGGCAAATACGGCGACGCGGTCGCGGTCTGCGAGCGCGGGCGCGACGGTGTTCGACATGACGCCCGGGGCAAGCGACGGGTTTTACCGCCTGTGCGAGGCGCTTTTGCGGCGCGGCGTGACTCACGCCGACTACGTGATCTGCTCCGGCTCCGGCGGCAGCCGTCTGCAGCAGCTCGTCACGGTCTGCGGCGCATTTGACATAAGAAACGTGTACGTTCCCGCCGATATGACCGAGGCGGCGGAAATACTGCTGCACAGACCGGCGCTCGAGGCGCCGGGCGTCTTCGGCTCGGTGACCGTGGGAGACGGCGACGGCGTGTATCTTCGGATAAAAGACGCGGTTTACGTCGGCTCCGCCGGCAAATCGGCTCAGGCGGCGGCGGACGGCGCGCGGACGGTGATCGTCGGCAGTCTCGCCGACGCGGACGCCATGGACCTGCCGCCCGACGCGGTATACGTGCTTAAAAACGAAGGGATGAGCGAAAACGAAGCGCTCACGGTGATAAAAATTGAGTGAGTTTTACATAAAAAACAACGTGCTTCGCGCCGCACTGCTCGACGTCCCGGGCATCGTCCACGGTTTTTCGACGCGGCTCGGCGGCACCTCGGCGCTTGAATACACGAAAAGCATGAACCTCGCCTTCGGCAGAGGCGACGAGGACGAGACCGTAAACGAAAACCGCCGGCTTTTCGCCGCCGCGGTCGGGTACGATCCCGCGCGCCTCGTCACGGCGGATCAGATCCACTCCGATATCGCAGTTTACGCGGACGGGAGCGTTTCGTCGTTTCCCGGCGCCGACGCGCTCGTTACGGACGTGCCCGGCGTCGCCGTCGGCGTCAAGACCGCCGACTGTCAGCCGATACTTTTCGCGGACCCGACGGCAGGCATCGTCGCGGCGTGCCACGCGGGATGGTGCGGCACCGTCGCCGCAATAGCGGAAAAGACCGTTTGCGAGATGGTACGCCGCGGCGCCGACCGGAAAAGGATCCTCGCCGCGCTCGGTCCGTGCATCGGCAAATGCTGTTTTGAGGTAAAAGACGACTTCATCGACGCCGTGCGCGCCGCCGATCCCGCGCTTCTGCGGTTCATCGACTCGTATCACGCGGATCTGCGCGGGATGAACGCGTATATACTCTCCCGCGCCGGGATCGCTCCGGAGCGCGTCTCGGTCTGCCCCGACTGCACCTGCTGCGACGGCGGACGCTACTACTCTCACAGAAGGCAGCGCGGCGTGCGCGGCACGATGATGAGCGTTATCTGTATAACGACGGGCTCGCCCGTTTAAGAAAGGATAAATGATATGACCAAACTGTACGATATCACGGTCGAAAGGGTGAAAACGCCGCTCGCGGTGAAGCGTTTCGGCGTGCGCTTCGGCTGGAAGCTCGACTCCGACGCAAAAAACGTGTTCCAGACAGGGTACACCGTCCGCGTCAGCCTCGACGGCGCCGCGGTCTGGGAAAAGAGCGAACAAAGCGGTGAGACGACAGATATCACCGCCGACGCGGCGCTGCTCCCCGGCAGGCTTTACACGGTGCGGATCGAATCGCAGACGACGGACGGGGTCGCGTGCGGCGAAAGCTGTTTCGCGACGGAGCCGGAGATAAAAGGCTCGTTCATCAGGCCCGGCAAGCATATCGAGGGCGCGTGCGTGTATTTCAGGCGCGATTTTACGTGCGGCAAGCCCGTGAAGCGCGCGACCGCGTATATCGCCGGTCTCGGCTACGGCGTGCTGTATCTTAACGGCAAGCGGGTCGACGGCATATACTTCGACGCGCCGTTCACCAACTACGAAAAAGAGGTCTTATACCGCGCGTACGATATAACGGGGCTTCTTTCGGACAAGAACTGCGTCGGCGTGCACTGCGGCGAGGGCTTTTACGCGCAGAGCCGCGTCTGGGGCAACAAGTCGTTCAAATACGGGAACATCTGCTGCTTCGCGCAGATCAATATCGAATACGAGGACGGCGGCGAAGACGTGATTTTCACCGAGCCCGGTACGTGGCAGACGATGTATTCTCCGACGATCCTCGGCAACGCCCACGGCGGCGAGATACACGACGCGCGCCGCGAGACGCCGTGGTGCGAGTACGGATACGAGGACGAGGATCTGCGCCCCGCGGTCGCCGACACGGTGCCGAAAGGCCCGCTTCACGGCGCCGTCATGCCGCCCTGCCGCGTGATAAGACGCGTCAAAACTAAGGCGATCAAGCAGATACACGGCGAGGACAGCGGACTGTGGGTGTTCGATATGGGCGAGAATTTCGCCGGAACGGTCACGCTGCGCCCGCCGCACAGCGCCGAGGGATCGACGTACGTGCTCCGCTTCGCCGAGACCGTCGACGAGAACGGCCAGCTCGACTACCGCAGCACCGGCGTATATCACGTCTGGTGCCAGCAGCAGCATATTTACATAAGCTCGGGCAAGCCGGGCGAGGAGTGGACGCCGGAATTCAACTGGCACGGCTTCAGATACGTGGAGGTGACCGGATTCTTCGGCCGCGATCCGCAGCCGGAGATGATAGAAGGTCTGGCGATAAGCACGGACTTCGACACGACCGGAGTCGTAAAGACGTCGAACAAGGACCTCGACGCGCTGCAGACGGTCATGCTGCGCACGATCAGGTCGAATTATCACGGCTTCCCCGAGGACTGCCCGGCGCGCGAGAAATGCGGCTGGCTCGGCGACGCCGAGGTCGTGTGCGACACGGCGATATACAACTACGACATGGCGGCAAGCTACGAGAAATATCTGCGCGACATACGGACGAGCCGCGACGTGTACGGCGACTGGACGATGATCGCGCCCGGAAAGCGCACCTGCGGCTTCGGCACGCCGCTGTGGGGCTGCGCGCAGGTCATAATCCCGTACAAGCTTTATAAGCTATGCGGCGACAGGGCCGTGCTTGAAGAAAACTACCGGTACATGTGCGACTGGATAGAGCACGAGAAAAAGCGCAGCGACGATCTGATAATATCGGAGGGCCTGGGCGACTGGTGCCCGCCGATAGGAAACGACGGCAAGCGACGCATACCCGTACCGCATTCGTCTACGTTCATGTTCTACGAGACGGCGGTGATAATGGCGGAGGTCAGCCGCCTGCTCGGTCACGACGGCTCCGTCTACGACGGGCTCGCGGAGCGGATCAGAGACTCGCTCAACCGTCATTTCTACGACAAGGAAAAGCACAGCTACGGATACCAGGCGTCGAACGGCGCGGCGTGGCTGCTCGGCGTGGTGCCGGACGGCGACAGAGACGCGCTCGTGAAGGCGACGCACGACATGATCGTCGAGGACAAATACGTCATGACGACCGGGATCTACGGAAACAAGTACCTGATCCCGATGCTGTTCGAGACGGGACTCGGCGAGGACGCGATGAAGATAATGTTCGGGCGCACGTTCTTTGATTTCAAAACGATGCTCGACGACGGCGCAACGTCTTTGTGGGAGTGCCTGGAGATGAGATCGGTCGGAATGAAGGGCTTCGTCGCCTCGTACGACCACCCGATGCACAGCGGCTTCGCGTATTTCTACTACGCGCAGCTCGCCGGCATAAAACCGGTCAAACCCGGATTCAGCGAATTCACCGTCGCCCCCTGCCTGCCCGGCGCGCCGGATAAGGTGTACGCGGAGCTCGAAACGGTGAACGGCCGCATCGTCTCCGACAGAGACGGCGACACGCTGAAGGTCAGAGTCCCCGCGAATACCCGCTGCCGCATCGTCTTCGGCGGCACCGATATGACCGTCGGCTCAGGCGAGTATACGGTAAAAGCGTAAGACAAGGAAAAAGCTCCCGTGTCCGGGAGCTTTTTCAGTTATTAGTTAGTAGTTAATAACGAATAGTTTTTTGTGTCGCTGCGCGACGTTCGGTGCGCCTCGTACCTCGGCGCCTTTGGGGACTCCCCGCCCCCCTCTCCGTGAACCCCCGCCGCTCTCCAGTTCGCGGCGGGGAACCCCGGCACCACCCCCTT
>JAFZRM010000121.1 GCA_017619885.1 Clostridia bacterium | reverse complement strand
GTTCACGGAGAGGGGGCGGGGAGTCCCCAAAAGCGCCGCGATCAGCGGCGCACCGATCGTCGCGCAGCGACACCTATGTCAAAACCATTCACGGGAAGGCGTGCTTCCCGAAAATAATACAACCAACCACAATGGAGGGCTGATCTATGACCCCGATGATGCGGCAATACTTTGAGATAAAAAATCAATACAAAGACCACATCCTGATGTACCGTCTCGGCGATTTCTACGAGATGTTCTTTGACGACGCCAAGACCGCGTCGAGGGTGCTCGAGCTCACGCTCACCGGGCGCGACTGCGGCGAGGACGAGCGCGCGCCGATGTGCGGCGTGCCTTTCCACAGCGTCGAGCCGTACATCGCGAAACTCGTCAACAACGGCTACAAGGTCGCCATCTGCGAACAGCTCGAGGATCCGGCGACGGCGAAGGGCATCGTGAAGCGCGGCATCATCCGCATCATCACGCCCGGCACCGTGACCTCGTCCGAGATGCTTTCCGAGGACAAAAACAACTACGTCTGCTCGATATACGCGGGCAGCGACGGCGCGGCTCTCTGCTTCGCCGACGTCTCCACCGGATATATCGGCGCCTGCCCTGTCGACGGCGACGACGCGCAGCGCCGCATGATAAACGAGCTCGCGGCGTTCTGCCCTAAGGAGATAATCACGAGCTTCCCGCTGTCAGAGCAGCCCTCGCTCGCAGACTACATAAAGAACCGCATGAGCTGCACCGTAAACGAAAACGAGCCGGAGCGCTTCTGGGAGCTTAAAGCCGCGTCGCTGTGCCGCAAGCAGTTCCCGTCCTGCGACGTCTCCGCTCTGCCCCCGGCTCTCGTCTGCGCCGTCGGCGCGGCGATAGATTACGTGACCGAGACGGCGAAGACCGACATCTCCTACATAGACACCCTCTCCCTCTACGAGGCGGACGGCGCGCTCGAGATCGACGCGAACACGCGCCGCAGCCTCGAACTCTGCGAATCCATGCGCACGGGCGAAAAAAAGGGCTCGCTCCTCTGGACGCTCGACTGCACTAAGACGGCGGGCGGCGCGAGGATGCTGCGCAAATGGGTAGAGCTGCCGCTGTGCAGCGTCGCCGAGATACAGCGCCGCCAGGACGCGGTGTCAGACCTGTTCTCCGACTTCATGATCCGCGAGGAGCTTTGCGAAGGCCTGCGCGGCGTGCTCGACCTCGAACGTCTCGCCGCCAAGCTCGTCTACGAGACGGCGAACGCGCGCGATCTGCGCGCCATCGCCCAGTCCGCGTCGAAGCTGCCGCACGTGCGCGAGCTGATCGGCCCGTGTCAGAGCGAGATGCTCCGCTCGATCCGCGACAACACCGACGATCTCTCAGATCTGTGCGAACTGATCGAGTCCGCGATCGTCGAGGAGCCGCCGTTCTCGATCCGCGAAGGCGGGTTCATAAAAGAAGGCTACTCGAAGGACGTCGACTATCTGCGCAGCGTCATGAAGGACGGCAAGCGCTGGATCTCGGAGCTCGAGGCGGCGGAGCGCGACAAAACGGGCATCAAGAACCTGCGCGTCTCCTACAACCGCGTTTTCGGCTACTATATCGAGGTCAGCAAATCGTTCATCAGCCAGGTGCCGGACAGATACATAAGAAAACAGACGCTCGCGAACTGCGAGAGATACATAACCGAAGAGCTAAAAGAGCTCGAGTCGTCGATGCTCGGCGCCTCGGACAAGGTCGTCAAGCTCGAATACGACATGTTCGTCGAGATCAGGCGCCACCTGTGCGACAACATCGCGCGCATCCGTGCCTCAGCCGACGGGATCTCGCGCCTCGACGCGCTGCTCTCGCTCGCCGTCGCCGCGGAAAAATACGGCTACGTCCGACCCGAGGTCAATTACGGCGACGTGATAAACATCAAAAACGGCAGGCATCCGGTCGTCGAGCGCTTCACCGAGGAGCCCTTCGTGCCGAACGACACGTACCTCGACACTATGAAAAACCGGCTGCTTTTGATCACCGGCCCGAACATGGCGGGCAAATCGACTTACATGCGCCAGGTCGCGCTGATAACGGTAATGGCGCAGGTCGGCTCGTTCGTTCCGGCGACCGAGGCGGTCATCGGCGTCGTCGACCGTGTATTCGCGCGCGTCGGCGCGTCCGACGATCTCGCGTCCGGCACCTCGACTTTCATGCTCGAGATGAACGAGGTCTCCTACATCCTAAAACGCGCCACGAAAAAGAGCCTCATTATATACGACGAAATCGGCCGCGGCACCTCGACCTTCGACGGAATGTCGATCGCGCGCGCCGTAGTCGAGTACACGGCTTCGAAGATCGGCTGCAAGACTCTGTTCGCTACGCATTATCACGAGCTGACCGAGATGGAAGGCATAGTCGACGGCATAGTGAACTACAACATAGCCGCAAAAAAGCGCGGCGACACGATAAGCTTTCTGCGCAAGATCGTGAAAGGCGCGGCGAACGACAGCTACGGCATAGAGGTCGCGGTGCTCGCCGGCGTTCCGAAGAAAGTGATCACGCGCGCCCGCGAGGTGCTCGCGGACATCGAATCAAAGATGCCGGAGCGTCAGCGCACGCGCCCGGCGAAATCGCTCGAGGATCTTAACATAACGATGGAAACGGTGGTATCGGACGAGATACGCGAGGCGGTGGAGGCCGTGGATCTGAACACCACGACTCCGCTTGAGGCGTACGATCTGCTGCGCAAGCTGAAAGGGATGCTCTGATGTCAATTATCAACGTTCTTGATTTCAAAACGGCGAACCTGATCGCCGCCGGCGAGGTCGTGGAAAGGCCCGCCTCGGTGGTCAAGGAGCTCGTCGAAAACTCGATAGACGCCGGCGCGCGCAAAATAACGGTCGAGATCCGCGGCGGCGGCGTGTCGATGATCCGCGTCACCGACGACGGCTGCGGGATGTCGGCGGACGATCTGCCGCTCTGCATCCTGCGCCACGCTACGAGCAAGATAGCGACGGGGGACGACCTCGCCGCGATCGGCACGCTCGGCTTCCGCGGCGAGGCGCTCGCCGCGACGGCGGCGGTCAGCCGCATGAAGATAACGTCAAAGCGGCGCGCCGATCCGACGGGCCACGCGATAAACGTGACTTACGGCGTATGCTCGCCCGTGACCGAGACGGGCTGCCCCGACGGCACGGTCGTCACCGTGTCGGAGCTGTTCTCCAACGTCCCCGCGCGCCGGAAATTCCTGCGTCAGGACAAGACGGAGGCGGCGGCGGTCGCGTCGGTATGCGAGAAGCTCGCGCTGTCGTCGGTCGACGTCTCGCTTACGTTCATCTCCGACGGCGTCCGCCGGTTCTCCACCGCGGGCGACGGCGATCTTAAAAACGCGGTGTACGCCGTGCTCGGCAGGCAGGTCGCCGCCGAGCTGATACCCGTCGACGGCACGACCGGCGGCATAACCGTCACCGGCGGCGTCGCATCTCCGCTGCTCGCGCGCCCGAACAGGGCGATGGAGCTGTTCTTCATCAACGGCAGATACATAAAAAGCACGGTCATCTCGTCCGCGCTCGAGCAGGCGCTCGTGTCGTTCTGCCCGGCGGAGCGGTTCCCGTGCGCGGTGCTGTTTCTTACGATGCACCCGTCCGTCGTCGACGTGAACGTCCATCCCTCGAAGCTCGAGGTCAAATTCAGCTCCGACCGCCCGGTCTTCGACGCCGTGTACTACGCGGTAAAGGCGGCAACGGAGACGGGACAGCGCCCGCAGCTGCAGCCGCAGGCCGCCGAGGGACGGCGCGTCTCGCCGTTTCTGCCGGTGACCGACGACGGGGAAAAGCCCCGGCACGTGCAGCTGAGCGCGTTCGACACCAAACCGGCCGAGCCCGAGCGCAAGCCGTTCGTGCGCACGCCGGACCAGATCGACGAGCAGCAGATCGCGGCCGCCGTCAGCGCTCCGTCGTTTTCTCAGCCGGATACCGAGCCGTCTCAGGCGGTGTCGGAAAGCTACGGCAGACCGCTCGACCCGGAGCAGAGATACGATCCGGCGCAAAAGGAAGAGCCGGAGGGCCCGCACGGGGAATGGCGGTACATCGGCGAGGCGTTCGACACGTATCTGTTCGTCGAGGACGGCGACGAGGTGCTGATAATAGACAAGCACGCGGCGCATGAAAGACTGCGTTTTGAAGCGCTGAAAGCCGCGATGAACGATCACGCCGCTTCGAGCCAGCTCCGCATGATCCCGATAACGGTTCCGGTCACGGAGGAGGAAGCCGCCGCGGCGTCCTTATTCATGGAGGAGCTCGAGGCGACGGGATACGGGTACGAATTTGACCGGGGCATCGTGAACATAACGCAGACGCCTTCGGGCCTTGACGACGACGAGGCCGAAGAGCTCTTCGTCAGCATGCTGTCGGAGCTCGCCGAAAACGGCGCCGCGCCGGGCATAGCGAAGCAGACGCTGTTCGAGCGCGCGCTTTATCAGGTCAGCTGCAAGGGCGCGATAAAGGGCGGCGACAAGAACGACCGCGAGGCGCTCGAGGCGCTCGTCCGCGAGCTGTACGCGCATCCGGAGATAACGTACTGCCCGCACGGCAGACCCGTCGCGTTCCGGATGGCGAAGGCGGCGATCGAGCGCCGCTTCGGCAGGACGTGAGTGCCGGCAAATTTTGATTTTTTCGCAAATCCCTCTTGACATTTCTCGCGATGCGTGGTAAAATGACCGCGTCTTTTGCAAACTGTCCGTTATTATGATCGTTTACCGGCTTTTTTGATCATGCCGAAGGAAAGGATGGTTTTAAAAATGGCGCAATACAAAACACACACGCTTTATTCAAGCCTTGCGGGGTCGTTTCTGCGGCGGATGCTTAAGGACAACGGCTACACGCAGGAGCGGTTCGCCGAAGAATTCGGCGTGAGCACGCGGCACGTGAGGCGGTGGCTCCACGGCGGGATAAACTCGCTCGACACCGTACAGCAGCTGCTCGCGTTCTTCGACGCGGAAATCGGGGACGTCTTTGATACTGAAGACGTCCCCGGTCGTTTTTTTGCGGAACAGGACGTAATACGTCCTTGCGCGCCGCCGTTTTTCGTGGTAAAATGCCGTCAAACGAAATAAGGAGGCAACAACGGTATGAACTTAAAAGAAGCGTTCCGCTGTCAGAACAAGCTCCAGGCGCTCGTCGACGAATGTGTCTCGGTGCTGCAAAGGCAGTCGAACATAGTAAAAGTTAAAGAAATACACCTGCGAAAGAAGATGATGCCCGAGGACGAGGACGAGGTCGTCGAGAGCGCGCCCGCGAACGAATTCAGCTCCGACGTCACGGCGCTGACGGAATTCGTCGTATATCTGCTCGGCGAAAAAGAAAAACTCTGCGCCGCGATACGCGAGGCGAAAAGCACGCTGCAGCTCGATATAGACGGCGAGAGCGGCCTCAATTATCTGAGGCAGCGCGTGTCGGCGACGTTTCGGGAGATGACGGCGCTCCGCTCGAGCGAGGAGATAATCCGCGGCGGCGGATGCGGCTACAAATTCAACGCCGAGGGCAACCAGACCGCGTTCAAATGCGACCTTAAGCGCGTCACGACGATAAACTTCGACAGAAACAAGCTGAAGAAGCAGAACCGCGCGCTCGCCGAGAAGATCGACGAGGTCTCGGCGAAGATAGACGCCTGCACGGTCAACACGCCCGTCAACTACGAGTCGCCGTTCGACGTCAACGACACGCTGTCGGAGATATTCGAATCGTTCCTTGAAAACAGAATGACCGCCTGACGCCTCCGGGCGTCGGGTATGCGGCAGAGAGAATGAAAGCCCCGACCGGTTCGGGTGCGGATGAACTGTGATACCGCACGTTTGTATGGGATATTTACCGGAATTTTTATGATCGTAAACGTCCTTCGCTGCGACCTCAACTCAACGCACGACGCAGACCGCATAACGCATTTGCGCCACGCGCTCTTTCACGCTCACGTCTCAATTTTAAGGAGGTTTGTTTATATGCCGTCCGATCCGCGACCGAAGGCACCGCAGGCGCCGCCGCAAACGGTGAAAACGGCAGAAATGGTCAGAGCCGACAGGACCTTTGCCGTATACCCGACGCAAGGAGAGAAGTTAAGAGGTAAGAGTGAATAGTGTCGGAGTCGCTACGGGAACCCCCACCGCTCTCCAGTTCGCGGCGGGGAACCCCTACTGCGCGACGAATTTGGGGGTCGCCCACCCCTCACGCCCGCTTGCGGTGACCCGAAAAAATCTGCGTGCCGCTGCCGCGGCTGTACTTGATTTTTTCGACCGCTGCGCCTTCCTCGCATTGCTTCATCCGCCCCTGGCGGCGCAATGCTCGTCACCCCCCAAACCCCCTGTTCCCCTCCCGGGAACCCCCACCGCTGTTCGCGGCGGGGAACCCCGGCTCCCACAAGTCGCAAAACGACTTGTGGGGGCCGCGCGTCTACCTGTAG
>JAFZRM010000120.1 GCA_017619885.1 Clostridia bacterium | reverse complement strand
GTTCGATATGGCTTCGCTCGGAAAAGGAGCGGCGGCGATAAGAAGCGAGCTTGACAAAAGAAAGATACCGATACCCGCATGGTGGATATACAAGAGAAGCGGTATGTTATCTCAGACGTTCAAGGATCAGCCCGAAGACAGGCGCCACAAATGGACCGTCGAGATGGTAAAGCGTATCTTATCAAATCCCGTATATCTCGGTCACAGCGTACACTACAGACAGACGAATATATCGTTCAAGAACAAGAAAAAGGTACACAGACCGGAAGAAGACTGGTACACCGTCGAAAATACTCACGAGCCGATAATATCACAAGAGTTATGGGACGCGGCGCAGGCTCACATACAGAGCCGCAAAAGGCCGACGAAACAGGGCGAGGTACAAATATTCGCGGGACTGTTAAGATGCGCCGACTGCGGAAGATCTCTGCGTTACGGTTACAAAAAAGCGAAGGACGGTACGAGAACACAGGAATACTACTCCTGCAATACCTACAAAGAGTACGGTAAGGAAAGGTGCAGTATCCATTCCGTCAAATACAAAACTCTGTACGAAATAGTCTATACGAAGCTCAAGCGTTTCGCGTCTCTTGCCGAATCCGATAAAGAAGCTCTTATCGGATTGCTTACGAAAGAGAGCGCCGGACAGCGTGAAAAGGATATTTCACAGTCAAAAAAGGAGCTTGCAAGGGCTGAAAAGCGGCAGAGGTCGCTTGACAATACTTTTGCAAAGCTCTATGAAGACAGATTATCCGGCAAAGTGACGGAGCGAAACTTCTCTATGCTTTCGGAGCGTTATCAGAACGAACAGGCTGAGCTTGATACAAAGATAACCGAACTGAAGGCAAAGATAGAGCAAACCGTACAGACCGAAAAGAACGTCGGGTTATGGGTCGATCTGATTGGAAAATACGGCGATGCAACGGAACTCACCGCGCCTATGCTTAACGACCTTATTGACAAGATCGCAGTCCACGAAGCCGTAAAAGACGAAAACGGCGGCAGAACTCAGAAAATCGAGATCTATTACCGTTTCATAGGCAAAGTGGAATAACGAAAGCGTCAATAACAAAACAGGACAATAAAGTCCGAAATCATCAAAAACAAACCCAAATCAAATCCCGGTTTCCTTAAGTTTGGGAAACCGGGGTTTGGGGGTGGCGAGGCGTATGCCGAGCCGTGAGGGGTGGGAACCCCCAAAGATTGTCGCGAAGCGACTCCTTAACTCGCCGCAGGCGAATTTCACTTGCCCGCAGGGCAAATTTCACTTGACGGCAGTCAAATTTCACGTTCCGCCCCCCCGGCGGAACATTTCACCCCGCGTAAGCGGCCGGGGTGGGGACCCCCAAATTTGTCGCGAAGCGACTCCTCTTTTCTCGCGCGAAGCGCAATCCGCGCTCTCAACGGTGCGATTCATCATAGAAAACGGGTCGTCGAGGGCGCCGACCCCTACAAGCAAGCTTCACGTCTTGCCCCTCAAAACACTTCACTGAAAAACCGCCGTGCTGCGGCGGCTTTTCCTTATTTTTTGTTTCCGGTATACAGCGTATAATAGACGCCTTTGTCCTCGAGCAGCGATTCGTGGCTGCCGCGTTCGATTATCCTGCCGTTCGCGAGCACCATTATGACCGACGCGTTCTTTACCGTCGACAATCTGTGCGCGATGACGAACACCGTTCTGCCCTCCATCAGGCTGTCCATGCCGCGCTGGACGATCGCTTCCGTTCTCGTATCGATCGAGGACGTCGCCTCGTCGAGTATCAGCACGGGCGGATCGGCGACAGCGGCGCGGGCGATCGCGATCAGCTGGCGCTGTCCCTGCGACAGGTTCGCGCCGTCGCCGGTGATCTCCGTATCATATCCCTTCGGCAGATGCGTTATGAAGTAATCCGCGCCCGCCAGCTTCGCCGCGGCACGGACCTCCTCGTCCGTCGCGTCGAGCTTTCCGTACCTTATATTATCCACAACGGTGCCGGTGAACAGGTGCGTGTCCTGCAAAACGACTCCGAGCGAGCGGCGCAGATCGGCTTTCTTTATCTTCTGTATGTTTATACCGTCGTATCTGATCTTTCCGCTCTGTATATCGTAAAAGCGGTTGATCAGATTCGTTATCGTCGTCTTTCCGGCGCCCGTCGCGCCGACGAACGCGATCTTCTCGCCGGGTCTCGCGTACAGGCTTATATCGTGAAGCACCGTTTTTTCAGGCACGTAGCCGAAATCAACGTTCTCAAAGACTATGTCTCCGCGCAGGCGCGTATACGTGACCGTGCCGTCGGCGGAATGCGGATGCTTCCATGCCCAGACTCCGGTGTGCTCATCGCATTCGGTAAGCGTTCCGTCCCCGTTTTCACGCGCGTTGACGAGCGTGACGTAGCCGCCGTCCTCCTCGACCGGCGCGTCGAGCAAAGCGAATATCCTCTCCGCTCCGGCAAGCGCCATGATTATCGAGTTCAGCTGCTGTGAGAACTGTGAGATCGGCATATTGAACTGACGCGTGAACTGCAGAAACGGTATCAGCGACGCTATCGCGAAGCCGCCGACGCCCTTTACGGCGAGATAACCGCCGACTATCGCGACGACGACGTAGTTGAGATACCCGAGGTTGCCCATGATCGGCATGACGACGTTCGCCAGGCCGTTCGCGAGCCGCGTGCTGTCGTACAGCCGGCCGTTCTTTTCGTCGAACGTTTCAAGTATCTTGTCCTCGTGCGTGAAGACCTTGATCACGCGCTGTCCTTCAACCGCCTCCTCGACGAATGCGTTGACCTCGCCGATGTTCTTCTGTCTCTTTCTGAAATATTTCGCGCTCTTTCCCGCGAGCAGCCGCGTTATCGTCGTCGCGAGCGCCACGACGATCAGTGCCGTCAGCGTCAAAAGCGGCGAGAGTATGATCATCGACGTCAGCACCGTCACCACGGTCGAGACGTTTGAGATCATGTTCGGCACGCTCTGCGATATGAGCTGGCGCAGGGTATCCGTGTCGTTCGTATATATGCTCATTATGTCGCCGCGCTCGTTTCTGTCGAAATAGCTTATCGGCAGTTTTTCCATATGCTCGAACAGCGTGTCGCGGATGATCTTCAGCGTGCCCTGCGTGACGTACACCATAAGGCGGTTCACGAGAAACGTCGACAGCACGCCGGCACCGTACATCAGTATGATGAATATCATCCTCACGCCGAGGCGCGAGAAGCCGGCGTCCTGCTCAAGCGTTCCGTCGAGCATCGGCTGGATATACTCGTTTATCAGCTCTTTTGTGAACATCGTGCCCTGAGCCGTGACTATCGTCGTGATTATCAGGCACAGAAGCACCGCGACGCAGTGCACGGGGTACGATCTTATGACGAACCCGAGCGTTCGCGCCAGCGTTTTCAGCGGGGCTTTGCTTTTCTTTGACGTATCCTTACTCATCGAAATCAGCCCCTCTCATCTGTGATTCGTATACCTCGCGGTATATCGCGTTGTTCTGCAGCAGCTGATCGTGAGTGCCGATGCCGTTGATCCTGCCCTCGTCGAGGACTATTATCATATCAGCGTCGGCGACGCTCGAGATACGCTGCGCTATGATCAGCTTCGTCACCTCGGGTATGTACTCCCGGAACGCGCGGCGGATCGCGGCGTCCGTCTTCGTGTCGACGGCGCTAGTCGAGTCGTCGAGGATCAGCACCTTCGGCTGCTTCAGCAGTGCGCGCGCGATGCACAGCCTCTGCTTCTGGCCGCCGGAGAAGTTCGTGCCGCCCTGCTCGACGTGGCTGTTATAGCCGTCCGGCAAACTCTCCACGAATTCGCGGATCTGAGCCGACTCGCAGGCGGCTCTCATCTCCTCCTCGGTGGCGTTTTCATTGCCCCAGCGGAGGTTTTCCGCTATCGTGCCGTAGAACAGCACGTTCTTCTGCAGCACCATCGAGACCTTGTCGCGGAGCGTGCGCAGGTCGTATTCGCCGACGTCGACGCCGCCGACCTTGACGCTGCCCGACGTGACGTCATACAGTCTCGGTATCAGCTGAACGAACGACGATTTGCCCGAGCCCGTGCCGCCGATAACGCCGACGACGGATCCGGACGGGATCGTCACGTTTATATCCTGAAGCGTCAGGTTCTCACTGTTCTTCGAATACGAGAAATTCACGTGATCGAACACGATCTGCCCGTCTCTCATCTCGGTTACGGCGTTCTCCGGCTGCGTCAGATCGATCTTTTCGTCGAGCACCTCGACGATACGCTCGCCCGACGTCTTCGCCAGCGTCATCATGACGAATATCATGGAGATCATCATCAGATTCATCAGTATGTTCATCGTGTACACCATGAACGTGCTGAGCTGACCGACCTGCATCTCCGTTTCGCCGCTCTTGACTATTATCTGCGCGCCGAACCAGAAGATGCCGGTCATGCACGCGTATATCGCCAGATTCATCGCCGGGCCGTTGAGTGCGACGATCTTTTCGGCGTCGACGAAGCGTTTATACAGAAATTCCGACGCCTTGTGGAATTTCTTCGTCTCGTGCTCCTCGCGCACGTACGCCTTGACGACGCGGATGCCGGTCAGGTTTTCCTGAACTCCGGCGTTGACGCCGTCGTACTTTTCGAACACGTATCTGAAGCGCGGAAAGGCGTTGACGACGATCAGCGCGAGCGCCGTACCGAGCAGCACTATGACGCCCACGTACAAAAGCGAGAGCTTGCGGTTCGTCACCATCGCCATCACGAGCGCAGACGTCAGCATTATCGGCGCGCGGAAGCAGATGCGTATCATCATCTGAAACGCCGTCTGGACGTTGGTGACGTCCGTCGTCATCCTCGTCACGAGGCTCGCGGTCGAGAAACGGTCGATATTCGCAAACGAGAATTTCTGCACCTTTTCCATAAGTCCGCGGCGCAGGTTCTTTTCAAACCCCGCCGACGCCTTGCACGCGAGGATCGCGCCGAGCGCGCCGAAAACGAGCGACAGCAGCGCCATAAGCATCATCAGAAGGCCCGTGCGGACGACGTAGTTCATATCGCCCTTTTTGATGCCGTCGTCTATGATGTGTCCCATCAGATACGGGATGAACACCTCGAACAGCACCTCGAGCACCATCAGCACCGGGGTCAGAAGCGTAATCCGCTTGTATTCCCCGACGTAGTGTGAAAGTTTTCTTATCATTGGCTCAAATCAAGCAAAGGAAGACCGTCCCGTCTTCCTTTGATGCCTTACTCCCTGACTTTTTTGATTATTTCTTCCAGGGCGCCGTCGACCGGCACCTTATCACGGAAGGATTTGTCGCGCGCGGCAAGCTCCACGGCGCCCTCCTTCATATTTCTCGGGCTGACGATCACGCGCAGCGGCACGCCGAGCAGATCGGCGTCGGAGAACATGATGCCCGCGGAAACGTTCCTGTCGTCGTATATGACCTCGACGCCGGCGTCCTCGAGCGCACGGTAAAGACCGTTCGCGTAGGCGTGAGTTTCTTCGTCGTCCGCGCGCAGGCAGCACAGATGCACCTGCCACGGCGCGATGGATTTCGGCCAGACCGGGCCGAATTCGTCGTGATGAGCCTCGCAGACCGACGCGGCGAGCCTGCCGACGCCGATACCGTAACAGCCCATTATGGGATACTGCAGCTTGCCGTTCTCGTCGGTGTACTGCATACCCATGGATTTCGTGTATTTCGTCCCGAGCATGAAGATGTTGCCGACTTCAACGCCGCGGGAGATCGTGAGCGTGTGTTTTCCGCAGACGGGGCAGATGCCGCCGGCTATGACCTTCGCGAGGTCGTGATATTCGGCGCCGGGCACGTCGCGCGCCATATCGAGGCCGCGGAAGTGATATCCGTCCTCGTTTGCGCCGCAGATCAGATTCCTGCCGCCTTTGAGCGAGCTGTCGTAAAGCACGGTCGCCTTCGCCGTGAAGTTCACGGGGCCGGTGCAGCCGGCGACGATGCCGGAATCCTCGTCGACCGCCGCGGGATGCACGTCGCAGCCGAGCAGGTTCGTGAGCTTCGTCTCGTTGACGTCGAGATCGCCGCGCAGGAATATGACTATATAGCTGTCGTCGGCGTTCCTCTGATATATGACGGCCTTGCAGGACTGCTTCGCGTCGGCGCCGGCGAGACCGCAGACCTCTTCAATCGTGTGCGCTTCGCCCGTGGCGAACTTTTCAAGCGCCGCCTCGCCGAAATCGGCAGGCTCGGTTATGCTGTCCGCCGCCTCCATGTTGCTCTTGTAGCCGCATTCGGGACAGATGACGATGCTGTCCTCGCCGATCGGCGTCAGGAGCATGAATTCGTGGCTGACGGAGCCGCCCATCATGCCGGAGTCGGACTTGACCGAGATGACCTCAGGCACGCCGGCGCGCGCGTAGATACGCTCGTACGCTTTGTGGCATCTGTCGTAATACCGCTCCAGATCCTGCTGGCTCGTGTGGAACGAGTAGCCGTCCTTCATCGTGAATTCGCGAACGCGGATGAGACCGCCGCGCGGACGCGCCTCGTCGCGCTCCTTCGTCTGGATCTGATATATCATGAACGGGTATTTGTTATACGTGTTCGCGTATTCGCGGACGAGCTGGACCGCCGCTTCCTCGTGCGTCATGCCGAGGACGAGATCGGCGCCGTTCCTGTCCTTGAAACGGAACATCTCCGCGCCGATACTGCTGTATCTGCCGGATTCCTGCCACAGCGAAGCGGGCATGACGACGGGGAACAGGACCTCCTGACCGTCTATTTTGTCCATCTCCTCGCGGATTATCTGCTCGATTTTGCGGCAGACGCGGCGCAGGGGCATATACTGCGAGAAAATGCCGCTGCTGACGAATTTCATGTAGCCGCCGCGCAGCATGAGCGCGTGGCTGTCCACAAGACACTCCGACGGACGCTCCTTGAAGCGGTCGCCAACGAGTTTTTCAAGCTTCATACTGTTTCCTCTTACTTTATCTTATAAGTGCTGTAATATTTGTATCCGGTCTGCGGATTCTGCAAAAGCTCCGATACGGTGACGAACTCGAAACCGCGCTTGTGAAGCTCCTCGATTATGATGCAGAAAGCGTCGTAGCTGTTTTCGTATATCTCGTGCATGAGGATTATATCGCCGTTTTTGACGTTGAAGTTGCCCTTGCTGTCGTACAGGGCGTTGTTTACGATCGTCTTTACGTTTTCCTCTTTGACGGATTTGTCCGTCTTCTTATATCTCCAGTCGTTCGTATCGACGCTCCAGATTATGACGGCGAACTCGGATTCCTTGACCTGCGAATCCGTTATGTTTCCTCCGGGCGGACGCATGATCGTCGGCCATTCTCCGATGGATTCCTTGATCTTGTCGGCTGTTTTGTAGACCTCTTCGTGGAAATACTCCGGCTCTTTCGTATAATAATGGTCGTGGGTCCAGCAGTGGATCGCTATCTCCATGCCGTGGTCGTACGCGTACTGCATCCCCTTCTCGCGGTCGCCCTTGATCAGGTTTCCTATGACGAAGAACGTGCATTTGCCGTTGTACTCGAGCATTTTATCGGTGATCTTTTTGGAGTTCGTCGGATGCGGACCGTCGTCGAACGTGAACGCGACGTATTTCTTCTCCGGATCGAGCGGCGTGACGTCGGGTTTCGTCGTGACGGGCGCCGTCGTAGTCTCGGGCGTGGTCGTCGTTTCCGGCGCCGTCGTGGTCTCCGGCGCGGTCGTCGTTTCCGGCGCGGTGGTCGTCTCCGGGACCGTCGTCGTCTCCGTCACGGTCTCGGTCTCCGTTTCGGCGACGGTGGTGACCTCCGCCGGTATCGTCGTCTCGGGATCCGTCGCGGTCGTGCCGGGGTCTTCTCCGGTCTGCCCGGTTCCGTCCGTGTCGGCGCCGGGCTCGGTCACCGCGTCGCTCGTAGCGGGCTGCGGTTGTTCCTGCGTCACGGTCGCCGTCACGGCGCTGTCCGTCGTGCCGGGATCTTTAGTCTGCTCAGCCGCAGTCGACGTCTCGGGCAGCGGGTCGGACGCCCGCTGAGACACAACGGGTATGAATATCATCATCGCTATGATTATAAAAGCCGCGATGACGCCGTATATTGCTCCCTTTTTCATCGGTTTTCCTCTTCTTATATTATATACTTCTGTATTATACCAAATCCGTGCGGGAATGTCAACGGTATTTTTGCTCAATATATAAAACTTTTACAATAACGGTTTATACAAAAAAACCGCCTCACGGCGGTGCATCGCAGCTAAATTCGCCCTGCGGGGTTCCCCAACGTTCTCAAATTCGCGTCGGGGAACCCCTGCACGGCGAGCTAAATTGACCTTCGGTCAGCTAAATTTGCTTCGCAAGCTAAATTCGCTGACGCGAGCTATAGGGCGAATTTAATTCAGCTGAAGCCGTAAGGCTTCAATTTAGCTTCTTTTATGCGATTGATTAAGTTTTGATCCGTAAAAAATTAACCCGCTATGACGCTTTCTTCAAACGAAAGACGTCAAAGCGGGATTGTTTCTTCTTTATTCAGCTATCGCTTTGAGGCGGTTTATTTTATCTTTTTGGAGACGACTATGCCGGCGAGTGCGACGCAGCCGAGCGCGGCTATCGCGACGACGGCGGCGTCAGAGGTGTCGGGCGTTTTGCCGGGCTCGTCGGGAGCGACAGGCGTATCGTCCTCGCCGTTCTCCGTGAGGATCTCAACGGAACCGAAGCTGTTGGCGCCGGAGCCTTTGGTCAGATCTTCGGGCAGAAGGACCGCCGCGGGGGTGTCCTGCGTTCCGTCGTAGGCTTTCGCGTCGGCTTCGCTTGCGAAGAACGCGATCCAGGCGATGTCTATGCTGTCGCCGTCGGAGACGACCGCGGTATCGTGTTCGCCGTCAGCGGCTTCCGCGTCGCGGTTGGACTCGAGCGGGTCGAAGCGGATCGCGGTGGTGCCGGTGTAGCGCGAGGAGTTCCAGATCGAGCCGGAAGAAGCCTTCTCGCTGACAGTCGTCATATCGACTATGATAGTCTCCCATTTCTGGGTGTGGTTGTACTTCACGGGGATGAACGGCTCGGCGGCGGGGTTGATGTAGAACTGGCCGATGAGCTGTACGCCGGTGTTGTCTTTTTCGGTGATGGTCCTGTATTTCACGGCGGCCCATTTTACCGTGTCGGGATCTATGGATTTTCCGTCATGGAATACGAAGTTGGCGTAAGGGTCGTTGCCGGACGCGGTGATGTGAGCGTATTCGAAGGAATCCGCCGCAATGGCGGTAACCGCCGCCGCAGTCGCGACGAGTACCAGAACGATAAGTGCTGCGATAAGTTTTTTCATGTCTTTATCTCCTTATTTATCATTGTTTGTATTATACCACGTTTTACCGCATTTGTCAACAGGTGTGACAATATTTATTTAAAATTTCGGAATATTTTGTTTTTCTGCGCAAAAAAGAACCTTCACCGAAGTGAAGGTCCTTTTTATGTTTGCCTTAATTATTTCTTAAGAGCTTTCTTGCCTATGAAGGCGCCCGCGAGAGCGATAGCCGCGAGGGACGCGAGGGCTACGACCGCTACGTCGGAGGTTCCGGGATTGTCGCCGGGCTCCTCGGGTTCGGTCTCGGTCGCGGTGACCGTGAAGGTCACGCCGACCTGATACTCAACGTCGTTCTTTACTTTGACTACCTTGATCTGCGTGCCGTCGGAAGCGATGACGTAAACGTCGATGCTGTGCTCGCCGGCTTCAAGATCCGCAACGGGTACGGTTACCAGGAAGCCCTGGCCACCCGGGAATCCCGCTCCGGAAAGCTCGGCCGCTCTGTCATAGATGAAGTCGCCGGTGACTACTTCGCCGCCGTCAATGCTGTAGCCGAAGCCCTGGATATCTTCGATGTTCTCGGACAGTCTGACCCAACCGAACATGGAGATGTTGCTGACAGCTCCCTTTTCGAAGTTGAGTATGGTCTTGTCTTCGAGTTCGGCGAGTTTCTTGTAAACTCCGTCGTAGCACATCTGCGTATCGTCATATTTCAGTTCATCGTAGGAAACGTTGATCAGATCATGCGATACCGGAGGAGTTACCGGTTCTTCAACAGTGAACGATTTGCTCTTGTCTCTGAGGAGGTTCTTAACTTCGCCGTTTTCGAACTTACCCATAAGCTCGAAGGTGTGAGTGCCTGCCGCAAGAGCGGAGGTGTCTATCTTGTAATAGAATCTATAGCCGTAGAAGTCGTCGGCTGCGAGGCCGTTGAGCAGACCGTAGTCGATGATAGCGGGTTCGAGAACAAGGTCTCTGTAACCGTCTTTATCCGTGTTGGGTGTATAACCGGTGTCGTGTTCTTCGATCGGAGATACGAGCCATACGGGTTCGCCGCCGTCGAATCTGTATCCGAGAGCGGTAAGTTTGGAAGCTCTGTTGGTAACGGTCCAACCGTATATGGTGTAAGTGTTCGACTCAGCGTCGTAGACAGGATCAGCGTCTAAGTTATCATTAGACTGGATGATCTCAGGTTCGGGAGCAACTTCGCCGTTGGTGTAGGTGACTTTCCACATATCGACGATCTCGCCGCTGGTCAGTTTCGCAACGCCGTACAGGGTCGCTTCGCCGTCTTTCAGCGGGATGTTTTCAACTCTGAATCTGGAAGCTTCGCCGTAGTTATTGGCAACGTCTGCGCCGACCCAGTCAGGATTGTGAGCGGCGTCGACAACGGCCTGTTCGGTCGTGTATTTGCCGGTTCCGAGTACGGGCTCTTCGCCTTCGTATCTGTAACCGAATTCAGAGATGGTCTCGGTGCAGGCGAACCAGCCCCAGAGAGTGAGGCTCGTGGTCTTGTCTTTGATGTTGCCGAGATCGGTGCCCTTCGGGTCGTTGTTGCCGACAGACGCGAGGTCTTTGCCGTCGCTGCCGAAGATCTGGTCAGCAGAGGTGTACTGAGCGTACACGTAGTTCTTCGTGTAGGTGACCTTCCACATATCGATGATCTCGCCGCTTTCGAGCTTGACGACTCCGTACAGAGTGATCTTGCCGTCTCTTGCGGGGATGTTCTCGATTCTGAATCTGGAAGCGTCTTTCATGTTCTCAACGAACGTACGGCCGGCGTTGATAACGGCCTCTTCGGTCGTGTATTTGCCGGTTCCGAGCACGGGATCTTCACCGTCGAATCTGTAACCGAATTCAACTATGTTCTCGGTGCAGGCGTACCAGCCCCAGAGAGTGAGGGTCTCGGTCTTATCGGTGATGTCGCCGAGATCGGTGCCCGCCGGGTTGTTGCCGCCGACTTTGGCAAGATCTTTACCGTCGCTGTCGAAGACCTGGTCAGCGGAGGTGTGATCCGCGAACTCAACAGGCTCTGCGCCTTCGATCGTTATGGTGAAGCTGTTCGCGTACTGACCGACAACGTTGCCGAGCGGGAGAACGGTCTTCGCTTCGTCGTCAAGTTCAGCGACGAGGACTACGGTGTGATTACCTGCGGCAAGGCCGTCGTCCTTGAAGTCGCGGTAGATGCTGAATCTGACGCCGTACTGACCGGCGTTGCCGGGCTGTTTTACGGGATCGCTGTCAGCGAGTTCGGTAAGCGTTACGCCTTCGAATACGGGGTCGCCGCCGTCAACGGTGAAACCGAATCTGATGATCGGATACGTTGCGCCGGTCCAGCCGCCGGCGTTGACCAGCGTGTTGTTCTCGACTTTTGCAGCGTCGAACAGAGTGTGTACGAATCCGGGTGCGGGAGGCGGCTCGGGAGTGTCTTCGCTGAGAACTTCGAGCGTGAAGGTCTTTATGACTTTCTCAAATCCGCCGTTAGCTACACCGACAAGAGTGATCGTGTAGGTGCCGACCTCGAGGGAATCGGTGCCGGTCAGCTTCATCTGTGCAGAGTCGGTACCGAAACCTGCGTGTTCGCCGTTGTTATAAATATCCACGAGATCCGGGAATATTCCGAGAACAGTGGCGGATACAAGGTCGTCCCTGTTTCTGTAGTTGTTTTCGCAGGCGAATTTCTCACCGTCTACGGTGTAGTAAACTTCTTTGAGGCCGTCGGTGAAAGCGACCCAGCCGAGAGCGGTTATGACGTTGCCCTTCTTCATCGAGCCGGAATCAGCAGTTTTGCTTTCGGTTCCGCCGACGATGAAGCTGTCGAGGCTCATACGGATGAACGTATCGGTCACTGCGGGCTCACCCGGAACGGTGACTTTGCCGTCCGTGATGGAGAACGCAACGCTCTGCGCGGCCTGATCGTCGTCAAGATAGAAAACGTTGTTCTGTACCGCGTTGCCTTTCAGCTCATACACGGTGCCGTTCGCAGCGCCTTCCGGTACTTTGAACGTTACGGTCGCGTACGTGACCTCAGCGGTCGTGCAGACGCCGTTGAGCGACGCCCAGTTGAGCGTGAGGGTCTTGGTATCCGCGTTGTCGTTCACGTCTTTCATGGTGGTCACGTCGTCAAGATCGACTTCCGGATCAACCGAGTCGGTCGGCTTGATGCTCCACTTATTCTTTACGTAAACGAGGTCGCCGTGCTCGATGTCCAGCTTAAGAGAACTGAGTTTCTCGTTGCCGGTGAGCTTTATGGCTACCTGTACTTCTGTACCGGCTTCTGCTTCAACGGAGTCAATGACTATCTGAAGCGTGCCGGCCGCTTTGACAGCGACTATGCCCGTCATTACGGAAACGATCATAGCAACCGTCAGGATTACGGAAAGCAGTTTTTTCATAAGTTTCTCCTTTGGATTTTATTCCGATTGTAAATGGATTATATCACAATAAAACCGCGTTGTCAATAGTTTTTCTATAATAAATACGCGCGAAAAGGATTTTTTTTAATTTTTTTTGAAGTTTTTTTCTATATTTTGGATTGACGGGCGTTTTTTTCGCGTATTTTCAACGCGAGACTGCCGTTTTCCCCCGGCAAAGGGGGAAAACGGCAGTTGGTGAAAACTTATTTATCAGGCGCCTTTGGTGACCATTTTGAACAGATCGACAACGTCCAGGTTATCGACCGAGCCGTCGCCGTTGACGTCCGCGTTCTCGGCGAGGTATACTTCGCCTTTCTTGATGCCGTTGCTTACCGCACGGAACAGGAGGACGACGTCTTTGTTGGAGAGCTCTCCGTCGCCGTCAACGTCGCCGAGCACCGCGGTGAACAGACCGATGTACGGGTTCGGGCAGGTATTGCCGTTAGTACCGCCGCCGGAGACGGATACGGTCTTGCCGTTATCGTTACCGGATGCGAGGACGAACCAGCCGTTATTGTCGCCGCCGGTCGTGTACTGCAGCGTGTACGTGCCCGCCGCGTAAGTCTTGCTGAACATGGTGTTGTAGAACGCGTCGCCGCCGCCGGTGATGGACTTCGTTTCGAGAATGTTGCCTTCGCTGTCAAGCAGTTTCAGCGTCGTGGTCGTGGACGAGGTCCCGGCGCCTGCAGCCGCGTTGTTGAAGTAGTAGTAACCGCGGATACCCTTGAAGCCTTTATCCGTGGTAAAGGTCACGTTTGTAGTGAACGTGTTGGTTCCGTCGAGCGGGTTGTGCCACCAGCCGGTGCTTCTGTAAGAAGGATCGCACAGCCAGTCGGGCTCGCCTATCGTGAACGGGAAGTCGTACAGCAGCGTCTCGACTCCGTCGGGATCGAGGACATATATGTGCGCCACGTGTTCGCCGGGTTCAAGTCCGCTGAACGGGAACACTATCCAGTAGCCCTTGCCGCCGACTATGCCGGCTGCGGCGAGTTCTGCGTCACGGTCCCAGAAGAAGTGTTCAAAAGCTTCTGCTCCGGCCGGTTCTTTAACGAGAGCGCCGTCGTCGAGCGAGTACGCGAAGCCGCTTATCGCCGCGGCGTCTTTCAGGCTTGCCCAGCCGAGCACGCCGAGTACGTCGGAAGACGGGACCGCATGATCCTTATAGGCCGTCACAGGGTTGTCGACTATGTACTGGTCGCAGTTGCCCGCGGCGGTGAGTATCGCACCGCTTACGGCGATCCAGTCCCAACTCTTCCCTGCCGCGCTTTCGCCGCCGACTTCAAGGTCGAACGCCTTGAGGAGAGCTTCTTCGCCGCTGTTGGAGACCGCTATGATCTCGATCTTGTACTTGCCCGCGGCAAGCGCGCCCGTACCGACCAGTTTCATGTAAGCGTCGTCCTTGCCGAATCCGGCGTGAGCGCCGTTATTGTAAATGTACGCGAGTTCAGGATAAACCTCGAGCGTGCTTTCGAGCACGAGGTCGGGTCTGTCTCTGTAGTTATCGTCGCAGGATTTCTTTTCGCCGTCAACGGTGTAGTAGATCTCCTTCAGACCGTCGTCGAACGCAACCCAGCCGAGGATCGTGATCTCTTCGCCCGGTTTCATCTTGCCGGAATCGGCCTTCTTGATGTTTTCACCGCCGACCATGAGTTTGTCGAACATGTGTCTGAGATAGTGATCGACGTTGTTGGTGTAGGTGACCTTCCACATATCGATTATCTCGCCGTTCTCAAGCTTGACGACGGCGTACAGCGTTACGTCTCTGCCGTCCTTGAGCGGGATCTGGTCAATGCTGAATCTGGAAGCTTCCTTGCAATGCGGTACAAGAGAGTTGCCCGCGTTGATGACGTCCTGACCGGTCGTATACTTGCCGTATCCGAACACGGGTTCTTCGCCTTCATATCTGTAACCGAAATCGACTATGCTTTCGGTGCTGGCGTACCATCCGAAGAGTTTGATCTTCGTGGTCTTGCCGGTGATGTCGCCGAGCGGGGTGCCCGCCGGGGCGTTGCCGCCGAACTTCGCGAGGTCGCTGCCGTCGTCGGCCTGGACCTGGTCAGCGGAAACGTGCTGTGCGAATTCAACTTCCGGCTCGTCGACGAGCGTCTTGACGGTGATCTCGTCAACGGTGACGCCCATGTCTCTCTGATAGAAGCCCATATAACCGACTTCGTTGACTTCGACCGCGCCGTCAAATGAGACGGAGCCGTCTTTGTACGTCACGACGGCGTGATGATACAGACCGTCGGAGAGTTCGGAGAGCGCGATCGTGAACAGAAGCGCGTCGTCAATGTAGACTTTGATCTCGTCGCGTCTGTCTTCGATCTTGTATTCGTGCAGCTCGCCCACGTTGACTCCGCCGCCGAAATACGTGCAGGGAGCGCTGCCCTGGGCGCCGTGCGAGAACGTTACGCCTACGTAGTAGTCGGCGCCGGCGACGTTCATGTCGATCGCTATGCCGTCGGCGGTCTCAGCCGCGTCCGGTTTGCCCCAGCGGCCGCCGTTCATGTGGTTGCCGCCGTTTGCCGCGCGGAGCGCGAAGCCCGCGTAGCAGGAGCCTTCTTTGAGGAACGAAGCCTTGAATTTGATCTCAAGGTTGTCCGCGTAATTGACTTTTCTGGAGGTGAGATATGCTATATAACCGGTGGCTATCCAGCCTTCGCTTCTCGGCAAGCCGAGAGTGAGCACGCCGCCCTCGACTCTGCCGTTGGTGAGCCAGTCGGCAGCTACGTGATCGTCGCCGAAGCCGTCATAGTAGTCGGTCGGCTGGGTCTGACCTTCGGGAAGTACCGTGAACGTCACGCCCAGGGGATTGAACAGGATGGCGTTTTTAGTGGTCCTGTTCTTGAGCATCTCATAAACTATACCGTCTTTATCGATTACGAAAGTGGAGATGGTGTGGCTGCCTTCGGCAAGATCCTTTACGGGGATATTGATCTGGAAGCCCTTTGCTCCGGGGAAGCCGGCGTTTGCAAGCTCGGTGCCTCTGTCTTCGATGAAGTTGCCGGTCACGAGATCGCCGCCGTCGATCTTATATCCGAATTCCTGTATGTCGGCGGGATCCTCGGAGATCTCGACCCAGCCGCGGATCGTCGCGGTGGTGACGGAACCCTTGTTGAAATTGATAGCGTCCGCGTTGGCGGGGTCGACGACTTTCTTGTCGACGCTGCCTTCAGGAACTACCAGGACTCCGTCGTAGCTGAGTCTGTCGTAAGATACGTTCTTGATGGGAGTATAGTAATCAAGAGTGCTGTTCTTCTTGAATTCGAATATGGACTCATCTTTATTCTTGTTGTAATAATGAGTCAGTTCGCCCGTGACGGTTATCGTATAACCGACGTCGATCTTGTCTATGCCTTCACCGACGATGCGGAAGGCTTCGACCGGGTAATCCGCAAGACCGGGCAATGACATCATAACGGATACGTTGTTGTACTCAGTCGTATATTTTTCAACGACTGACGTGACTTTACCGGACAGCGTGTACGGACCGCCCGCAAGTGTCGCGCCTTTGTCGAGCGCGTAAAGCGCCGTGACTATCTTCTCGGGTGTGTCAAGCGCTTCGTCTTCTGCGTTTATCGTTATAACGCCGGCGAACAGCGACGCCACCATTATAACGGAAAGCAGAATTGAGGTTAGTTTTTTCATGTGTCTCTCCTTTACTTTTTTCAGTCCCGAAACGCAATCGGGACCCGTTGCATAAATGATACCATTAAATCCTGTTTTTGTCAATAGATTTTTATAATTTATTGTGCAATCTACACTATAATAAACAGATAATAACGGCGTTTTTTCTGCGTTTCGGCAAAAAATCGCGCCGCATCCCGGCGTTGCCGGAAAATACAAAAAACCGCCTCGCGGCGGTTTTTTGTTATCGGTTTAACTTATCTGACCTTCTTGGAGATCACGACTCCGGCAAGCGCTACGCACGCAACAGCGGCAATGGCGATGACGGCGGCGTCACCTGTTTCGGGAGTGGGCTTGGTGGCCTCTTTTTCCTGGGTGAACGGAAGCTCAAACGTCGTATCAACAAGCTCACCGTTTGCGTCAACGGCATAGATCTTAATCGTATGAGCGCCCTTACCTACGTTAGAGACGTCTATCTTCATGTCGAAACCGTTTGCATCAGCATGGATAGCATCCTTAACATCCTGTCTGTCCTGAATGAAGTCCGCGGATTTGACAGCTTTGCCACCGTCTATCGAGTAAGCAAAGCCGGAAATCGTCGTGCTGATATGCGCCCAGCCGCGGAGCTCGATTTCGCTTATGGAGCCTTTGACTTCATTTGTTTCAAGCCAAACGTTCGAGCTGCCGTTTGTCAACTGCTGACCGTCGGTATAAATGTTGTCCCAGGATTTGTTGAGAAGCTCGGCGGCGGAAGCGGAGGGCTGCTCGGCGGGAGCGGCGGCGTCCTTCGTCTTGTTGAAGGTGTTGATGATGGATCTGAAGACGGTGCCTTCGGTGCCGTCGGCGTATTTGCCGGCGAGCTGGATGGAATGTTCACCCTTGCCGAGGCCGGAAACGTCGATCGCGAGGTATACGCGGTAGCCGAAAACTTCCTCACCGTTGTTGAGGTTGGTCAGCCAGGCGTCTTTGAGGGTCTGCTCAAGGTCTCTCGCTCTGAAGACGTCGTTCTTCTCGTCTTCCTTGGTGTAAAGCGGCGTGGTTTCTTTTTCGCCGATAGCGAGGTCGGTCCAGACGACGTCACCGCCGTCGATGCTGTAACCGAGTTTGGTGAGAGCGGTGTCGGAGACGACCCAGCTGCCTACGATCCATTTGGACTCGTCGGCGTTGAGGCCTTCCCAGTCAACGTAGTGGTTGGCGTTATTCGCGGCGGTGGCGGGCACGCAGAGGACTGCGAGCATCAGAGCCGCTATAACAAGAGCAATAACTTTTTTCATATTTTTCTCTCCTTTTTATGGGTTGTGCCTAAATATTATCACACGATCACGAAATTGTCAATATATTTTTAAAATGAATATTAAAAATGTACAGAATTTCAAAAAAACGCACCTCGCCGGAGACGGTTTGCGGACTTCGCACTCCAAATGTTAAACATTTGTAAAATCTGCGAAAAACACTTGATTTTTCCAAAATCGGTGCTACAATATGAGATGTTGATTGGCACTCAATTATCAAGAGTGCCAACGTCAAAACGATAATTCGAGGAGGAGAAGAATATGACACTCAAACCTTTATCCGACCGCGTCGTTCTCAAAATGGTCGAAGCGGAGGAAACAACGAAAAGCGGTATAATCCTTGCGGGTTCCGCTAAAGAAAAACCACAGATCGCGGAAGTTATCGCGGTAGGTCCGGGCGGCGTGGTTGACGGCAAGGAAGTCGTCATGACCGTTAAAGCGGGCGACCGTGTGATTTTCTCAAAATACAGCGGCACCGAAGTCAAATGCGACGGCGAGGAATACACCATCGTCAGAGTCGGCGACATACTCGCCACCGTTGAATAAGAAAAGAGGTAATCAGTAATGGCAAAAGAGATCATATACGGCGCAGAAGCGAGAGACGCTCTGCAGAAAGGCGTCGACAAGCTGGCCGACACCGTAAAAATAACCCTCGGCCCGAAGGGCAGAAACGTCGTGCTCGACAAGAAATACGGCGCTCCGCTGATCACGAACGACGGCGTCACGATCGCGAAGGAGATCGAGCTTGAGGACGCGTTCGAGAACATGGGCGCGCAGCTCGTGAAGGAAGTCGCCACCAAGACTAACGACGCCGCGGGCGACGGCACGACGACCGCCACCCTGCTCGCGCAGGCGCTTATAAAAGAAGGAATGAAGAACGTCACCGCGGGCGCGAACCCGATGGTGGTGCGCAAGGGTATAAGCAGAGCCGCAGACGAGGCCGTCAAGGCGATAATCGGCAACTCCAAGGCCGTGAACGGCAAGCAGGACATCGCCCGCGTCGGCACCGTTTCGTCCGGC
>JAFZRM010000119.1 GCA_017619885.1 Clostridia bacterium | reverse complement strand
CTCGTGAACAGCACGCCGGCGATCGCCGTGACGGACATCAGTATCAGATAGCCGGGACTGCCGTCCTCGAAAGAAGGCATCCAGGCGTTGATGACTGTCGCTATGCTGTCCCAGAACACCGAGGCGACCTCACCCTCCTCGTTGAATCCGAAGAGGATTATCAGCCCGGCGATGAGCACCGCGAGTATGACCGAGGCTATGATAAGCACTCTGATCAGCCCGAGCGAGCCTTTCGTCATCCGGTTGTCGAACCAGTAGCGGAAACGCTCTTTCAGCGTAAAGGACTTGTTCTTTTTCATCGTTTTATTCCTTTAATGGCAGGCTTTATCAGCCTTTTTTCTTTTTCGACGCGACGATCACGCCGACTGCGACGCCCGCCGCGGCGACGACAACGGCAGGAATCACGACGGCGGCGACGGGGAAGCTCTTTCCGGATCCTTCGCCGCTCTCCGTTCCGGCGTCGGTCTGCGCGTCCGTCTGCGTATCGGTCACGGTACCGGAATCATCGGGTTCGATAAGTTCCCCGAACGTGACGTTGACCGTTATCGGGCGCGTGTATATCGTGTAGGAATTTGAATTGTTGATCTTATACGTGTATTCGAGCGCAAAGGAGAACGGGCCGTCGCCGCTGAAGGAGAGGTTCGCGCCGTCTACCGCTATATCGCCCTCGATCGGTATCACCCTCAGCTGCTCGTCGTCCGTGACGTCCGTTCTGACTCTGTTGTAAGTCGTGGTGAACGCGGTTATACGGACCGTCTCGTCATCCTTTATGTCGTAATTGTAAGCGTCCGTTTCAAGCGTCTTGACGTATTTTGCCGGGATCGTGCAGTTGTTCGTCGTCAGACCGTTGTAGCCCGCCATGAAGAAGCTGATGTACGTGTTCTTGTCGTCTATCGTCCACGGCCACGTCGTTATGCCGCGCATGTTCGCGGCGGCGGCGAATTCCGCCGTGTGGCCGGAATAGCTCGGGTTGTAGGTCGAGCCGAGTTTCTGTATCTTGTTCAGCACGGATCTCGTCTGCTTGTTCGCGGTGTCGCCGGAAACGAGCGGATTGCACAGGAACCCGGCGGACATCTCCGGATAAATCTCTTTCAGGTTGTTTATCTGCGACGCGTGGAACGTTATGACCGAGACCTGATCCTCGACGCCGTATTCGCCGATAAGCGTCCACAGCTTTTCGACGAGCTTTTTGCTCGTGCTCTTTATCTCAACGAATATCTGTATATCCTTGCCCTTGAACGCCTTGAAGTAGTCCTCAAGGAACGGGATCCTGCACTCGGTGAAGCCTTCCTTCGTCGCGTTCTGCTTGTTGACGAGCAGTTCTCTCAAGGCGTCGGACGTGGAATTCTCCATGCTGAGATCGCCGTTCGCGGTCCTGCCGGTCGTGCCGTCGTGCATGACCATCAGCTCGCCGTCCTTCGTTATGTAGATGTCGTTTTCAACGCAGTCGGCGCCGAGCTCGTACGCGAGCATGGAGCCCTCGACGGTGTTCTCGGGCGCTCTCTGCGGTATGCCTCTGTGGCCGATGTTCAGCGGCGAGCGGAACAGCTTGTTCCCGGTCATGTACTCGTTTATCACTTTGTACATCAGCGCCGTGTTGTCCGTGACGGCGCCGTGACCGCCCGACGCGGCGACCGTGAACGCCTGCGTCAGAGTCGTGACGGGCGCCGGAGCCGACACCCAGACGGCGATCAGCCTGTCGTACAGATATTTTACGTTTTCCTTCTGCGCGACGCAGTCCGGTATCACGACGATCGACGCAAACGCGGCGTTCGTACGCTGTCTGATCTTCAAAAGTTCTTTGTCGGTCAGAGCCGTCTTGGTTTTGAGCTCGTCCGTCAGATCGAGCACGCCGCGGCACAGATCGAAATTCCGACGGCAGCGCAGGACGAGGTCGTCCCTGTCGCTCATCATGAACACGTCGGTTATGCCGTTGTCGTCAAGATACGAGCAGACTGCGTCGGCCGCCGCCTCGTCATTAACGTAGAACGTCGGCATGATCTTACCGTCAAGCGCGGTGAAGATCTCGTTTATTCCGGCAAACGCGGCGCCTGAGGCGTCCGTCGCCCGGAGCGAGCTGTTCATGCGGAATATCGCGTTGGCGGGCGGAGTCTGCGACGAGGCGAGCCCGTCAAGCTGAGTTTTGCTTTCAACGTATTCGGACAGCGTGTAGCCGCCGATGACGCCGAGCGTCGGCTGTGCTATCTCGGTGAACTGCACCGTAACGCTCGAGGCGTTCGAGCGCAGGTAAGTGACTTTCACGTCGTCGACCTTTAATATACTGTAATTCGCCTGCAGGCCTATCGCGCCTTTTTCGTACAGGCCCGCATCCGTGCAGTCGACGCCCTTGACGCCGTTTATCGAGTGGATCGCGCGGTCGTCGCGGACCGTCGCCTTTATCTCGTCAAGCGTGCCGTCGGAGAACGTGTGTCCTTCGACCGAACCGGTAGAGGTCACGTTCCAGGCGTTCTGCTCGTTGCGGATCGCGAATTCCACGCCGTTGGCCGGGTTGCTGTCGTAACGGAAGCACATGTGCAGATACGGGTAGACTTTGTCTGACGCGTTCTGTACGCGGTACATTATCGAGCCCCAGCGCCCGGCGTCGCGCGGCGAAAGCATCGTCGCGTGTATCGTTATCTCGTAATTGCCGTATTTATCGAGCTCCGCAGGCAACAGGACCTTCGCAAATTCTACGCCCGTCGCGTCGATGTACAAAAATCCGTCCTCGACTTTGATCCTGTTCTCGCTTCCTTTCGGTATGCGGAAACCCTCGGGCAGACCTTCCGAAAAGTCCGTTTCGTATAAAACCGCGCCGTTCTCCGGCTCAGCTTCTGAAGACTCCGCGTATATCGCGCCCGAGAAGCAGAGACAGATCATCAGGGCGGCGATCAGCGTGCTGACGATTCGTTTCATTTCTTACCTCCGTTTTCTTTCTTTAAAGACGATATGAAAAGTACGACGGCAGCCGCGGCGAAAAGCAGCGCCGATATGACGAGCGCCGCGGCCTCCGGCGGTAAATAGAAATCTCCTCCCGCCGACAGATACGAAAACAGATCGGACGGTACGTCCTTTAACGGCGAGATGCCGGTGAACAGTTGTATCATGTCAGTCCTCTTTCCCTTCGATGAAATACGTGGCTTCCATGTCTGCGGTCGAGAGCGCGAACGCGAGCGGATACATCTCGAACGCCGCGCCGACGTTTCGCGCGTCCTCCGTGCCGGAAAAGCCCATGTGATAGCGTATCGCAAACGCCTCCTCGCGTGTCAGCCGCATGAAGCCGGATATTATGTACACTGATTTTTCTCCGTGGCCGTAAGGCATCTTGTCACGGAACTCGTAGACCGGGACCTTCTGCCATACGCCGGTCGTCTCGTCCTTTTTGTTGCGGTAGCCGACCGTATAGCAGTCCGCCTTGCACACGTCGTGAAGCAGCGCGCAGATCGCGGCGGTCTCTTCGCTGACGGCGAGCCCGTAAGTCTCCTTCACGCGCGGACGGTCGAGATAATCGCACAGACAGCGGTAAACGTTTAAGCTGTGCTCGCAGAGCCCGCCCTCGCGGGACAGGTGATACACGGTCGAGGCGGGGGAGGTGAAGAAGTCGGATTTGCTGCACAGATAATCGAGCAGTTTGTCCGCGCCCTCGCGCTTTATTTTATCGTTATATATCTGTATGAATTCATTCTTTTTGTCTGAAACGGACATGAGGCGCCTCCTTTCCTTTTGAATCATTGTAGCATAAACTCACCCAAAAATCAAGACAAATAAGCCGTTTATTATAATAATTCCCTTAAAATCACAAAAAAACAAAAAAATATGTATTGATTTTCCGCCGAGGTTAGTATATAATTAAAATCGAAGTAATGTTCAGACATCAAAGAGGCACGGAAAATGAAAAAGATAACGAAAGCAGTCATACCCGCAGCGGGGCTCGGCACGAGGATGCTCCCCATTTCAAGAACCGTCCCGAAGGAGATACTTCCGATAGTCGACCGCCCGTCGATGGAATATCTCGTACGCGAGGCGGTCGGCGCCGGCATAAAGGATATCCTTATAATAACCGGCAGGAACAAAGAGGCGATCGAGAACTATTTCGATTATTCGATCGAGTATAAAGACGTACTGCAGGCGAAGAACAAGCAGAAGGAGCTTGCCGACATGGAAGAGGTCTGTTCGCTCGCAAACGTCTATTTCCTGCGTCAGAAGGAGGCGAAGGGTCTCGGTCACGCGGTGCTTTGCGCCGAGGAATTCGTCGGTGACGAACCGTTCGCCGTGCTATACGGCGACGACGTGATGGTCGCCGAGACTCCCGTCACAAAGCAGCTGTGCGACGTCGCGGAAAAGTACGGCAAAGCCGTCGTCGGCGTCTGCGAGGTGCCTTTCGAGGACGTCAAAAAATACTGCTCGATGAAGATCGGGACGCAGTACGACGACCGCACGTATCTGACCACCGATATGGTCGAGAAGCCGCAGACGAGAGAGGAGATGTTCTCCAATCTCGCCATCCTCGGCAGAGTAGTACTGACGCCCGATATTTTCGATATCTTAAAGCACACTGCGCCGGGCAAGGGCGGCGAGCTGCAGCTGACCGACGCCATGAAAGAGCTTGCGAGGACGAAGGGCGTCATCTCGTATAAATACGAGGGCAGGCGCTACGATATGGGCAGCAAGCTCGGCTTTTTGCAGGCAAATATCGAGACCGCGCTGAAGCATCCGGAGATCGGTGATGCGTTTAAGGCGTATTTAATGGACTTGTGCAAAACACTGTAATTATGAGGCCCGACGTCGAGGTCGTTTTCAAATTCAACGGCGCAAAGAAACATCCGATAAAGAACGGATACAGACCGGCTCACATGGTTAAAGAAAACTGTTTGACCACCGGAATCCACGATTATTACGATTCCGAATACGTTGATCCGGCGGGATGTGTCAAAGGAACGATATCGTTTATTGATCCTGAAGCATATTCTCACAGTCTTTGGGTCGGTAAAACTCTCAGTATACAAGAAGGCGATACTGTCGTAGGAGAAGCGACAATAACCCGAATATTCAATTCATTATTATCATAAAACTAAAACGAAAGAGGAAGCATTATGGACAGAGTATCAAAGACCAATTACTATCTCGACATCGCCCAGACCGTGCTCGAGAGGAGCACCTGCCTGCGCTTCAGATTCGGCGCGATAATAGTAAAGAACGATTCCATAGTTTCCACCGGCTACAACGGAGCTCCCCGCGGAAGAAAGAACTGCACCGACATCGGCTCCTGCGTGTGCGGGTCGGGATCGCACGGTAAGGACAGCTCGGACGCGTGCCGCGCGGTACACGCAGAGATGAACTGCATCATCTCCGCGACGCGCGAGCAGATGCTCGACTCCACTATGTATCTGTGCGGCGTCGACGCCGTCACCGGCGAGATCATAAACGACGCGAACAGCTGCCAGACGTGCAGACGCATGATAATAAACGCCGGTATCTCCAAGGTGGTCATCAGAAGCTCGCCCACCTGCTACGTGACCTACAACGTCCGCGACTGGGTGCTCAACGACGACAGCATAGGCTACTGAGCGTGATACAGACCGTACCGTTTGCCCCGGAGCACGCGGTGAAAGCCGCGGCGCTGGAGCGCATATGCTTTTCCGCGCCCTGGAGCGAGACCGAGCTGCTCGCCTCGTCGGCTCTGCCGAACGCGATATATATCTCGGCGCTCTGCGACGGTGAGTTTTCCGGCTACGCCGGAATGTATACCGTGCAGGATGAGGGCGAGATAAACAATATAGCCGTATTCCCGGATCTCCGCCGCCGCGGCGTCGGCGGCGCGCTCGTGCGCGCGCTGTGCGATGCGGGACGCGCGGCGGGGCTGCGCAGACTGACGCTCGAGGTGCGCGCCTCGAACGGCGCGGCGCTGTCCCTGTATGAAAAAAACGGTTTTTACCGCGTCGGTCTGCGGCGCGGTTATTACACGGCGCCGAAAGAGGACGCCGTACTTCTTGATAAGGACCTGTGATGCTTTACCTTGCTTTTGAATCATCCTGCGACGAGACCGCGGTCGCCGTCGTTTCTTCGCCCGACGGCAGCGACGAATTCACCGTTTTGTCGAGCGAGATCGCGTCTCAGATCGACGTGCACGCCAAATTCGGCGGCGTCGTCCCCGAGATAGCGTCCCGCGCGCATATTGAGGCGATATCGGCGCTGACGTACAAGGCGCTGGCGGACGCCGGCGTGACCGCCGCGGACATAGACCGCGTCGCGGTGACCACGGAGCCCGGCCTGATCGGCGCGCTGCTCGTCGGCGTGAATTTCGCAAAAAGCTTCGCCTATTCCAACGGCAAGCCCGTGCTCGGGGTGAATCACATAAAAGGCCACGTCGCGGCGAATTACCTTAACGGCAGGATAAAGACGCCGTTCATCGCCTTCGTCGCCTCGGGCGGACATACGTCTATAATCAAAGCCGATTCCTATACGGATTTCGAAACGGTCGGCAGGACGCTCGACGACGCCGTCGGCGAGGCGTTCGACAAGATCGGCAGGCGCATGGGGCTGAGTTACCCGTGCGGTGCCGAGATGGACAGGCTCGCCGCGCAGGGCGACCCGAAGGCGTTCAAAATGCCGCCGGTCCACATGAAGGACGGATCCTTCAACTTCTCGCTCTCCGGGCTTAAAACGCACGTTATAAACCTGCTCAACACCGCCGAGATGAGAGGGGAGAGCGTCAATATCGCCGACGTCTGCGCGTCGGTCACGGCTGTAATCTGCGACTCGGTCGTGTACCAGCTCGGGCAGTGCCTGAAAAGGTACCGCGTCGATACGCTGCTCGCCGCCGGGGGAGTGCTCGCCAATTCGCATCTGCGCGCCGCGCTCACCTCGTTTTGCAATAAAAAGGGCGTCGACCTGCATATCCCGCCGCTCAGCCTCTGCGGAGACAACGGCGTGATGATCGCCGCGGCGGCAAAATACGAGTACGAAAAGGGCCTCGTGTCCGACATGAGCCTCGACGGCAGACCGTCGTCAAAAGACGACTGGAAAAGCTACTGATAAGAAAACTCTGTCAAGAGGTTTTTGAAAAAAAGTTGATTTTCGGCGATTTTCCACAAAATCCGGGCCGTGTTTTAGTACATTTCAACGCACACAAAATATTAACTAATCGTTAATATGTCGCGGCGTCAAAACGCGTTTATGCACCATCGTTTAAACCGTTTCAGCGCGTTTTTACGCATAAAAAGACAGACCGGGAATTCCACAGGCAAATATGCGTTTTATTGTAAACACCGCGTTAAATCAAGCGTTTCAAAGCCTTTTGAAGCCTTTTTGACGGTGGAATTTGTGGAATAAGATGTGGAATTTGTGGATTGCGGAGTGGATAAGAATTCATCCGTTATGCGAAAATCCATTGATTTTTCAGGCTTATTATATGAAAAAACTCATCGAAAAAAGCGAAAATACAATTGTGAACTCACAATAGTATAAATGTTAAAAAATGTTAATTCGGAGGAAAAATGGAGACAAACGGCAAAAACTACGAACAATACGTGGAGGCGGCGGTCGGAAAATACAGGGAGCTGCTATACGATCAGCTGCGCCGCGCTGACGATATAAAGAAAATAAAGGATTTCACGGATTACGCCGCGCTCGATAAGATAATCATCGGAGTATGCGGCGGCGACGGCATCGGCCCGACGATAACGGCGGCGTCCGAGAAAGTTCTGCGCGTGCTCCTTGCATCCGACGTCGCGTCGGGCAAGGTGGAAATAAGGAATATAGACGGGCTGACGATAGAGAACAGAGTCGCCTGCGGCAAGGCGATCCCGGACGACGTGCTCGAGGAGCTGAAGGCCTGCCACGTCATCCTCAAAGGCCCGACGACGACTCCGCACGAGGGCGACGGCCTGCCGAACATCGAGAGCGCGAACGTGATGATGCGCAAGAAGCTCGACCTGTTCGCGAACGTCCGCCCGGTCAAAGTCCCGTCCGAAGGGATAGACTGGACGTTTTTCCGCGAGAACACCGAGGGCAGTTACGCCGTCGGCAGCCGCGGCGTCAACGTCAACGACGATCTCGCGCTCGATTTCTGCGTCACCACGACCGAAGGCACGGAGCGCATCGCGCGGCTCGCGTATGAATTCGCGCGAAAGAACGGCAAGGAGCGCGTCTCGATCGTCACGAAAGCCAACGTCATAAAGACGACCGACGGAAAATTCCTGAATATCTGCAAGCGCATAGGGGCTGAATACCCCGAGATCACGACCGACGAGTGGTTCATCGACATCATGACCGCCAAGCTCGTCGATACAAAAAGAAGACGCGATTTCCGCGTGTTCATCCTGCCGAACCTCTACGGCGACATAATCACCGACGAGGCGGCGGAATTCCAGGGCGGAGTCGGCACCGCCGGCTCGGCGAACATAGGCAAACGCTACGCGATGTTCGAGGCGATCCACGGCTCGGCGCCGAGGATGGTCGCCGAGGGCAGAGCGCAGTACGCCGATCCGTGCTCGATGCTCCGCGCGACGGCGATGCTTCTGTCGCACATCGGAAAGACCGCGGAGGCGGAGAGACTCACGCGCGCGCTCGATTTCTGCATGTTCGAGGATAAGCGCCTCGTCATGACCGGCCGCGCCGACGGCGCG
>JAFZRM010000118.1 GCA_017619885.1 Clostridia bacterium | reverse complement strand
GTTTGGGGGGTGACGAGCATTGCGCCGCCGGGGGCGGATGAAGCAATGCGAGGAAGGCGCAGCGGTCGAAAAAATCAAGTACAGCCGCGGCAGCGGCACGCAGATTTTTTCGGGTCACCGCAAGCGGGTTTGAGGGGTGGGCAACCCCCAAATTTGTCGTGCAGCGACTCCTTTTTTCACAAGATGCTCGTTCGCAATACATTAAAAAGCTGCCGGTTGGTACGGCAGCTTTTCTTTTACCTTATCTGTGACATCCGATCCGCGGCTTGCGTGAGACTTATCGGGTCCGCGGCTTTTTCCGGGATCGCGGCGTCGGCTTTTACAAAATCCAGTTTGAACGTGAACGGTATCCTCTCTCCCATTCTGACCGTACTTCCGGAGCCGGACGCCGACAGCGCCGACACTCCGTTATATCCGACCGTGATCTCGAATCCGCTGACGGTCATCGCGTCTTTCGTCGCCCGCAGATCGAACCTCACCGACCCGCTTCTGTACGCGCTGCTGATCTCGCCGTCGAAATACGTGACTCGGCCGCTCTCCGTCATCCTTACGTTGAACGAATCCGACACGCCGGTCATCCGCTTATTATACGTCATCTCCATCTCGCGGTCGCCGATCTTAGCGTAGACCGTCAGTTCGTCGTACGTTTCGGTGCGCGCGCACAGATACCTTATCAGCAGATCCCCGGTCTTGAATCTTTCGGCGAGCGTTTTTCCGTCTTTTCCGACGTATCTCTGCCAGACGAGCTCGTCGCTTCCTGCGGCGAACGCCCCCGAAAGTTCGGACACGAGTTTCTCGTACGCCTGAGCGCCGGTTTCATCCAAGCAGTGCATACGGCAGTAGAAACCGAGCAGATCTTCCGCCGCGGATCTGTGTGATTCGAGCGCGCGTATCGCTTTATCCGCCGCCGCGCGGTACTTCGTGCGGCTCAGTTTCAGCGTATACCGCGTCACCTCTACGTCGTCGTCTCCCGATCTGATGCTGTCCGGCGCCGAGCTGTACTCGTCCGCGTCGGCGACGGACATAAACGCAGCGGCGAAAGCGGCGGCTATATCGTCGATCTCCTCGCCGTATCCGATCTGCGCGCCGTCGAGCCGCAGCGTACCGTCGTACGAGACGGCCGCGCCGCCGACCGACGCCGCGACGGCTCCGTCCTCGGCGCGCAAGGACATCCCGAGCCTGACGTGCGCCGTCTGCTCGCCTTCCTCGGTCTTATACGTATACTCCGCGTCGGAATCCGCCGTCATATCTGACGACGGTTTGAAAAGCGACGAAAACAGCTCCTTTACAAACCCCGACGCTATCCTGCCGACTGCCGGCTTCGCGTCGGCGAACGCCTCCCTGTCCGTCTGATTTGAAGACGAACACGAGAACAGCGCCGCGCAGACGGCGGCGGCGAGCAGTATGGCCGTTATTCTTTTCATGTTTTCTTCCGGCGCACGGCGACCGTACAGACGACCGCCGCCGCGGCGAGCAATATCACGGCGGAGGCGGTTATCACGTACGGCATCGCGCCGCCGTTTTCCTTTCTCATCGAATTGAGCGCTTCGAGTCCTTCGATATCCGAGTCGTCGAGCCCGAGCCCGCGCAGTTTTTCCAACTCGCCGGGGCCGGGTTCGCCGCCGCACTCGTCCATTATGACGAGAGCCTCGGACAGCGACGAAGGATCCGCGTCCGCCGCGCCTGCGCGGCAGATCGGCGCCGATATCATCATGACCGCGCAGATCAGCGCGGATAACGTTCTTTTCACTTATAACGCCTCCTTATCACATGACGGAATGATACCTCCCCAATGTGATAAGCGTATGACATTATACTGAAACTTTGCTTCTTTCTTTAAGCGCGTGAAGCGCGCACTCGCTGTCGGAGCGACGCTCGTAAAGCACGCCGTTTATGCGCTGCGTCGTCTCGTTGCCGACGCCGAGTATCAGCACGACGGTCCTGTCCTTCGCCTCCCTCACGGCGGTCTCCACGGCGAGCTCGCGGTCGGGGATCACGGTGTACTCCGCCTTCCCCTCTCTGATGCCCGCGGCTATCTGCTCCGCTATCGCGTACGGGCTTTCGTAATCGGGATGCTCGGAGGTGATATACACGAAATCGCTGTATTTCCCGGCTATCCTGCCGAGCGCGTAGCGGCGCACCTCGGCTTTGTTTCCGACCGATCCGAACACCGACACGATCCTGTATCCCGGGTATTCTCCGAGCACGTGCGAGAACAGCGTTTCAAACGACATCGCGTTGTGGGCGTAGTCGACGATAGCGACGACCGAGCCGTCGTCAGACGCGTACGTCTCCATCCTGCCTGACACCGCGACCTCCGCGAGCACCTCGCGCACCGTCTCCTCGTCTATCCCGGCGGATAACGTTGCGGCGACCGCGGCGGCGGCGTTATACACGTTGAACGAGCCGGCGATCCGAAGTGAAAATTCGCCGTCGTACGCGGGCGTTCTCATACCGAAGCGGATCCTGCCGTTTTCCTTTCTGATGTCGTATACGTACACGTCGCAGGACGGATCGGCGCCGAACGTCAGCACGCTGCGGCAGACCGACGCCGCCTCGCGTATACGATCGTAATATTCACTGTCTCGGCAGATCACCGCGGTGTCGCAGTGAGAGAACAGGCTGAGCTTCGAGCTGAAATAATCCTCGAAATCGGGATGTTCGACCGGCGAGATATGGTCTTCGCCTATGTTCGTGAAAACGCCCGTGCCGAATCTCACGCATCTGACGCGGTGATATTTCAGCGCCTGGCTCGACACCTCGCAGACGACTTTATGCAGGCCGTTTTCTACGCAGGAGCGCAGTATCCGCTGCAGGTCTATCGATTCCGGCGTCGAATTGACGCTCTCCTCCGCATTCACCCCGTCGAAGGTCTCGACCGTCGAGATCAGCCCGCACGGCGTCTCGCCGCGCTTAGATGCGTGTGCGTCGAGCAGCGCTTTTATGAAATGTACGACCGTCGTTTTCCCCTTCGTGCCGGTGACGCCGATCATATCGAGCTGATCGCACGGCGTGCCGTAGTACATATCGGATATCTCCGCGAGCGCCGCGCGCACGTCCGAGACGATCGCGCACGGGACCCCGTCCGAGTACTGTTTTTCCGACACGCAGCAGACGGCGCCGCGCGACACGGCGTCACCCAGATACTCGGGCCTGAAATGGTTGCCCTTGCATATGAAAAGCGTGCCGGGTACGGCTTTTTTGCTGTCCGCGCAGACGAAAGTTATCTCGTCGCGGCATTCGCCGTTTACCGAAACGAGCAGTCCTTTGCCGTCGAGGCGCTTTATGAAATCACCGAAACTGAAAATTTTCGACATATATTCCTCCGTTGACCGTGCATTAATTGAATTATAACCGAAAAATAATAAAAAATCAACCTCTGAATCGACTCTATCTATTGAAATATGTAAAAAAATATGGTAAAATGAACGTGTAAAGACATCAAACGGAGGGATATATGGAACAATCCGATCTTAAAAACATAGGCACGCGCCTTTTCACGATGCGCGACATCCTCGACATCTCCGTGGAGGAGATGGCGTCGGTCACCGGAACGACCCCGGAATTCTACGCCGCCTGCGAGCGCGGCGAGACCGACATACCGATATCCTTTCTCTATAAGTGCGCCCATCATCTCGGCGTCGACGTGACGGACCTGATAATGGGCGAGGCGCCGCGGCTTTCCGTATACCAGGTCGTCAAGAAGAACGAGGGCACGCCGGTAGAGCGCCGCCAGGGCTTTTCCTACAAGAACATCTCCTATCTGTTCAAGGGCAGGAAGGTCGAGCCGTTCATGGTCACGGCTCCATATTCGGACGAGGCGCAGCACGCGCCGATCCCGCTGTCCGTCCACGGCGGGCAGGAATTCGACCTCGTCATCTCCGGGCAGCTGCACATGGTCGTCGACGGCAAGTCGGAGCTGCTTGAAGAAGGCGACTGCATCTATCTCGACTCCACGCACCCGCACGGCATGATCGCGACGGGCGGCAGGGACTGTGTTTTTCTCGCGGTGGTCATCCCCGACGGTGAAGACAAATGACGCGCATCTTCGTCACGCCCGAGGCGCTTGCCGCCGACACGGTCACGCTGTCCGGCAAAGACGCTGTGCACGTCGCGTCCGCCCTGCGCATGAAAGCGGGCGAAAAGATAATACTCTGTGACGGCGCCGGAAACAGCGCCGTCTGTACCGTCGGCTCGTCCTCACCCGACGCCGTCGTCTGCTGTGTGAACGAGCGGTTCAGCTCGCAGTCGGAGCTGCGCGTGAACGTGCATTTTTATCAGGCGCTGCCAAAATCCGACAAATTCGAATTCATAATACAGAAGCTGACGGAGCTCGGCGCCGCGGCGATAACGCCGGTGCTTTCCGACAGATGCGTTTCACGTCCAGACGAAAGATCGCTTGAAAAAAAGCTGCGCCGCTGGTCCGACATAGCGCGCGAGGCGGCACAGCAAAGCGGGCGCGGGATCATACCGGAGATCACGCCGGCGGTAAATTTCACCGACGCCGTCGCTTCGGCTGACGGTCTGCGTATCTTCTGCGACGAGGACGAGCGGGAAACGCCTCTCTCCCGCGTGCTCAGGGGCTTCGAGGGCGACTCGATCAGCGTCTTCATCGGTCCCGAGGGCGGCTGGGCGCCGCGCGAGCGCCGGCTCGCCGTCGAGCGGCTGATGACGCCCGTGACGTTCGGCCCGCGCATCCTCAGATGCGAGACGGCGCCGGTCTACGTGATGTCCTGCATCGGATACGAATTCGGCTGAATTTCGTCAAAACATCCAAAAAAGCGGGGGTCAAATATAAAAGTTTATAAAAAATTTTGTGTATTATATTGAATTTGATTAAATCGCGCAGTAAAATATCATTTAAAATATACACAAATCTGAAAAGGAAATGGTCAAAGAAATGTCAAACAGGCTTTTTCAAAGCATAATACACCAGATGAAGGACGTAGTAGACCGTACCATTGGCGTCATCGATGAGAACGGGGCCGTCATATCCTGCTCCGAGCTCGTGCGCATTGGTGAGATCCGCCGCGGGGTGAAAGACGAGCTTGCGTACACCTCAGAGACCGTTTGCGTCAACGGCTACACGTACCGTCCGATCGGCACCGCCGCGAAAGCGGAATACGCCGTGTTCGCCGAGGGCGACGACAAGACCGCGGAGAAGATCTGCGGCATACTTGCGGTGTCGCTCAACAACATCAAGAATCTTTACGACGAGAAATACGACAAGAGCTCGTTCATCAAAAACATTATACTCGACAACATCCTGCCGTCCGACATCTATATCAAGTCGAAAGAGCTTCACTTCAGCACGGACGTGCTCAGAGTCGTCATGCTGATCAAATTCCTTTCGCGCGCCGACGCGGTGCCGTTCGACATGGTCGCCGGAATGTTCCCCGACAAGAACAAGGACTACGTCATCAGCATAGGCGAACACGACATAGTGCTCGTCAAAGAGGTCAGACCGAATTACGATCCCGCCGACATATTCAATCTCGCGCGCCAGATCTCGGACACGATCCAGTCGGAGTTCTACACGAAGGTCGCGATAGGCATAGGCACGGCGGCGGACGGCGTCAAGGATCTCGCCCGCTCGTTCAAGGAAGCGCAGGTCGCACTCGAGGTCGGCAAGGTGTTCGACACCGAGAAAGACATCGTGGCGTACGAGAACCTCGGCATAGGCAGGCTCATCTACCAGCTGCCGACGACGCTGTGCGAGATGTTTTTACACGAGATATTCAAGAAGGAATCCCTCGATCAGCTCGACCGCGAGACGCTTCAAACGATACAGTGCTTCTTTGAGAACAACCTCAACGTCTCCGAGACCTCGAGAAAGCTTTTCGTGCACAGGAACACGCTCGTGTACAGACTCGAAAAAATCAAGAAGATGACGGGACTCGATCTGAGGGAGTTCGACGACGCCATCACGTTCAAGGTCGCGCTCATGGTCAAAAAGTACCTTTCGAGCAAACCGGTCAAATTCTGATCTGCGTAAAGGACTGACATGATAGAATTCAAACACGTTACAAAGACATACAGATCCGCGACGCGCGACACCACGGTGATCGCGTTAAACGACGTGAATCTCAAGATCGACGACGGTGAAGTCGTCTTCATAGTCGGCGAGAACGGCTCCGGTAAAACGACGCTCATGCGCCTGCTCACGCGCATGGAGGTCCCGACGTCCGGCACGCTGCTCGTCGACGGCGTGGATCTGAAAAAGATCCGCAAGAGGAAAATACCGGATTACAGATGCAAGATCGGTATGGATTTCCAAGATTACAGACTGTTCCCGAAATTCACGGTCTACGAGAACGTTGCGTTCGCGATGCGCGTCCTCGGCAAATCGTCGAAGAATATAAGAAGAACGGTGCCCCTCGTGCTCTCGATGCTCGACATCTCGGCGCGCGCCGATCACTTCCCGCCCGAGATCTCCGGCGGCGAACAGCAGCGTACGGCGCTCGCGAGGGCTCTCGTCAACAACCCGAAGATACTTATCGCCGACGAGCCAACGGCGAACCTGTCGCCGGCGATGAGCCGCGAGGTCATGGACCTGCTCGTCTCGCTCGGCGAGAACGGCAAGCGCACCGTGCTCGTCATCACGCACGACGTGAAGCTGATATCCAACTACGCCCACAAGCGCATCATTAAGCTTGAACGCGGCAGGATAGTGTCGGATACGGCGACCGAGGGAGAGGAGGGCTGAGATGAGAAGATACAGTCTTTCATATCTGATGAGCCGCAGCTTCAAGGGCTTTTCGAGAAACGGCCTGATGTCGCTCGCGTCCGTGCTCATTCTGACCTCCTGCATGCTGATCTCCGGCAGCTTCGGGCTGATAATCTACAACCTTTACGTAAATCTGCATTCGCTGAACGAGTTGAACGAGATCGTCTGCATGTGCAACTACGACAAGCTGCCCGACGAGCAGTACGCGGAGCTGCAGACGCGTCTCACCGAGCTGCCGAACGTCGACAGCGTAGAGTTCACCTCACGCGAGGAGGCGCTTCAGCTGATGCGCGAGAAATACGCCCAGCATCCGCAGCTGCTCGACCACTTCAACGAGGAGAACAACCCGTTCTTCGAGGTCTACACGATAACGTATTCCGGCAGCGACCAGGACGCGACGAATCTGCTGTTCACGCTGCGCAACAAGAACGAGTTTCCCGAATTCCGCACGGTCTCCGACAGGATAGAGACCGCTAACACGCTTGAAAAACTGAAGAATACGATTCTCTGGATCTTCGGCGGTTTCATGATCGTGCTCGTGTTCATCTCGATCGTCATAATCATGAACACGGTCAGGATGGCGATAGCCGCCCGCAGGGAAGAGATAGAGATAATGAGATACATAGGCGCGACGGGCTGGTTCATATCGTTCCCGTTCATGATGGAGTCGTTCATCACGGGCCTGATCTCGGCGGTGATCGCGTTCGGTCTGCAGTTTCTGACGTACGACTACATGATCAGACTGCTCACCTCCGACGCCTCGACCGCCGGCATAATAACGATAATCCCGTTCTCCCAGGTCTGGTACTGGGTCGCGCTCGGATTCGTTGTGCTCGGATTCATAACGAGCTATATCGGAGCCAAGATATCGCTTTCCAAATACATCAAAGTCTGATTTAAGGATCAAGTCCGGAAAGGGGTCACATGAAAAAAATCTGCAGGATGGTTTCGCTGCTGCTCGCGCTGCTCGCCGCCGTATCGGTATTCACGGTGATACCCGGGGCGGCAGTCACGAACGACGCGATCAAAGCCAAACAAAATGAAATAAGCGCTCTGCAGAACCTGCTCAAACAGAAAAAGAACGCTTCCGAAAGCGCCCGGAACAGGATCGAGGAGATTAAGAGCGAGATCGAAAAGACCGAGGAGCTGAAAAACGATCTGATCGAAAAGATCGCCGAGCTCAACGACGAGATAACGACGACGCAGGAGCTCGTCGAGGCGTACGCGGAGCTTATCGCGCTCAAGGAGGAGGAGATCCGTGAGACCGAGGAAGACCTCGTAACGCAGGAGAATTCGATCGTGGAATTCCTGCGCTACGACTACGAGGCCGGCAGCTCCGATTTCAAGACGGTGGAATTTCTGCTCCACTCCGCTTCCCTGTCCGACTTTCTGTCGAACATCCACTACATCGGAACGCTGATGGATTATCAGGAACACCTGATTCAGAACCTTGAAAATACCATAACGAAGCACGAAAGCCAGCTGTACGACCTGAACGTCTTCAAATCCGAAAAGGAAGAATACGCGAAACAGCTCGATATTCAGCTCGCCGAGGCGGAAGAGCTGAAGATCCAGAAGCTTGAATACATAATCAAGCTCGAAGCCGATCAGCTCGAATACGAGGCGGTCCTCGAAACGAGCGAGGAAGCCGAGAAGGCGCTGAACGAGCAGATCGCCCGCGCAAAAGAGGAAGAGGCCGCGCTGATAAAGACCGAGGAGGAGCGTCAGCGCAAACTCGAGGAAGAACGCAAACGCAAAGAAGAAGAGGAACGCAAAAAGAGAGAGGCGGAGGAAGCCGCGAGAAGAGCCCGCGAGGAGGCACAGCAGGCCGCCGCCGATCAGGAGGCCGCCGCGAGAGCGAGACAGGCGGAGCTGAACGCCGCAGCGTACGGCAACGGCGGTTATCTGTGGCCGCTGCCGATGAACTCCTTCCGGATCACCGGCTGGTTCGGTTACGAACCGAGTCCGCTTTCATCGGGCATCAGGTTCCATAAAGCCGTGGACCTCGGCGCCGCGCGCGGCACTAACATCTACGCTTCCCGTTCCGGCAAGGTCATCACGGCGAAATACTCGTCGTCGTACGGCAACTACGTAATGATCCTTCACGACGACGGATACACCACGCTTTACGCGCACGCCTCCAAGCTGCTCGTCAAGGTCGGCGACAAGGTAAAGCAGGGCGACGTAATAGCGCTCGTGGGAACGACCGGAGACAGCACGGGCAACCACCTCCATTTCGAGATCATTCAGGAAGACGGCAGGACGAGAGAAGATCCGATGCTGTACTTCAAAAAGATCTACGAGCTGAGAAAGAACGACAGTCCGAGATACGACAACCTGAACAATCCGAGAAGGACCACGTATAAGGTCTGACAAAAGCATAAAACGAAAAAACGGGCGCGGCGCTGTAAAGCCGCGTCCGTCAATTATATATTTTCACACGATAAAACGAAAGGAAACTGTCCGAAAAATGTCCGAATACGACGAAAACGCGGTGCCGGAGGAACAGACCTCTCCGGATATGCCGGAGGACGACACCGCGAAAGCATCAGAGGAAACAACGGCGGCAGATAAGACACAGGCGGAGGAAAAGGCCGAGGCGCCCGAAAAGGAGCCCGAGAAGAAGACGCGCAGGATACCGCTCTTCGCGGCGGTCATCGCGGCGCTCGCCGCGGCGGTGCTCGCGTCTCAGATAACGTTCCTCGCCGTCCGTCAGAGCTATCACAACAAACTCGCGACGATCGAGCAGGACCGCTTTGCCGACAGCAAGCTGTCGCAGCTCGACCAGATCTACCGCAAATATTATATCAACGAAATAGACGAAAACGCGCTGATCGACGGGCTCGTCGAGGGTTACATCCTCGGCACCGGCGATAAATACGGCAACTACATGACCCGCAGCGAATACGACGAATACGTCGAGGGGCTGAACTCCCGCACGGACGGCATCGGCGTGTCTGTGATCTGGAACACCGAATACCTCGCGGTCGAGGTGCTGTCGGTCTATGAGAACTCCCCCGCTGAAAAAGCCGGGATCGAGCCGGGCGACCTGATAGTCGGTGTCGACGGCAGAAACGTCGCAGAGCTTGGCTTCGACGACACGATAAACGCCGTGCGCGGCGAAAAAGGATCGAAGGTCACGCTGACGCTGCGCCGCGGCGAGGGTTACGCCGAGTCGCTGACGGTCGAGCCGGTGCGCGACACGGTGACCGCGAACACGGTGAAATTCACCCAATACGGCAACATCGCAGTGATCGCGATATCGAGCTTCCACGAAAACACGCCCGACGAACTGAAAGAGGCTGTAAGCAACGCGCAGGCCGCGGGCTGCGACAGGATAGTGTTCGACATGAGGAACAACCCGGGAGGTCTTCTCTCCTCCGTGAGATCCGTGCTCGATTACCTCCTGCCCGAGGGTGACGTCGTCCGAATGGTCGACGCGGAAGGCAAATGGACGTCGCTTTCATCCGACGCGTCGTGCGTCAGCATGCCGATGCTCGTCATAGTCAACGGCAACACGGCTTCAGCCGCCGAACTGTTCACCTCCGCGCTTATGGATTACGATTACGCGACGGTGATAGGGACGCAGACTTACGGCAAAGGCACGGTGACCGCGCCGTACGCGCTAAGCGACGGATCGGTCGTGTATATTTCGATGCAGCACTACTACCCGCCGAAGTCCGACAACTTCGAGGGCAAGGGCATCACGCCCGACGAGGTCGTGGAGCTTTCCGAAGCGTCGAAAAAAATAAACTTCTATAAACTTACGTACGAAACCGACGATCAGCTCAGAAGAGCGATCGAGATTATAAAAGAAAAATAATAAGAGGAGCACACCATGCACGAAATTACGGTAACTGAAGAAGGATTGAAAAAACTGACAGACGAGCTCGATTACCTGAAAACGGTAAAGAAGCAGGAAGTCAAGGATGCGATAAAGACCGCGAAAGAATTCGGAGACCTTTCCGAAAACAGCGAATACGAAGCAGCGAGGACCGAGCAGGCGCAGGTCGAGGGCAGGATTACGGAGCTTGAGGAGATGCTCAAGCACGTACACCTCGTCTCCGCCGACGACGTGACTCACGACAGAGTCAGCGTCGGCGTCACCGTCACCGTCAAAGACGTTGACAAGGATCAGAAGATAGAGTATATGCTCGTCGGTTCGACCGAGGCCGATCCGTTCGCGAACAAGATCTCCGACACCTCGCCGATAGGCAAGGCGATAATCGGCGCCAAAGTCGGCGACAGAGTGACCGTACACCTTCCCAGACGCGATCTCACCATCATAATCGAAAAAATAGAAAAGAGCAAGGACTGAAGTCATGAACGATAACCAACTGACAAACAACACGGAGGATCTGTCCGACATTCTCGCGGTACGCCGCCAGAAGCTTGCCGATCTGCAGGCCGCGGGCAAAGATCCGTTCGTCATAACGAAATACGGCGTCACGCATCACAGCACCGACATAACGTCTGACTATGATGCGGAGAACGGCGTTTTCAGAACGCTTGACGGTCAGAGCGTGACCGTCGCCGGCAGACTCATGTCGAAGCGCATAATGGGCAAGGCGTCTTTCTGCCACATAAAGGATCTGAAGGGCACCGTGCAGGCGTACGTCGCGCGCGACAATATAGGCGAGGAGGCGTACGCCGAATTCAAAAAGACCGATATCGGCGATATAGTCGGCATCGAGGGCACGGTTTTCGCCACTAAGACCGGCGAGCCGTCGATCCATGCGACGAGAGTCGTTCTGCTTTCGAAGAGCCTGCGTCCGCTGCCCGAAAAATTCCACGGGCTGACGAACACCGACGCGCGCTACCGTCAGCGTTACGTTGATCTTATAATGAACAACGAGTCAAGAGACACGTTTATAAAGAGATCAAAGATCATAAGCTCGATCCGCCGTTATCTCGACGGGCTCGGCTTCATCGAGGTCGAGACGCCCATGCTCGTTTCGAACGCCGGCGGCGCCGCCGCGAGACCGTTCGAGACGCATTTCAACGCGCTTGACGAGGATTTCCGTCTGCGCATATCGCTCGAACTTTATCTGAAGCGGCTCATCGTCGGCGGACTTGAAAGAGTCTACGAGATCGGACGCGTTTTCAGAAACGAAGGCCTCGACACGCGCCACAACCCCGAATTCACGCTTACGGAGCTTTATCAGGCGTACACGGACTATCACGGCATGATGGATCTGACGGAAAATATGTTCCGCCACGTAGCGCACGAAGTGCTCGGCACCGGGATCATCACGTACAACGGCGTCGAAATGGATCTTGAAAAGCCGTTTGCCCGCATCACGATGCTCGACGCCGTCAAACAGTACGCCGGAGTCGATTTCAGACAGGTAAAGACGCTTGAGGAGGCGAGAGAACTCGCAAAGGCGCACCACGTGCAGTACGAGGAAAGACACAAGAAGGGCGATATACTGAATCTGTTCTTTGAAGAATTCGTCGAGGAGCATCTGATCCAGCCGACGTTCGTTATGGATCATCCGGTCGAGATCTCGCCGCTCACAAAGCGCAAGCCCGACGATCCCGAATACGTCGAGCGTTTCGAGTTCTACATGAACGGCTGGGAGATGTGCAACGCGTATTCCGAGCTGAACGACCCGATAGACCAGCGCGCGCGCTTCGCCGAGCAGGACGCGTTAGCCGCCGCCGGCGACGAGGAGGCAAACCACACGGACGAGGACTTCCTGAACGCGCTTGAGATAGGCATGCCCCCTACGGGCGGCATCGGCTACGGCATCGACAGGCTCTGCATGCTGTTCACCGGATCCCCCGCGATCCGCGACGTGCTTCTCTTCCCGACGATGAAATCTCAGAAGACCGGATCGGAAGCGTCCAATGTGCCCGCAGAATCAGAGTGCGCCTGCTTTACCTGCCCCTCTCAGGAGGCCTGCAGGGCCGCGCAGGAGGCGGCGACCGCTCCGGTGATCGAAGGCGCGCCGATCATATCGGCTGAAAAACCCGATTTTTCAAACGTTCAGATCGAGCCGTTATTCGAAGACTACGTTGATTTTGAGACTTTCGCAAAGTCCGATTTCAGAGCGGTCAAGGTCCTTGCGTGCGAGGCCGTGCCGAAGTCGAAGAAGCTTCTGAAGTTCACGCTTGACGACGGAACGGGAACGCCCCGTACGATCCTCTCCGGCATACACGCGTTCTACGAGCCGGAGCAGCTGATCGGCAAGACCTGTATAGCGATAACGAATCTGCCGCCCCGCGCGATGATGGGAATAGAATCCTGCGGCATGCTCATCTCCGCCGTCCATAAGGAAGGCGACGAAGAAAAGCTCCACCTGCTCCAGGTCGATCCCCACATCCCCGCCGGCGCGAAGCTGTACTGATACCGCAAAGCGCCAAACTGACGTCTTTAAAGAGGTGATCATATGCCGGAAGACAACGATTTTTCATTCGATATCTTCGATATTGACGGCGACGGGAAGCTCGACGCCGCGGAAACTCAGCTTTTGCACGATCATCTCGAGGAGGGCGAGGAAAACTTCGCCGCAGGCCGCCGCACCGTGACATACGGCAGATCCATTGCCCGCAAAATCAAAGCGGCGGAGGAGCCCGAGGTCCCGGAGCACGTCAGCCGCCGGGAGTACGAGGACAAAAAGCTCGAGTTCGTCAAAGACTGCGTCATCGGCGCCGTGATCCTTTTGATCGCGGGCGCGATCGGCGGTACGGTCGTCTACGTTTTCGTATCGTCGCTCGATTTCGGCAGCGCCGTCTCCTCCGCTCTGATCCTCGGCGCCGTCGCCGTGGTCGGCGCGATATTCGCCGCGCTCCTGTACGGGACCGTCTCGGCGCTGGCAGACGTCAGATCGACTTTGAAAAAATACGAAAAGGCGTACAAAAGATCATTATCACGCAAAAAGAAGGCTGATAAGGATCAGGAAAAGTAAAAAAATCCCGCATAGGGAAAACGCATAAAGAAGAAACAAACCCACCGTGATATTTTTCCGTCTCAGAAAGTGTCACAGTGGGTTATTCTCTTTCAAATGAATTAAATACGAGCTAAATTGCTCGCATTCGCTCGCAGCTAAATTGAAGCCTGACGGCTTCAGCTAAATTAAATTCGCCTCTTTCAGCTCGCGTCAGCGAATTTAGCTCGCCCAACGGGCGAATTTAGCTGACCGGAGGTCAATTCAGCTCGCCCAACGGGCGAATTTAGCTGCGGTATACCGGCGTGCGGGAGTTTTGTATCGGTTTTATTTTATTGCGCTTTTTTCGACCATTCTTTCAGATAGCTTTTAAGCGCCGCCCTGTCATCTATGACCGGCTCGAGGCCGTCGACAAAAGTCGCGAGATCGTCTTCCCCGAGCGATTCCGCCGTCTGCAAGACCGTCCGATCGTCGACGCCGTGCCAATCGCATATCCTCTTTACGTGTTCTAGAAGATCCTTTTTTTCATTGCTTGCGTCGGTTTGTTCCGGCCGCTCGTAATTGTTCGCTATTAGCGCATACTTCTTGACGAGCGATTTCAGCTCACGCTTTGCGTCCTGTACTGTCGACAGCTCGGAGTAAAACGACCGCAGATCGGGCAGCTCGAGCATCCGCGCAACTTCAATGACGTTTTCCGTCTGCGATCCTGCGGATATCTGCACGCAAAGGTCCGAGATTATGTCAAGCAGCAGTTCGCGTTCCGCCTCGTCGTCCGTATTTGCGTTGTCGGTCGTTACTGCCGGAGTCGTTTCATTCTCGCGTATGCCGTTTACGACGTCGTAAAAGTACAGACAGACCGGGTATTTTTCACCGAAGATCCTGCGCGGATATATCCGCACGACGTCGTTGTCCGCCGTCGTCAGCTCCCAGACGAATTCCGAGCGTTCTATCTTCGTTGCGTTCAAATACTTCGCTTCTTCGTTCACGCCGACAAGATCCATCGCCTCGTTTATCTGTCCGGCAAGCTCCGAAAGTCCGAGAAGCGAATACAGCTGCTCGTACGTCGCGCCCTCCGGGATCGCGTCGGCGTACCGCTGTTTCATATCGTTATAAAACCCGGTCTCGCCGTTATCGTCTATTATCTGCCGCACGATATCGGCGAGCGCCGTATCGAGCCTGCGGATATCCTGCGTGCCGGGTCCGTCCGACGCTCTGTTCTCCTCAAGCTTTTTCACCGCCGGCTCTATTATCTTCACGCCCCACGCGGCGGCGCGCTTCAGCAGATCGGCGTGCGAGGTTTTCAGATCCGGGTCCTGCGAGGTGTAAACGGCGCGGCAGATCTCGTTCAGCAGCGCGTCCATCTCCTCCGCTTCGTTCTTCGTCACGGCCGGTTTTTCATACGGGAAATCGGGGTCGTTTGCGGCGGTCCCGTTCGACAGCCCAGTATCAACCCCGGCGGATATGCCGCCGCGCTCGCTGACGTAGCGGATGCCGAGATACATCCCGAAAAACAGCGCGACCACGGCCGCCCCGGACAGTATCTTCAGCGCGATCCTGCCGCCGCCCGAGCGCCGCGCCGGTTCCAGCGTCGTCCGCGGCGCGTCGCATACGACAGAGCGCTCGAGGCTCTTGAACCTTTTTTCCGTTATCTCTTCTATATACGCGTAATCCTTTTCGTCGTATTTCATTCGATCCCCTCCTGCTTTTTCAGCTTGTCAAGGCCTCTGTAATACTCGGATTTGACGGCGGCAAGCGGTCTGTGCGTCAGCTCCGCTATCTCCGGCAGCGTGTAGCCGTACAGGAACTTCATTATGAAAATATCCCTGCACCGCCCGCCGAGCCCGGCGGACGAGAGCATATCGAAAAACGCGGCGTTCCCCTCCGCTCCGCCGTCGTCGGCGAAGCAGTCGTAAAGCTCGTCGATATTTTCGTAATAACGCGTGCGGGAACGCAGGCGTTTCGCCTCGTTTACCGTGATCTTCAGCATCCACGCGTCGAATTTGCCTGTCTGTTCAAATCCTTCGTATTTTTTCAAGGCGCGCAGGGTCGCGTTTGAGACCGCGTCCTCGGCGTCTTCCCTGTTTCCGGTGACAGACAGCGCGGCTATGAAAAGTCTTTTGCGGCACGTCTGCAGCCTTGACGAAAACTCCTGTTTTGTCACCGTATTCCTCCGTTTGTAAGCGCTTACGTAATATATAACCCTGCAAGAGGCGCAAAAAGTCTCACGATTTTCTGATTTTTTTATTATATCACGAATAATCCGGTTTTTCAACCCGCGGCGCGGTTTTTTTGCGCAAAACACAGTTCGGAAACAAAAAACGTCAACTGACAAAACAATAACGCTTGAAAAGTTCATATTTACGTGATATGATATTGGTTTGATATCGAATGCTTTTCGATACCGTAAAAAAAACGGCAGAACTCTGCCTTATTTATATACAAGGAGGAAAATATATGAATATCGCTTATATGCATCCGGCTGACCAGCTCGTAATGTTCATGCAGCGCATATACGACAAGGGCCTCACCACCACCTCCGGCGGCAACCTGTCCATACAGGATAAGGACGGCAACATCTGGATCACGCCCGCGTCGGTAGACAAGGGAACGCTTACGAGAAACGATATAGTCTGCGTCAAGCCCGACGGCCAGGTCATAGGCAACCACAAGCCGTCAAGCGAGCTTCCTTTCCATGAATCGGTCTACAGAAGACGTCCGGACATCCACGCGGTCCTTCACGCGCATCCCCCGGCACTCGTCGCTTTCTCGATAGCGCGCAAACTCCCCGATCTCGATCTCATCCCCACGGTCCGCAAGACCTGCAGCCGTATATCCATAGCAAAATACGCGGTCCCCGGATCCGAGCAGCTCGGCGCCAACATCGGCGAGGAGTTCTCAAAGGGTTTTGACATAGTACTGCTCGAAAATCACGGCGTTTGCATCGGCGCCGCCGACATGTTCGCCGCTTTCATGATGTTCGAGACGATAGATTATTCCGCAAACCTCGAGATCTACGCTTCAAAGCTCGGCGGAGTCAAGCATCTCTCCCCCGAGGCGATCAACATTTCCGAAACGCGTTTTCATCTGCTCATGGACGATTTCGTCCCGAACAGCCACTCGTCCGAGGAGCTTGAGGCTCGCCGCGAGATGATCAAGCTCATCCGCCGTTCCTACAAGCAGGGACTGTTTACGGCGACTCACGGCACTTATTCCGTGCGTCTGTCCGACGGCAGCTTCATAATCACCCCGTTCGGCCGCGACCGCGCGTATCTTGAGCCCGAAGACCTCGTCCGCATCAAAGGCGGCATGAAGGAACAGGGAAAGATCCCGTCCCGCGCCGTACAGGCTCACGACCTGATCTACCGCGAGAACGCGGACATCAACGCCATACTTCTGGCGCATCCGCCGCACGCTATGGCTTTCGCCGTGACCGACGCCGTTTTCGATCCGCGCACGATACCGGAAAGCTACATCCTGCTGCGCGACATCGAAAAACTGCCGTTCTCCACGATCTATTCCGACGCTGTCGGCGTGGCGCATTCCTTCGCGCCGAACCGCCCCGCGCTGATCTTCCAGAACGACTGCGTCATAGTGACCGGCTCTACGCTGCTTCAGGCGTTCGACCGCATGGAAGTGCTTGAATCGACCGCTCATTCCATACTCAACTCGACCTCGATCGGAGATATCGTCCACATCTCAAAAAGCGAAATCTCCGATCTGAAGAAAGCGTTCAACCTCGTCGACTGATATTAAATCCCGCCCCGCTTGCAACGGGGCGGATTTTGTAAAACCCGAAAGGAGATCGAAATGTCGTCTTCCGATATACTGCTGATAATTGAGATGTTCTTTATGTTCGGCGTCCCGGCGCTTGCCGTCGCGTATTTCGCCGTGAGCCTGATCCTTTTCATAATATCCGGCGTAAAGCTTAAGAACGGAGCGACCGGCGGTCTCGCCGCGCGCCGCCCGACGCTTAAAGTGCATCTTATCATCTCCTCTGTAATCCTCGGCGTTACTGCCGCGGTCGCGGCGGTCCTTATCGCGATGCTTTATATCGCGGTCGCGCATATGTGACGGTGAGACTATGAGCAGGAAAGTATTCGTCAGGATCATACTGGCGGTCGTCATCGTTTGTGCGGTCCTGACGGTCGCGCACGCAATTTACGCGATGTACGCGTATGAGCACAGCTCCATAATCTACTTTATTTCAAAGGAGATATGGTGATGCAGAAGAGGAAAACCGCGCTGCGGATCGCGGCGATTTTCGCCGTCGTCGCGCTTTTCGCGTCGTACAACGCGGCGTTATACGTGCTCGTCACGCGCCGCTGCGGCAACAATTACAGCTCGGGATCGAATCCGAAGATGGTCGACGTCGGTAAATACCTGCCGTTTGAGAACGGCTCGGAGCTTGCCCGGGTCGAGACGGATGTGAAGCTCGGCGGCGATCTGCCCGTGCTCGACGGCGCAGCGGCGCTCGTGCCGGTGTACGCGTCGTTCATCAACGCGATTTATCCGGAAGGCTGCGTGACGTACGAGGGCGGCGTATTCTCCGACGACAACTACTACGGTGAAAACTTCGCCGCCGACAGCGCCATGCAGTACAAAAACACCGTCAGAGGCTATAAGGCCGTAGTCGACGGCGACACGGACGTCTTTTTCTGCACCAAGCCGTCGGCGGAACAGCAGAAATACGCGGATGAACAGGGCGTTGAGCTGGAATTCGTCCCGATCGGGCTTGAAGCGTTCGTCTTCTTCGTAAACGCAAATAATCCCGTCGAAGATCTCAGCTGCGAGCAGATCCGCGGCATTTACGCGGGAGAATACTCAAAATGGTCCGAGGTTGGCGGCGCCGACAGATATATAAACCCGATGACGCGGCTCGCCGGCAGCGGAAGCCAGACTGCGATGGAAGCGTTTATGAAGGATAAAACCATCGCGGACAAACGTCTTACCTCATATCTCGGCGCGGCGATAGGTTACTCGTTCCGGTATTATATGACCGGAATGGTCAGCAACAGCGGAGTGAAAATGATATCTCTTAACGGCGTTTATCCGAGCGAGGAAAACATCAGATCCGGGCAATATCCGGTGATAACGACGTTTTACGCGATATACAGAAAAGACAACGGCAATGAAAACGTAAAAGCGCTGATCGACTTTATCCTGTCGCCCGAAGGGCAGCGGCTGATAAACGAAAGCGGATACGTCGGAATAAACGGCTGAAAAAGCCGGCGCACGCCGGCTTTTTTTGCGCTGTGCGGAATCATTCTTGTTTGCGCAATCAAACATATCGAACAGCCCGCAAGGGCTGGTCCGCAAGGGCTGGTCCGTAAGGGCTAGTCCGTAAGGGCTAGTCCGTAAGGGCTGTATTTCGAATATTCCGCAAGGAATATATATCGACAGAATAACGAGTCGATATATCGTCTGACGACGATTCGATATGTTTTGCTTATCGCAAAACTCTAGATACGCGCCGCACAGCGTCGCGTTCGATATGGCTTCGCCGAGAAGGACCGTAGGGGTCGGCGCCCTCGACGACCCGTTGTCAAAAGCCCCAACAGATGTTGGGGGGATGGCGGGGGTAAGGGGGTGGTGCCGGGGTTCCCCGCCGCGAACAGCGGTGG
>JAFZRM010000117.1 GCA_017619885.1 Clostridia bacterium | reverse complement strand
TCGTCTCCTCATCCGTCGTCGTTTCCGTCTCCGTCACGGTAGTCTCCTCCTCGGTTACGGGCGCGGTAGTCTCCTCGTCAGTGACCGGCGCCGGCTCCTCGGTCGTCGCCGGGATCGTCGTATCCGGTTCAGTGTACGGTTCCGTATCCGGCTCGGTCACGGAGCCGGCGAAGCTCGACAAATCTTCCTCCGTCACAACGGGAGGCGTCACGGTCTCCGTGCCGTCCGTGGTGCAAGATACGATAGGAAGAACCGTGAGCAGCGCGAGCAGCGCCGCGAATATCCTGATCCTGATTTTCATTTCGTTTCTGTATCCTTCCTTAGAATCCGGCGACGCTCATGGAGAAGTTGGCCACGACGTTGCTTGTGAAATCGGGGCCGACGTTCCTCTGACATACGAGCAGTATGACGTAGTCGGGTTTGTTTTGCTCAAGTAAGCTCTTATCGAGGCCGTAGCTCCAGAGGACTCCCTCGTTCGTCCAGACCTTCGAGAAGTTCGCGCCGATGAACGGCAGGATGTAGCAGCCGTAAGAGTCGCCCAAGAAGTAAACCGTGGGATTCGACGATTCTTTCAGCGACGAGTTCCTCGTCCAGTTCGACGGACCGAAGCCCGCGGATTTGATGCCGTCGTTGCGCTTCGACACGTAATAAGTTCCGGTGTCTTCGAAGTTAGCTATGAAGAACGGCACGACCTCGCGCATCGCGAGCCCGACCATCCCGCAGAGGTCTCCACCGTTCACGTCGATGTACTCGACCGTGTAGTCGCCGTCCTCTACCGTGCGCACCTTCGCGTCGGGATAGCTTTTTCTGACGGTCTTCATTATTTCAAGATAAGCGTAATACGCGCCGAATTCGGTATAGTGCGTATCGGTGCTGAAATAGATGCGGTCGTCAAGATGGGCGCGCATGACCGACAGCAGATCGAGCGCGTAAACGTCCTTGTGGCAGCCGTCGATCTTTGAAACGAAGCTCTCCATTGCCGACGTGAAATTATAAGGGAGCGCGTCGGCTATATACTGTCTCTGTTCTGATTTATACGCCGTGGCGGGGTCCGGGATGATCGCGTAGATTATCTTCGTCTCCTTGCCGGTCGCCTTCTGGATCTCGGGCACGGTCTTGTTGCAGATATAAGCCGAAAGGGCGTCAAGCGACGAGATATCCGCCGCGTTGCCCCACATGAAGCCGAGCGTGGGACTGTAGAAAATTCTCGAGTTCCTGCCGCCGAATACGGGTTTGTCCTCGTTCTGCGGCGTTATCTGCACCGTCGTCTTTTCGCTTTCGGCTTTTCCGGGCGCCGTCGCGTACAGCGACACCTCGGACGGCTCGGCGGCGTTGACTTCGATATAGAAGTAGCAGCTGTTGCAGCGGTTCGATTCCTCTTCTCCGTTTATTACGGTGCGGATCACCGAATCGGGCTCTGCGCTGCCGTAGATTATAGTCCGCTCGGACGATACCGCCGCCGTGCCCTCCACGGTCGGAGGCGCCGTCGGCTCGAGCGGCACAGGCTCCGTTTCCGGCTCCGTCTCGGTCTCCGTCACGGTCGCCATGTCGGGCGCCGCGGTCGTCGTGTCGGGCGCCGCCGTCACCGGCCCGGTCGAGGTGTCTTCGGGTTTGCCGCCGCACGATACGAGCGGCAAAAGCATCATTGCGGCGATGACCGCCGCGGCAATCCTGTATGTGATCTTCATTTTTTCCGCCTTCTTATCAGAATCCCGAAACGCTCATCGAAAAGCTTGCCAGGGTGTTGCCCATGAAATTCGATCCGACGTTTCTCTGGCATACGAGCAGTATGACGTAATCCGGTTTGTTCTTCGCGAGTATGTTTTTATCAAGACTGTAGTTCCAGAGGACTCCCTCGTTCGTCCAGACTTTCGAGAAGTTGGCGCCGATGAACGGCAAGATGTAGCAGCCGTAGGAGTCGCCCAGGAAATAAGCCGTGGGGTTGGTTCCGGAGATCGAGGAATATCTCGACCAGTTGCCGGGGCCGAAGCCCGCGGATTTGATGCCGTCTTTGCGCTTGGACACGTAAAACGAGCCGGTGTCCTCGAAATTCGCCACGAAGAACGGCACGACCTCGTTCATACCAAGACCCGCCATGCCGCACATATCGCCGCCCGGGACGTCTTTATATTCGATCGTGTAGTCGCCGTTTTCCGTCGTGCGGACCCTTACGTTCGGATAATCATTTTTGACGGTCTTCATTATTTCAAGATAGGCGTAATACGCGCCGAGCTCGGTATAATGCGTATCCGTCGAGAAGTAGATGAATTCATCCTTGTGAGCGCGCATCGTCGGCATCAGGTCTATGCCGTAAACGTCCTTGTGCTTTCCGTTGATCGCCGACATAAACGCTTCCATAAGCGAGGTCGACGGATCCTGTACGTAATCCTGCACGTACGGGAAATGTTCCTGATAATAACCCGTCGCCGGGTCGGGGATGATGACGTATAAGAGCTTGGTGTTTTTGCCGGTGACTTTCTGGATATCCTTTATCGTTTTGTTGGTGATGTAGTTCACCAGCTGGTTTATGCTTGATTTGATATTCGCGTCGGCTCTTTGTTCTGTAAGGAAAGTGAGAGTGGGCATATAGAACAGTCTCGAATCTCTGCCGCCCCATACGGAATTCTGACCGCCCGCAGAAGAGACCGTCGTCTCCGCCGCGTCGCTTTCCGCCTTGCCCGGCGCCGTCGCAAAGAGCTGTACGGGCGTGCTGTCGCCCGCGCCTATTTCTATGTAGAAGTATTTGTCCTTGCTTCTGTTGATCGAAACGCTGTCTCCAACGACCGTGCGGATCGTGGAGCCGGGTTCGGTCGAGCCGTATATCACGACTCTGCCGCCGCCGAGCGCCGAGGAACCGAGCACGAGCGGCGCCGCGGTCTTCTCACCTGTGTACGTCAGCGTTCTCGTGACCTTTTCGCCGCATACGGAGCAAGCCCTCGCCTCTTCTCCGTTCTCGGACTCGGTCGCGGCTTTCGTCACGATCCAACTTCCGTTATAGCAGTGGCCCTTCGCCTTGACGGTCGTCTGAGGCGAAAGGACCGTGCCGCAGACGCTGCAGTGGCTTCCCGCCGTCTTGCCGTCCTTCGTGCAGGTCGCTTCTACCGCCGCGTCGGTGACGGACTTGTGTCCGGTCGCGTTGATCGTTCTTATCTCGATCTCGTTGCAGCCGCTGCATCTGCGCTCCTCGGAGCCCTTTTCGGTACAGGTCGCCGCCTTCGTGACCTTCCAGGCGCTGAACGAATGGACGTGCGCCGTCGTCACCGGAGCGGTGGTCTCGGGTACCGTCGTCGTCTCGGGTACGGTCGTGGTCTCGGGGGCCGTCGTCGTTTCCGGCGCGGTGGTCTCCTCTTCGGTCACGGTCGTCTCCTCCACGGTCTCCGTATCGGTCACGGTCTCCGTGACAGTCGTGTCGTCGACCGGCGCCGCGTCCGTGACGGTGTCGGGTTCGGTATCCGGCTCCGTATCGGGCTCCGCCGAAGTGTCGGGCGCAGCGGTCACGGAGGTATCGCCGTCGGTCAGAGCTTCCGTTACGGGCTCAGTATCCGTGACGGTGACGTCATCCGTACCTGCGGTCGTATCTTCGCCGCCGCCGGCGCAGCCGATCACGGTGAGCGCTGTCGCGAGCACGAGCAGAAGACTGCATATCCTTATAAACCTTGATCTCATTTCAATATCCGCCTTATATATTTCAAAATACAGAATAGCATATCAAATGCCTTTTGTCAATAAGTTTCAGTTTCCTTTATTTGTCTGCGCCGGAGCCACCCGCGAGAAGCGGCGCGTCTTGTCCGGCAGACGTTTTTTGCGCGCCTTTTTCTTGTTCGATTCATCGATATAGACGACTCCGTTGTAGAGCGCGACCGCCATCATGACGATGCAGCAGATCAGCATGATTATTGTGTTGCGGACTTTAGTGTTGGAATACATGAAGAACTGCGACAGAAACGCGATCACGAAAGACACGGTAAAGATCCCGTACGAGATCAGATATTTCGGCTTGAAGCCCGTGAGACGCGAGATCTTCACGCACATCCACACGAAAACGCCGATCAGCGTGAATACCGAGATTATCTGCGAGATCATTATGAAACCGACGCTCATGCTGTCGGTGCGCAGACTCTCGAACACGGAGCGCAGACCGCAGTAGAGCACGGCGAAAACGTATGAGGCGACGCCGCGCCGCTTCAGCTTCTCCTCCGAGTAGATGATGAAGAAGAATATCACGACGCACCAGACGGCTTCATAGAAGAATATCGCGTAGTGGAACGATTCGTCGGCGTTGTTGTAGATCGAGATCGGGAAAAAGCGCAGTCCGTCGTTCTCGACCACGTCGCCGAGACAGTCCATCGAGAATATGCTTCCGAGCCTGCCTATCGCTATCGCGAGCGGGGCGGACGCGCAGATCACGTCGAACAGCGGCAGCAGCTTCTGCTTCCGTTTCGTTATCAGCCACCAGACGACGGCGGTCAGAACGACTCCGGCGGCGGCGCCGAAAAGCGAGTATCCGCCGTCCGTGAAGCGCCATTTGTCCGCCTGATCGACGTATTCCTGATCGCAGACGGTGACGTAGAGCAGGCGCGCGCCGGCAAATCCGAACAGGATCGCCGCGGGCGTCAGATACATCAGCGTGCTGACGTCAAATTTGTGTTTTGACGCGTATACGAACGCGTAAAGCAGCATGACGACTATCGCCACCGAGATGAAGAAACCGTGGAACGACAGTACGCCGGTTTTCAGCAGTTGCATAATAACTTATGTCTTTCTCTTTTTGATTTTAAAAACGAAATCGCGCTGAACGACGTAGTTCACGACGAACATCACCGTGTCGTAAACGAATTTTATGATCGAATGCACTACGTCTCCGCCCGGCACGTACGCGGTGAGCCTCTGCACGAGCATGCCGAGCAGCATAACCACGACGACGAGCGTGAAATATCTTGCCGTGGCTCCGCGCTCGTAGTTCTTTCCTCCGAACACGGCGAGTCTGTTGTACATATAATTGACGACGGACGAGACGACGCGCGCGATGCCGTACGACAGCGCGTAGCGCAGCGTCTCGCTCATGCCCGAGAACAGCAGCTTCATCAGAAGCAGGAACACGAGCCAGTCAATAAGGAACGATACGATGCTTCCGGCGGCGTATTTGAATATGCGCGCGCCTATGCGAAGCCCGTCGCGCATGGCGTTGAAGTGACTGCCCTTGTTTTCGTTTATATAGATCGTGGCGATCGTGACCTCGTACGGCTCGACGCCCCAGTCGCGGAGCTTGAGCAGCATGTTCATCTCGTACTCGTATCTGTCGCCCTCGAGCTTCGACAACTCGGGCAGGATCGAGCGCGGGAAGCCGCGCAGACCGGTCTGCGTGTCGTATATGGAAATGCCCGTGGCGAGCTTGTAAATTATGCGGGTGAAAGTGTTGCCCGCCTTCGAGCGGAAGGGGACGTCCTTGTCGAACTTTCTGCCGCCGATTATCATATCGTCCGGATGCTCGTACAGCGCCTCCGTCACTTTCTTTATATCGTCTACGGTGTGCTGACCGTCGCAGTCGGCGGTTATGACGCCCAGAGCGTCCTTCATATCGTCCATTATGTACGCGATGCCGGTGCGCAGCGCAGCGCCCTTGCCGCGGTTGACCTCGTGCGTCAGCACGGTGCAACCGAGACGTATGCACTCCGCGAAAACGTCGGCGTATGCCTCGCCGCCGCCGTCGTCGACGCAGACGATTTTGTCGTAGCTTTGAAGCAGTTCATTGACGAACGGCACCATCTGGTCGTATACGGGTTTATACGCCGGGATCAGCACCGCGTAATTATTTGTGTCGAATTCCATTTTTACTCCGTTTATTTCAAATAGATTATGTCGCTGACCGCGCGCTCTCCGCCCATGCACAGATCGTTTATGATCTTGCCGTTAAGATACAGAGCGGTGGATCCGCCGCCGTCGAGATTGTATGCTGTCTTGCAGCCGAGCGCCTCGAACGTTTTCGCGAGTTCCGTAAACGTCATGCCGCCGCCCACGGTCGACGCGCCGGATCTGATGGCGTCGACGACTATGATGATATAGTGCAGCTCTTCCACCTGTCCGATCGCGGTACGCGGTTCATGCGCGCTGCGGCTGAGGTCCGGCGTGTTGAACTGGTCCTTCGTCAGCGCCTTGTAATCGGTGACGAGCGTGGGACCGAAGCACCAGGACTGAAGGACTCCGTCGTCGACGAGCGCCTTGCCGTCCTGCTTGTCGTTTTTGCACGTGATCAGATCGCCGTAGGCGTTCATATAGCACAGATCCCAGTTGTCGGATTTCTTGTTGCGGTAAAGCCCGCCGTTGCGGATTATTATACCGTAAGTTCTGTGTCCGCAGAAATCTCCGTTGACCGCGAAGCCCGCGCCGACTGACGCGGCGATCTTCGACGTGTAGGCGACCTGCGAGATCTTGCCGTTGGGGAACGCCGTGAGGAAATCGGACGGGCTCGTGATCACGATATCGCAGATGTAATAGCTCACGTCGCCTTCGCGGACGTTCGAGACGCCGACGCTGACGCGGTCGGTCTTGTACTCGCCGACGAACGTCTCGTTTTCGCCGAACTGTCTGCCGTTGTATTCGCGGTAGATCTGTTTGCCGATCCCCTCGGACGGGGTGGTCGTCGCCGTCGTCACAGGCGTCGTGACCGTCGTGGTCTCGGGAGTCGTGACCGGCTCCGCCGTCGTCTCGGCGGCCGTCTGACCGACGGTCGTCTCGTCCGGCGACTCCGTGTCGACGCCCGCCGTGACGGGGTCTTCGGAGGTATCGATCGGAGACAATGTTTCCGGCGCGACAGTCTCGGGCTCTGCCGTCGTCACGGTCACCTCGACGTCGGGCTCCGTCGTCTGCGGGGCGGCGTAATACGGCGCGTCCTCCGCCTTTGACGGAGACGTGCACAGAACGCCCACCGCGACTATCAGCACGGCGCTGACCGCGGCCGCCGCCTTGAAGGCGACGCCTTTTGTCGCTTCATTTGATTTTTTCGATTTGTACTTTTTCATCAGACCGAGGTAAACCCTATCTTTCTGTAGACCTTCGACAGCGTCTTGCGTGCGAGATACGCGGCGCGCGCCGAATTGTTCTTCATCACGGATTCAAGATACGCCTTGTCCGCGAGCAGCTTTTTGTATTTCTCCTGTATCGGACCGAGTTCCGCGGCGCATGCCTCTCCGACGGCTGTCTTGAAATCGCCGTAGCCTTTTCCCGCAAATTCCGCTTCGATCTGCTCGTCGGTCTTGCCGGTGAAGCAGGAATAGATCGTCATGAGATTGCCGATGCCCGGCTTGTCGTCGGCGCGGCGCACCTCGGAGCCGGAATCGGTCACGGCGCGGCGGAACTTGCGGATCATCGTGTCCTTGTCGTCGAGCACGCGGACGACCGCGTTTTCGTTAGGATCGGATTTGGACATCTTTTTTTCAGGCTCCGCAAGCGACTGGACCTTCGCGCCGGAGCCCGATTTGATGAAGGGCTCCGGCACGGTGAACGTCGGACCGTAGACCTGGTTGAAGCGGTTCGCGATATCGCGCGTGATCTCGATGTGCTGTTTCTGGTCCTCTCCGACCGGCACGAGATCAGCCTGATAAAGCAGTATGTCCGCCGCCATCAGCACGGGATACGTGAAAAGTCCGGCGTTTATATTATCCGCGTTTTTCTGCGATTTATCCTTGAACTGCGTCATGCGCGACAGCTCGCCGAACATCGTGAAGCAGTCGAGCACCCAGCCGAGCTGAGCGTGAGCCGGAACGTGGCTCTGCACGTAAAGTATGCTCTTCTCCGGATCGAGCCCGCAGGCGATGTAGAGCGCGAGCACCTCGTACGTGCGGCGGCGCAGCTCCGCCGGATCCTGACGCACGGTTATCGCGTGCTGGTCGACAACGCAGTAGAGGCAGTCGTATTCATCGGTGAACTGTGAGAAATTGCGCAGAGCGCCGAGGTAATTTCCTATCGTGAGGTTCCCTGACGGCTGTATGCCCGAGAACACTGTCTTTTTCTTTTCGTTTTCCATTATATGAATTCCTTTGCGGTGTCTTTTAAGATTTCCACGCCTTTTATTATCTGTTCATCCGCCGGCATGGAGTAATTCAGGCGGAAGCCCGCCGACGGCGCGCCCGCCGTGCAGCTGAACGTGCTGCCGGGCACGACCGCGAGTTTTTTTGCGGCGAGAGCTTTGACAAAACCGTCGTGATCTGTAAGTGCGGGCAGCCACGCCCAGATGAACAGACCGCCTTCCGGTCTTGTATATTCTATGACGCCGCCGCACGTTTCATCAAGCGCGCCGATCATCAGAGCGGCTTTTTTGCGATAGATTTGTGTGATGCGCTTTATATGCGCGTCGAGGTCGAAGTCCGTCATGAACCTGTGGCAGACCATCTGCATCAGCTGGTTCGTATGCACGTCGTTGACCTGCTTGCAGACGGCGATCTTAGAGGCGACGTCGTCGCGGCAGATAACGTAGCCGACGCGTATACCGGGCGACAGTATCTTTGAAAACGAACTGCAGTATATCACCCTGCCCTCTTTGTCCATGCTCTTTATCGTCGGCACGTCTTCTCCGGAAAAGCGGAGTTCGCCGTACGGGTTGTCTTCAAGGATCAAAAGCCCGTATTTTTCCGCGATGCGCAGACACGCAGCGCGGACGTCCTCCGGCATCGTCCTGCCGGTGGGGTTCTGGAAAGTAGGTATCAGGTATATCAGTTTAGGCCGCTCGGCGCGTTTTATCACAGCTTCGAGCTCGTCCGGATCGATCGAGGCGCCGCGCATCGGCACGCCTGCGGTATTGCAGCCGTGCGCACGGAACGCGTTTAACGCTCCGATGAACGTCGGCTCCTCGCAGATCACCGTGTCGCCCCTGTTGCACAGGACCTTCGCCGTCAGGTCTATGCCCTGCTGACCTCCGGTCGTCACGATGACGGAGTTGCCGTCGCCGATACCGAAGCGCGTTCTGCACCGCTTTTGCAGCGCCTGCCGCAGCGGCGTGTAGCCCTCGGTTATGCCGTACTGAAGCGCGGCCGCTGGATCGTCCTCGAGTATCTCGCCGCAGAAGCGGCGGAACTGCTCCGAAGGGAAGCAAAGAGGCGACGGATTGCCCGCAGCAAAGGAGATCACGGACGGGTCAGTCAGTGACTTGAATATCTCCCTTATCGCCGACGGGACGAGCGGCTCGGTATTCTCGGAAAACCGGATATCCATCTCCATACACCTCAAAGCATAGTAATACAATTTGTATTATATCACAACCATAATACTAATTCAAGACGAATTTGAAAATTTCGACGCAATTTTTTTTATTTTTATCTGTTCTAATAAAAATACCGCACCAATGATGAGATTTTTTATTTTTTCACTTTTTTCTGTTGCATTAAGCCAAAAAGTATTGTATAATAAACATAGTTTTTACTTGCGGAGGATATATGAAGCTTTCCGATCTTGACAGATTCATGCGCGGCAGACGCGTATCGGTGATAGGGCTCGGCGTCAGCAACGTGCCGCTGATAGAATTTCTGCGCCGTCACGGCGCGGTGATCACGGCGCGTGATAAAAAGACGGCGGAGCAGCTTGGAGAAACGTATGAAAAGCTTGACGCACTGGGCGTAAGGTTCGTTTTAGGCGACGGATATCTTGATAACATATACGACGAGCTCATTTTCCGCTCGCCCGGTCTGCGTCCCGACGTGCCGCAGCTGTCTGAAGCGGCGGCGCGCGGCGCGGCGATAAGCAGCGAGATGGAGCTGTTTTTCGATCTCTGCCCCTGCCGCATCATCGGCATCACCGGCTCGGACGGCAAGACGACAACGACGACGGTGACGTCGCTCATACTTAAAAAACAGGCGGAGCTTGACGGCTCCGGCAGAAAGATATGGCTCGGCGGCAACATCGGCACGCCGCTGATACAGTACGTCGAGCAGATCGACCCAGACGACATCTGCGTAGTCGAGCTGTCGTCGTTCCAGCTGTTCACGATGAAGACCTCGCCGCAGACCGCCGCCGTGACGAACGTCACGCCGAACCATCTCAACTGGCACACAGATATGGACGAGTACATCGCCGCGAAAGCGAATATATTCGCGCATCAGAGCGCGGACGGCCGCGTCGTGCTGAATTACGAGAACGACGTGACGAGATCTTACGCGGAGTCGGCGCGCGGCCGCGTCTGCTTCTTCTCGTCGAAGCGCACGCCGCCCGATGGCGACGCGGTGTACGAGGAGGACGGCGCGATATATCTGCGCAGCAATGGCGCGGCTGAAAAGATAATAAACACGTCCGATATAATCCTGCCGGGCAGGCACAACGTTGAAAACTACATGACGGCGATAGGTCTGACCGCCGGGCTCGTCTCCGCGCAGGCGGTATACGATATTGCGTCGACCTTTCCGGGCGTCGAGCACCGGCTCGAATTCGTGCGAGAGCTTGACGGCGTCAAATATTATAACGGTTCGATCGATTCGTCGCCTACGAGGACGGTCGCGGCGCTGTCGTGCTTTTCCGCGCCGGTCGTCGTGATACTCGGCGGTTACGACAAGAACCTCGACTACGAGCCGCTGTGCAGGCCGCTTTTCGAGCACACTCACACCGCGGTGCTGACCGGTCAGAACGCTGGCAAGATCCTCAAAGCGCTCGCCGATCACGGCATACCCGGATCTTTCCGGATCGTGACGGAGCCCGATTTTGAAAAAGCCGTATACGCGGCAAAGGAAGCGGCGCGCCCCGGCGACGTGCTGATCCTCTCCCCCGCCGCCGCGAGCTTCGACCGCTTCAAGAACTTCGAAGAACGCGGGAAAACGTACAAAAATATAGTGAACGGTTTTAAGATCGACATCGACAATTCAGAATTATGAATTCAGAAGGAACGGAGGCGATATTCCGTAGGGTGGGGGCTTGATCCCGCCGTCACCTACATAATTATTATGGAAGAATTGATTGCGCTCGCAGCGTTATATATAGTGGGGTTTGATACGTGGGATACTTTTTTATCAAGGCTTGATGAGCTTTATATGAAAGATCCGTACGACGGTGAATTGATTTATATCGAATCTCTGACAAGTAAAAAGGATATCATCATTCACACTTCATCGCTTAAGGATTCCGATAACATCGATATAAACGCGTACGTGGACGCTTTGATGAGATATTTATCAGCGGAATATTATAAAAGTGAAACAAACCTGTCGGATTTTTCCGGAAAAGCATATAAAATATGGAGCGGATGGATGCCTTTCGACGTATCGATAAAAGAGCCCTATTACTTATTGTGTAGGGCGGACGATCTGCTGCCGCTCGGATATGAAAAGAACTGCAGAGAGCTTTACGAAAAGGTGTTCGGGCGTTATAAAACTCAACTTTGATACTTTAAACCCGTGCAAACAGTGCGCCGTATTTTATATGGCGGCTGAAGCTGCAAAAGCCCCGGATCTCATACATGCGAAAAGCCCCGTTGGAACCAACGGGGGGATGGTGGGGTTTGGGGCGGTCAGGGGGGTGCGGGAGCCCCAAATGCGCCGGAACGGCGCACAATTCGTCGGCTTTGCCGACATCTCAATTCTTCACTTTCCACTTTCCGTTTTCAATTTGTAATTTTTATGAAAGGATATAAAAAATGGCAGACTTGTTTGATCTTGCGTCACGTCTGACCTGCGGCTGTTCCGTATCCGGCTTCGAGCACGGACAGGAAGAGGCGCTGGAGTACATACGTGACAAATACTTTGACGAGATGCGCCGCGAACCTGCCGGAAGCTACGTATTCGTACGTCACGCGAAAAAGCCCGGCTATCCGCGCATCATGTTCGACGCTCACATGGACGAGGTCGGCATGATGGTGACGCAGATACTCGACGACGGTTTTCTCCGCATCACAAGCATCGGAGGACTTGACACACGCATCCTTCCGGCTGCCGACGTCACGATCTACGGCAAAGAAACGCTTTACGGCGTTATCGTCTCGACGCCGCCTCATCTTCAGAGCGGCGACGCGATGAGCTTGCCGAAGGTCGACGATCTTATGATCGACACCGGATTATCAAAAGAAAAAGCCGAGGAGCTGATACCGGTCGGCACGCCGGTGAGTTATCGCTTCAAGCTGACGCGCCTGCAGAACAACTGCATCTGCGGCAAGGGTTTTGACGACAAGATCTGCGCCGTCGCGGGCATCGCGGCGATCGAGCAGCTCATAAACGACGGTTACGGGGGCGAGCTGATACTTCTCCTCTCCACCAAAGAGGAGATCTCGCGCGCGGTTGTCGCGGCGGTATACGAGCTGCAGCCCGATTACGCGATAGTATCCGACGTCTGCTGCGCGTGGGTGCCGGAATGCGACAAGGACGCGAAGCGCAAGACGACCGTCGGCGACGGTCCGGAGATCTCGCTTTCCGCGATCACCGACGTCCGCTTCACGAAGCGCTTCATCGAATTCGCGAAGAAAAACGGTTACAGGCACACCGTCTGCGTCGAAGCGACGAGCACGGGGACGAACGCGAACGACATCCCGCTCGTAGGTCTCGGCGTGCCGACGCTGCTCGTATCGGTTCCGCTGAAGAACATGCACACGTACAGCGAGGTCGTGTCGCTTGACGACGTGGCGGACACCGCCGCGCTCGTCGCCGGCTTCATTAAAGAGCTTGGAGGTGAACACAATGGCTAAAGGTCTGCAACTGCTTGAAAAGCTCTGTCAGGCGTTCGGCCCGACGAGCTGCGAATACGAGGTCGCGGATCTGATCTGCGAAGAACTGCAGGGCAAATACGACGAGCACACCGTCGATTTCATCGGCGACCACGTTTTCCGCATAAAGGGTAAAACCGACAGGAAGCTGATGCTCTCCGCGCATATGGACGAGGTCGGACTGATGATCTCGGCGATAGACGAGCACGGATACATCTATTTCCAGCCCGTCGGCGGCTTTGACGTCAAGGTGCTGTGCGGCAGAAAGCTTTTCGTCGGCGACTACGGCAAAGAAAAGATCAGCGGTCTCATCGCGTCGAAGGCTATACACCAGCAGTCATGGGAGGAGCGCGGCAAAGCGACGCCCATAAACAAAATGTATATCGATATCGGCGCGAAGTCGAAAGAAGACGCGGAAAAGTACGTTTCGGTCGGCGATTACGCCGTGTTCGACTCGGATTTCATCAGATTCGGCGACGGCATGATCAAGGGCAAGGCGATTGACGACCGCATCGGCTGCGCCGTGCTCTGCGATATCATAAACTACATCCACGAGAACAAGATCACCCCCGATTTCGATCTGTATTTCTGCTTCACCGTGCGCGAGGAGGTCGGGCGTTCCGGCGCCGTCGTGACGGCGAACAGGATAAAGCCGGATATGGCGCTCGTACTCGAAGCGACCGCCGTCGGCGACATCGCGGGCACGCCGGCGCACAAGCGCGTCGCCGACACCGGCAAGGGTCCGACCGTTTCGTTCATGGACCACGGCACGGCGTACCGCAGCGAGATGATCGATTTCGCGATGAAGCTCGGCCGTGACAACGACATCCCCTGCCAGCTCAAAAGATACGTCTCCGGCGGCAACGACGCCGGTCACATCCACAAATCGTCCGGCGGCGTCAAGACCGTCGCCGTATCCTGCCCGACGAGATATATCCACTCCGCTTCGTGCGTTTTCAACGAAGCCGATTACGACAGCATGTACCGTCTCGCACGTCAGATCGCTCTGTGTCCCGTGAGCGAAACACCGGTAAAATAAAGGAGAATAATTATGATAAACGATCTCAAAACTATAATGACAACGCTCGGCGCGTCCTCGAGGGAAGACGCGATCGGCGACAAGCTCTCGGAAATGATCAGGCCGTACGTCGACGAGGTCTGCAAGGACCCGCTCGGCAACGTCATCGCCGTCAAGCGCGGCAAAGCGAATGATCCGCAGAAGGTCATGTTCTGCGCGCACATGGACGAGATCGGTTTCGTCGTCACGTTCATCCAGGACGACGGACTCGTCAGGGTGTCGAGCGTAGGATACATAGACTATATCGCCGCGTCGAACCACCGCGTCAGATTTGAAAACGGCGCCGTCGGCGTCCTCGTCCCCGAGGGAAAGACCGAGGCGAAGGATCTGCGTCAGGAGAAATTCTACGTCGATCTCGGCGTCAAATCGAGACGCGAGGCGGAACGCAAGGTAAAGATCGGCGAGACCGGCGCGATCGAGTCGACGCTCGTGAAGCTCGGCGGCAAAAGATACTCGGGCAGACCGTTCGACGACAGGATCGGCTGCTATATTCTCGTCGAGGCGGCGAAGCTTCTCAAGAAGCCCGAAAACGATATTTATTTCGTCTTCTCCGTTCAGGAGGAGGTCGGCTGCCGCGGATCGCGCACCGCGTCCTTCACGGTCCGCCCCGATATCGGCATTGCCGTCGACGTCACGCCGTCCGGCGACGTCGTCAATCCCGGCACGAATCTCTGCGTCAAGCTCGGCGGCGGCGCGGCGATAAAGGTCAAGGACAACTCCGTCATGTGCGATCAGGCGCTCGTCCGCTTCATCACGGACCTCGCCGAGGAAAAGAAGATAGCGCATCAGACGGAAGTTCTCACGTACGGCGGCACCGACGCGTCGTCGATGCAGACCGTCGCGGGCGGCTCACGCGCCGGCGGCATCTCCATACCGATACGTTTCTGCCACTCGCCGAACGAGATGATAGACATGGGCGACGTGGAAGCCTGCATCAAGCTCGTCGCCGCGGTAGCTGAAGCGAAACGCATATGAGCACCGACAGAAAAAGCGCCGTCCTCTGCGCCGAGCGCGCGGAGGCGGCGCTGACCGGCGTATTCGCCGGATTTGACAGAACTGCGCGCGTCTGCGCCGAAAAGATAATGGCGGCGTTTTCCGAATTCCGCGTATCGGACGCGCATCTGCACGGCACGACCGGCTACGGTTACGACGACCGCGGACGCGACACGCTCGAGCAGATATACGCCCGCGTGTTCGGCTGCGAGGCGGCGCTCGTGCGCCAGCAGATAACGTGCGGAACGCACGCCATCGCGATCGGACTTTTCGGTCTTCTCCGCCCCGGCGACGTGCTGTTATCCGTCACGGGCAAGCCGTACGACACGCTCGACGAGGTGATCGGCCTTTCGGGCGAGCCTGGAAACGGCAGCCTCGCCGAATACGGCGTGAAATACGAGCAGATAAACATGAAAGACGGCAAAATCGACCTCGACGCCGTTTCGGCGAGGCTCGGTCGGGGCGCCGTCAAGGTCGTGTTCGTACAGAGATCCAAGGGCTACGACGCGGACAGAAGGACTCTGTCCGTAGCCGAGATCGGGCGGCTCTGCGAGCTCGTTCACTCGTACTCCGGCGCTTACGTCGTCGTGGACAACTGCTACGGCGAATTCACCGAGGAAACGGAACCCGTCGGCGCCGGCGCGGATCTGCAGATCGGGTCGCTCATAAAGAATCCGGGCGGCGGTCTCTGCCGCACCGGCGGTTATCTCGCGGGGACGAAAAAAGCGGTACAGCTTTGCTCGTACCGTTTCACGTGTCCCGGGATCGGCGCCGAGGTCGGCGCGTCGCTTGACGAGAACCGGGCCATGTATCAGGGGCTGTTCTTTGCCCCTACGGTCGTCGCCGCGGCGCTTAAATGCGCGGCGCTCGCCGCTTATATGTTCGGCGAGGCGGGATACAAGACGGTTCCTTGCTGGGACGAACCGAGATACGATATAATCCAGGCGGTGGATCTCGGATCGGCTGAAAAGATCTGCGCGTTCTGCCGCGGGATCCAGTCCGGCTCGCCCGTCGATTCGTACGTGACGCCCGAACCGTGGGACATGCCGGGATACGGCGACAAAGTCGTCATGGCGGCGGGAACGTTCACGTCCGGCGCCTCGATCGAGCTTTCCGCCGACGCACCGATACGCCCGCCGTACACCGTTTATTTCCAGGGCGGGCTGACTTACGAGACGGGCCGCCTCGGAATAATCTCCGCATACGAGCGCGTGGCGGATATCGGCGAAAATGATTAAAGCCTACTACGGCGCACGCCGAATATAAAAACGGAAAACTCTCACCGACAGTGAGAGTCTTTTCCGTTTGACCGGAATCTCGCCGGAAATTTTGCATACGTTTTACACATTTCTCCCGGAAAAGCGACTTGTATATATGAAGGCGCCTCAAAGGAGAAATCATGGATAATACGATGATCATTTTCAAAGCCGGACCCATAACAGACGAAAGGAGCGGGCTTATGGATTTATTGAGCGACGAAGAAATAAACCGGTTGTTTTTCGATCGTGACGAAAAAGCCATAGCTGAAACACAGAGGAAATACGGAGCGTATCTGCAGAAGATCGCCCGCGATATGACGGACGACAGGCGGGACGCGGAGGAATGCGTCAACGACGTATATCTGCACGCCTGGAATTCCATACCGCCGAACAGGCCGGATTCGCTGAAAGCGTATCTGACCGCGCTCGTGAGACGCGCCGCCGCCGACGTTTTCAGAAAAGAAGGCAGAGACAAGCGGATACCGAAAAAACTGTATTCTCCGCTTGACGAGCTCGAGGAAGTCATCCCGGACGGCGCGTACGAAGCGCTCGACGGCAGGATCCTTTCGCAGATCATAAAATCGTTCGTCTCTTCGCTGCCAGAGCGCAGAAAGTATATCTTCATAAGCAGATATTACGTAAACAGAGACGTCGGCGAGATAGCGAAGAAGCTTCAGGTCAGCAGATCGACCGTAGCCAAGGAACTGGCTCAGATCAGATCCGGGCTGAAGCAAAGACTTTATTCGGAGGGTTATAACGTATGAAAAACAGTATAACGGCAGAAAAACTCTTTGACGCCGTATCGGATATAGATCCGGCCGACGTAGAAGATTTCGTCAGATATGACGAAAAACAGCCGGAGGTCAGAGCGAAAGCAGAGCGTCCCGTACTTAAGATGATCGGCGGGATCGCCGCGTGTATCGTCCTGTTCGGCGGTCTGTCCGTCGGGCTGAAGCTGCTCGTATCACGGACGGATCCCGAAGGTCCCGGCACGACGTCGACCGAGGCCGACAATACGGTCGAAACGAACGAAATACAGGTGACAAAGCACGTATATAAAAACGAAGCCCCGTACGCGAAGCTGAAAAAGTACGAATTTGCGCCGGAAGAACAGTCCGTCGCCGACCGGTTATACGATGAAATGATAAAAGAATACCCGGAATTCGCCGATATACCGCGTGAAAAGCTCTGGGAGAGCTTAGCGACCGGAGAAGCCGGCGAATACGCGTGGTTCGGTTTCTGCATCGGAGAGATCGGAACGGATTACTGCTGTAACTACAATAATTTCGATTACGGGATACAGGAATACAACGACTATCTGAACGGCTGGAAGATAAGCGGGGAAGAATTCAGACAGTTCGTCGATCTTCAGCTGTCTCAGACCGTAAACGACGCCATTCTTGAAATGCTCAGAAAGAACGTCAGAGCGTACGCGGAAAAGACCGGGATGCAGATCGTCCGCTGGGCTGACCGTGATCCCGACGATATTCTGGAGAGAGTCGGATTCCACTACGACGAAAACGGGCTTTACGTACAGTCCGTGACGCTGACAGATCCGGTGGAACCCTCCGCCGTATCCGGGCATATATACGCCGCCGTCGGCGTTGAGATAAACGGCGACACTATAACGCTCAACGAATATTCGGCGTCGTCCGAGCCGATATTCACGACAGACAAGTATGAATACTCGTTCACCCCGAACTCAAGCGCCACAGAACTTTTTGCGCCGTACGCGAAACCGGAAAAGACAGAATTTTCGGCGGATCAGCGGGAAACGGTCGACCGGGCGTATAACGAAATAATTGAAAAATACCCGGACTTCGGCAAGATTCCGCGCGAAATGCTGCTTGAAGAAATATACTCAGCCGACAACAACACCAACGTTTTGTTCAGGTTCTGTCTCGGCGGCGTACCGACGCAGTATATATGCTCATACTCGCATAATATCGGAGTATCTGTAAGCAATTGTTGGATAAGCGGCGAGGAATTCAAGCCGTTTACCGACTGGCAGATACCGGAGCATTCGATGGGCGAAATAAGAAGTATGCTCGCAAAGCAGACGCTTCTTATAATGAAAGCGGAAAAGCTCGATACCGGGAGCTTCGACAGAGATAAACTCGTCATTTACTGGAGCGTCGACGATGACGGACAGCTTTATGCAAATTCCGAATACATCGCTTCCGTTACGGATGAAACGGAAAAGCAGTTCGGCTGTGAAGGCCACGCGCACGTTTTCAACAAAGTCAGCGTCACGATATCCGGTAATACGATAACGCTGCGTGAATATCCGGCGACGGCAAGCTGACGGCTCCGCCTATAATGAGTGATAAAAACGGCTGAGATGAGGAACGTGATCCTTATCTCAGCCGATTTTTTATTTGAGTGCGCCTTACCGATCTTCGAGGACTTTAATCAGCGCGGTGAGGTTTATCGCCGTCTCCCACGGGCGGCACAGAGTGCCGGCCTGTTCTCCGTTCTCGTAATACTCGCTCCACGCGCCGAACTCGTCGCGAAGCGACATCATCGTCCCGACCGTGTCCGCGTCGCAGCCGAGCGTATACAGCGCCATGCCGTATTCGTAGCCGACGAAGCGGCGGCGCGAGGGCAGCGATTCGAGCACCTTTTCCGCGATCTTTTTCGCCGTATCGTCCGGGATCAGCGACGCGCCGACAAAAGCCGGGCACAGCACGGCGGCCTCAATTGAAAAGCGTCTGCCGTACAGACCCGGGAAGAACGGCGGAAGGTCCTTGTTAAGGCAGTCCGGGCAGACGTAATCGCCGTTTTTGTTCCTGAAGCCCATGCCGAGGCCGTGCCCGCAGAGGAGCGGTCCGCCGGGGCGTACGGTCGGCGCGAAGCCGCTGTCCGGGCAGTTGCAGTAAAACGTCCCGTCCTCGCCGAAAAACCGCGCTTTATAGCATTTTTCTATTTCTTCTCTGTCGGCTCTGATCGCTTTTTCAAGTTCTTCGGGCAGCTTCACCGCCCCGATTCCGAGTATCTCCGTGATCGCCTGATCGTAAAGCGCCGTCGCCTCGGCGGAGCCGTCGTTTATCGCGCTGCGCGGCAGAAACCCGCCGGCGATATACGTCTCGTCGCCGTTGAAAGTCAGCATCCCGGAGCTCATAGCGCCGTGCTGAGCGTAAAGACAATATTCGATCAGCGGCAGACCTTTTTCAAGCGTTTCCGCGTCCCCGGTCTGTTTATAATACGCCGTGAACATCAGCACGAGATATCCGGTGATCTCCGTGTCGTCGTTTTCGTGGACGTGAAACGCGTATTCGCTCATGCCCTGCGCGTTCCTTATCCTGCCGTTGGCGGAAAACACGCCGATGTAAAAATCGAGCATCGCTTTCGCGCGCGAGTAAGCGCGGGCGGCGAGGAAAAAGCGGAACACGCCGTAGTTGTCGCGGACGTAGCTCAGATGATAGTTGTATCCGGCGAGGACCGAGCCTTTCTCCGACTGCTGAGACACGATCACGTCGTAGCCGTCGCAGATCTGTCGGTAATACGGATGATCCGCGCCGATGCCTATATCCCTTTCGGGGTAAAGCCGCGCGTCGCGACCGTCGTACAGCGCCGGAAGCTCGTCCGCGGCGCCGTCGATCTGAGCGAAAAGCCCCTCGGGCGTATGTGAGAACGCGAACGTCAGAAGCGCTTCCCCGTCCGCCTCGACCGACAACTCCGACGGCGGTGTGATCCGTGTTTTCACGTCGCCCGAATATCTCAGCGCGACGTAGCGGAATTTGTTCGACGTGTACGCCCCGGGCTTTCCGTCGACGTACTCGAATACATACGTCGGGGCGCCGGGCTTCGTTATTGTCATCACGGTGTTTTCGTACGGCGTGGGGCTTACGTGACCGTTTTCAAAGCTGACGGTGAGCGCGCATTTCCCGCTTATCCGCCTGAAAAACAGGTCTTTGTTTGACGGGATATAGTCGAGCAGCTCGCATCCGGCGGCGCTGTGCCGGTATGCGATACGAGACAGCTTCTCGGTCTTCACGTCGAGCCCGTCCGGCTTTATGCGAAACGCCCCGGGCGACGAATACTCCGGCCCGAAAGCCTGAAAAATCTCCGCTCCGCTGCCGTAAACGCAGACTCTGCCGTTTCCCATGCAGTGTATTTTCATATATCCTCCCGTAATTCATCGGGCGTGATCCCGAGATCGAACGCGAGCCTTGACAGGATGTATTTGTCCCTTATATCCGACGTATGCGCGAACGCCGCCCCGGCGCTCTCCGCGCTTTCGCCGAAGTCCTCCGGCTTTACCGGATGACCGATCTTTTTAAACAGCGCTTCAAGCTCGTTTGCCGGTATCAGCTCCTCGTCTATGATCTGCAGTATCTGCTCCCGGTGCGCGGCGATGATATCGAACCTTATAAGGCACCTTTCCGCGTCGTATTTGCCCTCTTTTTCCTCAATGGCGATGATCTTGTCCGCCGAGGCGCCGAAGTAGTCCCGCACGTCTTTTTTCCATTTTTCGCGGTCGAAGGCTCTTATGCGCTCCTCGGCCTTTTTTCTGTCCGGGATGATTTTTTTCAGTTTTTCGTATTTTCGCAGGCTGAGCAGCGTGCCGACGCCGACCTGTATACCGTGAAGCTCGCACTGCCGGTGCTCTTCAAGGCATCTCATGTCCCACAGATGCGAGTAATAGTGCTCGACGCCCGACGCCGGGCGCGAACAGCCGGCGTACGTCATGGCAAACCCTACGAGGCAGAGCCCGTTTATTATCGCCTCGACCGCCGCGGGATCACCGTTCGCCGCCGCTTCGGCATGCTCGAACGCCGCCTTCCGGTAGGTCCGCATCATCTGCGCGACCTCGCCGCAGTAATATTCGCCGTTTATCAGCGCGCTGATCCGCCATTCGCAGATCGACACGTATTTAGCGCTCATGTCGCCGAGGCCGGCGAGCAGAAGTTTTTTCTGCGCCTTTGAGATTAGATCCGTGTCGGCTATCAGCGCATCGGGGCATTTGCAGGCGACAGACGATTTCACGCCGTCATAAATAACCGACGCCGAATCGGACGTGTATCCGTCCATCGAAGGACAGCTCGGCACGTAGATATACGGCAGATCTCCCGGCGTGGCGACGAGTTTGCAAAGGTCGTTCACGACGCCTCCGCCGACGCCGACGACCGCGTCGTATCCGCGCGGGAAGCTCATTATCAGATTGCCGAGAGTGCGCTCCGTCGGCTCCGGGCGCTCAAATCCCGGCTCGGTGGTAAGAAGACGGACGGCGCAGTCGATCCCGGCGTCTTCAAGCAGCGCCTTCGCCCGCTCGCCCGCCGCTTTATAAGTGTTTTCGTCCGCGACCATGAAAACGCGGCTGCCGCCGAGCTCGCGCACGGCGAAGGCGAGCTCTTCTATCGCGCCTGCCCGCACGGTCACGCGCTTTACCGGCGAGACGTGGACTTTTCCGCAGGAGCAGACGAATCTTCTGCCGACGATCTCAGCCGGTCCGTATTCAAACATTCTCATACACGCAGACCTCCGTTTTTTCGATATTCAGAGCGTGACGATCTTTTCATAAAGCTGCGCGGGGTCCGCGGCGAATATTTCCGCGCCCGCCGCCTCGAGCACCGCTTTTGATCTGTATCCCCATTCGACCGCGATATGGCGCGCGCCGACGTTTTTCGCGACGGTTATGTCCGTTGCCGAATCGCCCGTCATCACGGAATCCGACGGATCGCAGCCTGTCAGACGGCAGATCAGCTCGTAACCCGACGTATCGGGCTTTCTTTTGCAGACGTCGCTCTCGCCCAGGATCACGTCGAATCTGCCGGGGAAGAACTTCTCGATTATGTGTTTCGTCGCCGCGTCGTATTTGTTCGACAGGACGGCGAGCTTAACGCCCCGGACGCGCAGTTTATCCAGCATATCAGTCACGCCGTCGTACGGACGGGTGTTGTCCGTCAGATGTTTAGAATAGTATTCTTTGAAATACGCGACGGCGCGCTCCGCCTCGTCCGGCAGATCCTCGCAGTCGTATTTTCCGCAGAGAGCGCGGTTGGCGAATTTTTTTATTCCGTTGCCGATGTACGCGCGCGACCGGTCTTCCGTCACGGGCGGTCTGCCCATGCGTTCCATCGCGCTGTTCATGGCGGACGTAAGATCCGGCACGGTGTCGAGCAGCGTGCCGTCAAGATCGAATACAGCAAGTTTTATCATAAGAGCCTCCGTTTTCGTATCGTATTGTATCAAAATACGGCGGCTTTGTCAAGTGGCAGATGATCCGTGAAAACAAGAAAATTAACAATATTATATTGAAACCGGGCGCGCCGCGGCGGTAAAATTCAGTTGACATACAACAAGTGTCAAAGCGAGGGAATGCGTTTGAAAAGACAAAAAAAGCCGCTGCCCGCGGCGCTCACGATACTGACCGATCTGATCTGGGCGATAATATACACGCTGCTCTGCTGCTCCGTTTACTTCATGCGTGAAAACTACTATCTTATCATACCGCCGACGCTCGTCGCTCTGCTCGTGAACGTCGCGTGCGGGATCGGAACGTACGGAAGGATACCCACGGTCAGCCTCAAGATCTGCCGTCACGGCGTTTCATGTCTGACGGTTTTCGGCGTGTCTGCGCTTTTGTCCGCGGCGTTTCACGTCAGGCTCGGATTTCTGCTCCTGCCCGACGACAGCGTCCGGTTCATAATCTCCGCCGCAGTTTGCGTCGTGTACCTCGCCGCGATATTCTGGAACGGCATAATCTCGGTATATCTTACGTCGATACAGCTCGGCGTGCGTCTGCGTGCGGTCGGCGTGCTCTGTTCGCTGATCCCGATCCTGAACGTCATCGTTTTATACGTGATAATCCGCCGCTGCGCCGCTGAAGTGCGCTCGGAGACAGAGCGGTACGAGCTCGACTGTTCGCGGCAGGATCAGCGTCTGTGCGCGACGAAATACCCGATACTGCTCGTGCACGGCGTGTTTTTCCGCGATTTCAAATACATGTCGTACTGGGGCAGGATACCCGACGCGCTGACTGTGAACGGCGCCGAGGTCTACACCGGCGACCACTCCTCCGCCGCGTCCGTCGCGGACAGCGCGGCGGAGCTGACGGAGAGGATAAAACAGATAGTCGAGGCGACCGGATGCGAAAAGCTGAACGTAATCGCGTACTCGAAGGGCGGACTTGACATGCGCTGCGCGATAGACGGCGGCGCCGCGCCGTACGTGGCGTCGCTGACGACGGTCAGCACGCCGCACAGAGGCTGCGTCTTCGCCGAGGTGCTGCTGAAAAAGATACCGCAGAAGATAAAGCTTCGGATCGAGCGCACGTACAACAAAGCCGCCGCGAAGCTCGGCGACAAAGATCCGGATTTCATGGCGGCGGTGAACGATCTGACCGCTTCGCGCTGTACGGAATTCGACCGCGAGCACCCCGTGCCGGCGGGGATATACTGTCAGAGCATCGGATCGGAACAGCGCGGCGCGCTCGCCGGCACGTTTCCGGTCGATCTGACGTATCATCTCGTCCGCCATTTCAGCGGCCGCAACGACGGTCTCGTCTCGTTCGACTCTTTCCGGTTCGGAGAAAATTACACGTACGTCACGCCGCGGCGCTCG
>JAFZRM010000116.1 GCA_017619885.1 Clostridia bacterium | reverse complement strand
TGACGGGATACGCCGCCATCAGCACCGTCGGCGCCGAGGCGATCTCGCGCCCGACGAGCACTTTCTGCACGTTTCCGCCGGAGAGCTTCCTTACCTGCGTTTTTGCGCTCGGAGTAACGACTTCGAGACTTTTTATGATATTGTCCGCCAGCTGTTTCGGCGGCTGGCGGTCTACGAACACCGTCCGCCCGCCGCGGTAGCTGCGCAGCATCATGTTGTCGATTATATCCATGTTGCCGACGAGGCCCATGCCGAGCCTGTCTTCCGGCACAAACGACAGGCGCACGCCGAGGTCGCGTATCTGCAGCGGCGTTTTGCTGCGCAGGTCGACCGGTTTGCCGTCCTTCGGGTCGATATACGTTATCTCCCCGCCCGTCGGCGCCTGAAGTCCCGCGATTATCTCGAGCAGCTCGCGCTGTCCGCTGCCGGCGACGCCGGCGATCCCCAGTATCTCGCCCGCCTTCGCGGTGAAGGTGATGTCGGAGAGCACGTTCACGCCTTCGTGCGTGGTGTAGTTGAGCCCCTGCACGATAAGGCGGTCCTGCGCGTTCTCCACCGCGGTCCGCTCGATATTGAGCGAAACGCGTTTGCCGACCATCATTTCGGTCAGCGCGTCCTCCGTCGTCTCCGCGGTGTTGACAGTGGCGATATGCCTGCCCTTGCGAAGCACGGCGACTCTGTCCGAGATCTCCATGACCTCGTGCAGCTTATGGGTGATTATCATTATGGATTTTCCGTCGTCGCGCATGCGGCGGATGACGTTGAAAAGCTTTTCCGTCTCCTGCGGAGTGAGCACCGCCGTCGGCTCGTCGAGTATCAGTATCTCCGCGCCGCGGTAGAGCACTTTGATTATCTCCACCGTCTGTTTTTCGGAAACGGACATTTCATAGATCTTTTTGTAAGGATCGAGATCGAAGCCGTACCGCCGTGATATCTCGGCCACTTTGCCGGCGGCCTCTTTGATATTGAATTTCCCGTCTTCTATGCCGAGGACGATATTTTCCGTGGCGTTGAAAACGTCTATCAGCTTGAAGTGCTGATGTACCATGCCGATGCCGAGCGCGAAGGCGTCCTTCGGCGAATTTATCGTGACGCGCTCGCCTTTTATGAAGATCTCGCCGGCGTCCTGACGGTAAATACCGGAGATCATATTCATCAGCGTCGTTTTTCCGCTTCCGTTCTCGCCGAGTATGGCGAGGACTTCGCCGTAACGGAGATCCATATCGACGTCGTCGTTGGCGACGACGGGACCGAACGTTTTCGTAACGTGCTGAAGATGCAGAGCCAGATTGTTATCGGGTGTGTTCACGGCTTTATCTCCTCATGGAACTTTAAATGGGCAGAGGCGGAGCATTAAGCCCCGCCTCCGGCAGCGGCATTCCGGCGGATGCCGTCAGAGTATTTTATACCGGTAAGGATCAACCGAAGTTGGTGTTGAGGTTCGTGATACCGTCGATGATTATATCAAAGTACGGAGCCGAACGGTATTCGGATTCATGGAAGTAACCGTCTTTGATGACTTCGGTATCAGGAGCAAACGCGGCGTCGGTGTCTACGTCAGCCATGTAGGAGTCGAGCTTCTTGCCGTCTTTTGTGAAGGTGGCGGTATCGAACACGTGGAGCGTGCCGGCCTTGAATTTGGCTATGGCTTCTTCAATGGCTTTCTGGGTGCCTTCAGCGGCGACGTCCTGGTTGAGTCCGGAAAGGACGATGGAGCCCGTCGCGATGGAACCGGTCCAGTCGGTATCGATGGCTTTGCCGTCGGTGACCTGTTTGATTATGTAGTAGAAGTAGGGAGCCCAGTTGATGGCGGAGGAGATGATGAACGTGTTCTTGCCCGCATCATAGGTGCTGCCGTTGTAGGAGATGTTCGGAACGCCCGCTTTTTCGCAAGCCGTCGGGGCGCCGAGGGAGTCGGCGTGCTGGCTTATGAGAACGCACTTGTCAATGGAGATAAGGGAGTTCGCGGCTTCCTGTTCGGCGGTGGGATCATACCAGGAACCGGTGTATCTGACCTTCATCGTCGCGCTCGGGCAGACGGAACGCGCGCCGAGGTAGAAGGAGGTGAGACCGGAGACGACTTCCGCGTAAGTGAAGGCGCCGACGTAACCGATGACCGCTTCTTCGGCTTTGATCTTGCCGGCGGTGATCATTTCGTTGAGCTTCAGACCTGCGGCGATGCCGGCGAGGTATCTGCCTTCATAGATGGAGGCGAAAGCGTTGTGGAAGTTTGCGAGTTTTTCGGTGTGGGCCATCGTGCCGGTGGCATGGCAGAATTCGACTTCGGGATGCTCTTTCGCAACGGAGAGCATGAAGGATTCGTGACCGAAGCTGTCGGCGAAGATGATCTTGCAGCCCTGCTCGACGAGGTTCTGAGCGGTCTGGGTGCACTGGTCGTTCTCACCGATGTTGACCTTGATGAGGACCTGATCGTTGGAAAGGCCGAGAAGCTGCTGTACTTCTTTTATGGCTCTGATGAAGTTGTTGTCATAGGTGGAGTTTTCGTCGTGGAGGCAGATGACGCCTATTTTGAAATCTTCCTTGACGTCGAACTTGGTGAGCGGATCGGCGACGAGAAGTCCCTTCTCGGTCATGCCTTTTTTCTGCGAGCCGGCGCCGGTGCAGGACGCAAGGACCGCGACCACCATTACACAGGCAAGCACGAGAGCAAGTGTTTTCTTGAACATTTTCAATGTTCCTCCTTAAAAAATTTTGAAGTTATATAAGCACCGGTATTCCGGCAAGCTCCTCAGTCACAGAAGACGACGCCGTCTTCCTCGCTCATGGACGCTATGCGCGCGAGCGACTCGACGCGCACGCCGCGCGCGCGGATCTTTTCGCCGCCGTCCTGATAAGCCTTCTCTATCACTATCCCGGCTCCGACGAGCTCGGCGCCCGACATCGAAACGATCTGTATCAGCCCTTCGAGCGCGTTGCCGCGGGCGAGGAAATCGTCGATTATAAGCACCCTGTCGCCTTTCCCGAGATATTCTTTGCTGACGACGACGTCGTTGACGTTGCCGTGGGTGTACGAGGCGATCTGCACGCGATAGCTGTCGCCGTCCATATTGGAGGTCTTCGATTTTTTAGCAAAGACTACGGGACAATCAAAAAACTGCGCGGTCAGACAAGCCACACCTATCCCCGAGGATTCTATGGTAAGTATCTTGTTGACGCGGCAGTCCGCGAATAGTCTGTGAAATTCGGCTCCGAGCTCTGCGACAAAGCGCACGTCGATCATATGGTTGAGAAATCCGTCGACCCGCAGTACGTCTCCGCTCTTGATCTTCCCGTCTTTTCTGATGCGGTCTTCAAGGAGTCTCATAGCCGGCATACCTCCTGTTCACATAAAAACTTATATACATTTTACCCTTTATTACGACTTTTTTCAATTTGGATTTTTGACGAAATTGTCTGTTAAGTGAAAACCCTTTGTATACATTTTTCACAAACGCGTCACACGGCTTTCATTCATCGCGTTTGTTTACAATATTCTGTTATATATGTCGTATTTATATGGTAAAATCGGAAAAGGAACAATATCGATTTTCACCCGTACAGGTACATATATAAATGAAAAAACGTTTTATTATCATCTCAATAATACTCGCCGCGGCGCTGTGTCCGCGGTTTTCCGGCGTCGACTACGCCGAGTCCGGCAGCGGGGTGCTGAACGTTTCCGCCGCAGGCGAGGACCAGGTGCGTGCCTGCGCCGCCGTGATGCTCGACGCGATGGAGTCGGACGAGACGGACCGTCAGCCCGACGATGGCACGGTCGCCGAGATCTCGTCGTCCGCGCCGTTCGAGAGCGATAAATGCCTGCTGCTGAACGGCAACGGGTCCGCCGGCGTGACCTTCGTCATGACAAAGAAGCGCAACACCTCAAACACCCGCTCCGCCGCGATCTGCGTATACGTGGAGCCGGTCGAGGGCGCGTCGTTTACGCTCGAGATGTGCGTGCGCGGATCGAAAAAATCGTTCACGGCGTCGTCATCCATAGAAGCGGGCGTCTGGTGCGCGGCATATCTGCCGATAACGGGCGACGCGATAAACCTCGCCGACGTTCACGTCAGCGTTAAAGCCGACAGACAGGTCCGCGTGACCTGCTCGCTCGACTGGCTCCATACGGCGCTCGTCGACGGCATGCCGGACAGGCTGCCGTACTTCGCGTCCGATTACGAGCCGTACAAGGGCGAGCTGAAATACGGCGAGGACGGCATGACGTTCACGCCCACCGGCTCGTCGGCCCGTTTTGAGAGCACTTACTGCGGATATCTGACGAACGGCGTCTACAACTGCATAACCGTGCGGCTGGTCAATAACAGTGACGCGAAAAAGCTGACGCTTCGCCTCAGGCTCGACGGTCAGCAGTCGTATCAGGAGGAGAACTCCCACACGCTCGGGCTCGTCAGCGGCGAACAGATCCTCAACTTCCCGATCGGAGGCTTCCGCTCCGGCACGACGGTCGAGCATCTGCGCTTCGATCTGTCCGGCAGCGTCGACGGCTCGATCACGATAAAGAGCGTCGGCTTCGCAGTTTACAGATTCCCCGCCGAATACGCCGGCACGGTCAAGGTGTCCGTTACCGGACAGGCGGTGACCGTATCCGGTTCCCTGCCCGACTATCCTTCGTCCGCCAAGACGGTCCGTCTTTACAGGATCCCGTTCGGCGTCGACGAGGAACAGCCCGGCGCCGTCGATTCCGAGCCGTACGCCGAGGCCGGCGTTTCGCGCTCGTTCAGCTTCGAGCTTCCGCGCTACGACAACGGGCTCGACAATTCGCTTTTCAAATATCTCGTGGTATACGAGGGCAAGAATTCGTCAGAGGCGGCCGGCGTCGCGTACGCCGGAGGCGAAGCGCCGCAGCGCACAGTCCCTTATAAAGGGACCTCCGCGCCGGACGACGTTTCGGCGATCACGGCGCTTCTGCCGGGCGCGGTATATATAGACGTCGACACCGGCACGCTGTACGCCGACGACGGAGGCTCGGTCGCCGCATACGGCGGAGTCGAGCGCGGCATATCCGGCGCGGTGCTCGACGTATACGACGGTATCGTCGCGCGGTGCGCTGCGGAAGGCGCCGCCGTCGTGATAAGGCTTAAATATTCCCCGTCCCCCGAAGCGGACAAATACGTCTTCACCGACGGGATCGACGCGATCCCCGACGTCACCGGCTACGAGGGCACGGCTCAGCTGTTCGCGCTGCTCCGCTTCTTCTCCGAGCGATACGGGTCGACGCTGTCCGCGATAGTGCCGACCGGCCCGCTCGACTCCGAAGGTGTCGCGCGCGTCTGCGGCTTCGGCGAGGACGCCGCCGAAAAATACGCCTGCTCCGTGATCCGCGCCGCGTCCGCGGCGCTGTCCGGCACGCAGACGTCGCTTATGATCCCGGTGACGGCGGACGGCGCCGCAGCGTTTCTGCAGATGCTCCGCCGCGACCTGCCGGACACGCCTCTGACCGTTTACGCCGAATGCGGCGAAGATGATATCGAAGGCTTCCTCTCCGCCGCCGCCGATAACGGCTGCTCCGCCGTCGTCGCGTCGAAGACGGAGGACGCGGAAAACCTGATAAGACTGTTCTACGGCTGCGAGCACGGCGCCGCGGCGATCTGCGCCGAGGGCGTCGAGGCCGACGACGACGCGGCGGCGCTGTTCTGTCTGATCGACACGAACCGCGGCGTATCGGCCGCCGACGCGCTCGGACTCGAAGCGTTTCCCGACGGCGTGTCGGCCGTCTACACCGATATGATCAAGCGGACAAAAGTCTGGGACGACCGCGGCGACGTGGAGGAATCCGAACTGCCGGACGTTCTGACGACGCTGACGGGCTGCTCCTACGCGGAAAACTGGGTCGCCTACGACAACTGCCGTCAGCCGTACGCCGACGCCGTCAACGGCGAGCCCGCGGTGGCGATTCCGTTCGATCTGACGTCGGGCGGCGGTCACGCGCGCTGTGTTGTCGGCGTGATAAGAAACGCGCTTTATCTGCGGCTCTGCGCCGACTATCTGCCCGAGGGAGAAGACGCCCTCTCCGTGCTCGTCAGGCTCGACTGCGAGAACGGCGTCGTGACGGCGACCTGCCGTCTCCCCGCCGACAGGATCTGCTCCGTAGCGTTCGAGCAGGGCGCCGCCGGCGGCGTGAAGTCGATCAGCCTCTCGCCCGTCTCGGCGGGCGGCACGCCGAGGATATCCGTGGTCGGCGTCTACACGGTCGACGAAAGATCGTCCGACACGGTGCCGGATCAGCACGAGGAAACGCTGCCGGAGCCGGAGACTCAGATATTCGTCACGGAGCCCGAGACGACCGCCGCCGTGGCCGAGCGCGGCTCGGGCGTGCGGTTATACGTGATCACGATCTGCGTGCTCGCCGGTATGTTTTTACTGTGCGGCGCGGTGATATTCATACTCAAAAAGAAAGACGACGCTGTAAAGCGTAAAAATACAGGATCAGATACGGGGGAAGAAAATTGAAAAAGATCGTCTCTCTGCTGCTTGCGGTGCTGATGACCGCGGCGCTGCTTCCGGCGCTCGTACCCGGCCCCGCCGCCGCCGACGAAAAGCCTCAGGCGTACGTCAGCCGGCATTTCAACCACGTTTTGAAGGTAAGCTACGACGAGGTCAGATACGGCTTCAAGCCGAACGGCTCGGACGAGCGCACCTGCGTTTTCTGCGGAGGCGACGCCGCCAAGATCGACACGCCGCACCTGCCGGAAAACACGATGTCCGCCATCTTCTGGGGCTGGGTCTCCGCGGACGGCTCCGACATCGAGAGCTTTTCCTACGTTCAGGAGGGCATGTACACGCTGTCTCTGCCTAAATTCAAGGAGACGGCGGAGCCCGCGGTGCTCCAGATCGCGCCCGGCGAATTCACGTACCGTTTCCACGTTATCGTCCCGGTCGACCCCGCGGGCATCAGGACGGTCCAGGTGTTCGCCAACTTCGCCGACGGAACGAGCGAGGAGATCTGGCGCGCCCGCGTCTACATCCCGCCGTACGACGAGAGCACTTTCGTCGATCCGCTCCCGCCGGAGCAGGTCAAGGGCGATATCAACGCCGACGGCTCGATCGACAATCTTGACGTCGTCGATCTGTTCAAGCTCGTCAGCGGCTCGCTCGGCGGCAGCGTGCCGGACGATATCGCCGACTGCAACGAGGACGGCTTCGTCGACAACAGAGACGTGGTCGTGCTGTTCAAATACGTCAGCACGGGCGTATGGCAGACGGTCGAGTGGACGACCGTCGATATGTACGACCCGTCAAAATACAACGATAAAGAAGCGAAACAACTTAATACCGGCAACTACTTCGCCGAGCGTTTCTCCGTAAACGCGCCGTTCAGACAGCTTTCCGTCTGGTGTCCGTCGTGGAGCAACGCGATAGGCAATCTGCGCCTGACGCTTTACCGGTTCCACAGCGACATAGCGTACACGCTGACGCAGCCGGCGATCGCCACGAAGCTTTACAAGGATTTCGACGACAACGCGTGGCTCACGCTTGATTTCAAGACTCAGGACGCGGGCGAATACATGATAGTGATCAGCGACCCGGAGGAAAAGGTCGGCGTATGGGTATATCCGTCGTCTGTCGGGCGCGGTCTGTTCTACGACGGCGGCATCGAGCTCGGAGGAGAGCTGTGCATGACGATAACGGTGTCTCAGACGCCAGATCCGCTGTTCAATCAGGTCGAGTCGATCACGTCGTCGCTCATCCCGCCGGAGCCGGAGGATTCCCCGGCGATAACCGAACGCGACGCGATGCCCGACACGTGGGCGGCGACCGACGCGCTCGGGCGCACGCTGCCCGGAAACGCCGAGGTCGGCGACCCGAAGGAGGGCAAATACGTCGGTCTGTTCTACTGGACGTGGCACGTCGAGCACGCTAAGAACTACACCCCGATCAATATTCAGAAAATATGCGATCAGTATCCCGACGCGGTGACGAACCACAGCCACAGCGTCTGGAACACGATAGCCGATTATCACGCCTGCTTCTGGAACGAGCCCGTATACGGCTACTACACGACGACGGACAAATGGGTGCTGAGAAAGCACGCCGAGCTGCTCGCGAACGCCGGCGTCGACGTGATAATCTTTGACAACACGAACGGCACGTTCACGTGGCGCGAATCGTACACCGTCCTGCTCGAGGTCTTCAAAAAGGCGCGCGAGGACGGCGTGAAGACGCCGAAGATCTCGTTCATACTGCCGTTCGGCGACGGCGCCGCCGCCGCGACTCAGCTGCGCGAGATATATCAGAGCGTCTACATGAACCCGGCTTACAGTGAACTGTGGTTCTACTGGGAAGAAAAGCCGCTGATAATCTCGCTGACGTCGGGACTCGACAAGACGAAGACGCTCGACGCGGAGATAAGCTACTTCTTCACGTTCCGTCAGGGCGTGCCGCAGTACAACGACACCTCCAAGACGAACACGACGAGCTGGGGCTGGCTCGCGAGATATCCGCAGGCCACCTACACCGACCCGAAGGGCAAGAAGCAGATCTCCGTCGGCGTCGCGCAGAACTGGAGCAAAGCCGCGGGCCTTACCGCGATGAACGGAACGAACGTCTTCGGCAGGACGTATACGTCGTCCGGCTACGACACGCGTGCGAACGCCAAACTGTACGGTGCGAACTTCGCCGAGCAGTGGGAGTACGCGTTAAAGCAGAATCCCGATTTCGTATTCGTGACCGGCTGGAACGAATGGGTCGCCGGCAAGCATCCGACGTGGCAGGGCGTCAAGAACGCGTTCCCGGACGAGTTCAACGACGAATACAGCCGCGACATCGAGCCGTCGACCGGCGATCTCAAAGACAACTACTATTATCAGCTCGTGTACTACATCAGGAAATTCAAGGGCGTGCGCGCCGTGCCCGAGCCGACGGCGGCGAAACAGATCTACGTCAGCGGAGCCGTCTCGCAGTGGGACGACGTCGGACCGTACTACGTCGCCTACAAGGGCAACACGTTCGACCGCAGCAGCTCGGGCTACAAGGGCACGACCTACACCAATACCACCGGGCGCAACGACATAATCGGCGCGAAGGTCGCGCGCGATTCGTCGTATCTGTACTTCATGGTCGAATGCGCGGACGATATAACGCCGTACACCGACCGGGCGTGGATGAGGCTGTTCATCGACGTCGGCGCCTCCGACAAGAGCTGGGAGGGCTTCGAATACGTCGTAAACAGAGTCAGCCCCGACGCGGCGCAGGCGACGCTCGAGCGCAGCACCGGCGGCTGGAACTTCAGCACGGTCGGCAGCGTCTCCTATAAAGTCACCGGGAACACGCTCGTGATCAAGATACCGAAATCGTATCTCGGCATCAGCGGCGATAAATTCACGGTCAACTTCAAGTGGAACGACAACATGCAGAACGACGGCGACATAATGGACTTCTACTCCAACGGCGACACGGCGCCCGGAGGAAGATTCACCTACACGTATACCGTAAAATGAAAAGAAAGATATACATCGCGGCGGACGGCGGCGGGACGAAGCTCGAACTCGGCGCCGTCGGCGCCGACGGCGGTCTGCTCGGCCGCGTCAGAGCCGAGGGCGGCATAAACAGAAAGACGAGCGACGAGGCCTCTATCGAAAAGGCCGTGACCGCCGCGCTGACCGCGCTCGAGGCGGCGGTCGGCCCGTTCGAGCCGCTCGGGCTCGCCGGATATCTGATGCACAACGAAGAGGTGTTCGCCCGCCTCGCCGCCTGCCCCGTCAAAGAAGTCGACGAGGGCACGCTCGGGCTTTACGCCGCCGGAATATACGGCGACGGGGTGCTGATCCTCTCCGGCACCGGAGCCGACGCATATATAATCAAAGACGGCGGATTCCATATCGTCGGCGGATACGGCGCGATACTCGGCGATCCGGGCTCCGGCTTCGCGATCGGCCGCGCGGGGATCAACGCGGCGATAGCGTACGCCGAGGGCCGCGGCGGGCCGACTTCTCTTCTGCGTCTGCTGCGCGAAAAATACCCGTCGGATTCTCTGCGCGGTTCGGTCTACGGCATATACGCTTCGCCCCAGACGGCGCGAAACGTCGCCGCCTTCTGTCTGCAGTGCGAGACCGCGGCGGACGAGGGCGACGAGGCGGCGCGCGCGATATTCACGCAGGCGGGACACGATCTGTCGTCGTTCGCGCTCGCCGGCATGAGGCTTTACGGTATGCCGCCGGACACGCCGTTCACGTTCGCCGGAGGCGTGCTGCTCCACGATCTCGGCCGCGCCGAGCCGCTTATCTGCGGCACGCTATTCTCCGATCTGCGCGACGCGGGGATGACGAATTTCGTCCCTCCCGCCGGCACCCCTCTCGACGGCGCCGTGCGCTGGATAGAACGTAACCTTATCGGAAAAAGCCTCCGGGCTTAATTCAGCTGAAGCCGCAGGCTTCAATTTAGCTGAAGCCGTCAGGCTTCAATTTAGCTGAAAACCGCAGGTTTTCAATTTAGCTGTTTGCCGTAAGGCAAACAATTTAGCTGAAGCCGCAGGCTTCAATTTAGCTGAAAACCGCAGGCTTCAATTTAGCTGAAGCCGCAGGCTTCAATTTAGCTGAAAACCGCAGGTTTTCAATTTAGCTAAAAAAAGAACAGACCGTCTCCGGTCTGTTCTTTCGTTATTCAAATTCGGCTCTTATTTCGGGAGCCCTTTGTCGAGTATCATCAGCGGCGAGACGAAAGTCTTTCCGACCGATACGCCGAAGTGGAAGCGCGACGCGTCGCCGAAGCCGCTGTCGTTCGTCTTGGCTATCAGGTCGCCCTGCGCCACAGCCTGGCCAACGGTGACCGACGTCGTGTCGACTCTGCTGTACCACGAGCGCACGCCGTTGCCGTGATCTATTACGATCGTGCCGCCGTGGATCGCGCCGGAGCCGACGTATACGACCGTACCGGACAGGATCGCCCTGACCTCGGAGCCCTTCGCGATCTCGTAGTCGACGCCGTCGTGTCTGAACTCTTCGTTGATCTTTTCGAGCTTCATGTAGTTTCCGTAGCCCGTCTTGTGATCGGTGCGCTTCGTCGGGTGTTTCGGCGACTCGCCCTCACAGAGCAGACCGGTATTCGAGACCGAAGTCCACACCGCCTGCTGCATCGTCTCCTCAGCGGCCTTGTTTTCCGCCGAGAACACCGTGCGCAGCGTCGTCTCGCCGGTCGAATAAGTCTTGCTGTTGAACTTGTATTCGGTGACGAGGAGCTTCTGCTCGAACACGCTTCCGTCGTACGACAGCGTCAGCTTGTACTCGCCGGGCTGCGTGTTGTAATCGGTGGGCAGATACGCGATCGCGTTTTCGCCCGCGTCGTAGAACTGCGGCGTCACGCCGATATCGGGTTCACTGCTGAACGTGATACCGGCCGATTTGGCGTTTGTCGCTTTGATCAGGATCACGCCGCCCTGCTGGACGCCCTCCGCCGAGACGCTGAAGCTCGCGTCGGGCATGACGTAAGCGTTGAACAGGTACGTCGCAGTGCCGTAGGAATTCTGTCCCTCCTCCTCGTTCCACGTGGCTGAGATCTGTATCTTGAAGTATTTCGCCGTCGCGGTGTTCACGCCGGTGAAGTCCTCGAGCAGTCTTGAAACGATCTGCTCCTCACCGTCGAAAACGGTTATGACCGCGTTTGACGGCTGGCGCGAGAACGATATGCCGAGCGTGCGCTTCGAGATCTTGTCGACGCTCTTGACGTCGGTCGTCGTCGGCACCGCTATCGGCGTGTATTTGCCGTCGAGCGTGCTGTAGTTCCACGTTATCTGCGACGGCGTCACGACAGTCGACATATCTCCGACCGTGAGCACGGGCACCGCCGTGTCGTACAGGCTTATCGCGTACGCTTTTTCCATGAAGGTGCGGCTCTTGAGACTGTCCGCCTTGAAGCAGCGGTCCTCCTCGTCCTTGAAATACACCTGGTCGGGCATCTCGGCCGACATATAGAATCTGTAGCTCGCCGTGCTCTCGCCGCGGGTGAACCTCAGAACGAAGCTCTTGAAGCCGTATACCGCGTCCGGTATCGCCGCGACCGGCGATCCGTTCGCCAGATCGGTCAGGAATTTTATCTCATCCTTGTCGTTTACCGTATACGTGTTTGAAAGGGAGTCCGTAACGGTGACGAGACTCACCTCGTCCGGCTGCTTTATTATCTCCTGCGGCTTGCGCTTGTAAAGGAATATCGCAAGTATCGCGGGGACGAGCATGACCGCCACGCAAACGGCGAGTACTATTTTATTTTTCATCGTCTGCTTCCTTTCCTCATTCGATTATGAATTCCGCTTCCGCGTTGATCTGCCCGTCGCCCCTGACGGTGCGGAAGCATCTGATCCCGTCCTTCTCGGCCGTATACACCTTCAGCTCCTCGCCGCAGACCGCCTCGGTTATGAACGATATGTTGAACGACACGACGCGGCTCTTCTGCTTCGCCCTCGCCTCCGGCGAAAACGAGAACAGCATATCCGGGTACACAGTGTTGTTCATGTGGCCGTTTATGTCGCAGTCGGAGTAATACACGGTGCGTTCGCCGCAGAGCGTGAATTCGAGATCTTTGTGCGAGAGCCGTTTCGGCATGTCTATACCGACGGTATCGGTGTCGGAGTGTATGTCCGTGTCGATCTCGCTCACGCGGCGTATCTTCTTATCCTCAACGCCGACGAGCCCCCACGCGGACGCGCCCTCGGCCGCGAGATCGTCGCCGCGGTAAAGCTTGTAGAAACGGTTGAACACGACACCGTGGCAGTCCGACAGCCACGTTTCCGCGCGGAGCTTGTCGTGCGGATGCAGGTCCGCGTAGATGCTCACGTTGATGCGGCTGAGCAGAAACGCCGCGCCGCGGCGGTACATGTCGTCATACGAGAAACCCGTCTCGTAAAGCTGTATGTTCGCAGACTCCTGCATCATGCGGAGCACCGCGCCGGCGCGGACCGCGCCGAACATGTCCTCGTCGTGCGAGTTGACGTCAAAATAACAGATATGTTTCATCAGGCCTTCTGATCCGATCCGAGGACGTTCTTTATCTTATGCTCCACGGTAGCCTTTATGTCTTTTCTCGCCGCGCCGAGATATTTTCTCGGGTCGAACACGTCGGGAGATTCCGCGAATATCTTTCTGATCGCGGCGGTCATCGCCAGACGGATATCGGTATCCATGT
>JAFZRM010000115.1 GCA_017619885.1 Clostridia bacterium | reverse complement strand
GATACCGGCGATAACCGGCAGAACGGTAAAAGGCGGCGCCGACATACCGCAGGCGGTCGTCAACAGACTGCCCGTGTACTTCCGCCGCCTGCGCGAACTGATAAACCGCGACGTGCTGAAGATCTCGTCGGAGGAGCTCGCCGATATCTGCGGCGTGACCGCCTCTCAGCTGCGCCAGGACATGAAATATTTCGGCGGTCTCGGCCAGCGCGGCTACGGCTACAACGTAATGCGTATATATAACAGCATAAGCGAGACGCTCGGCGTCGGGCGGAAGTATTCCGCGGTCATAATCGGCGCGGGCGACCTCGGCACGGCGCTCTGCGGCAGCCGTCTGTTCGAACAGCGCGGCGTCTGGGTCAAAGGCGTTTTCGACGTATCGAAAAAGAAGATAGGGAAGACCGTCGCGGACGTGACCGTATCGGACGCGTCGGAGCTGAAGGCGTTCTGCCGGGGGCGCGATATAGATATCGCTGTCATCTGCTGCCCCAGCCGTACGGCGGAAGAGCTGTACGGGATGCTGCGCGGCACCGGCGTGCGCGGCGTATGGAATTTCTCGCCGTCACAGCTCGATCCCGCGGTGCTCGGCGTGCCGGTCGTGAACATCTGCACCGGGGATTCACTGATGATGCTCACACACGAAATGTCAGTCAGGGAAAACGGAAAAAATGAAAATAAAGATCAATTATGAGGACGGGATAATAAACGTTCCGTCGGAGGCGGTTCTGTCGGACCTCGGCGCCATGGAGGCGGACGAGCTCAGGGTACTGCTTTACATATGCGCGGAACCGTCGTTCCGCCACGATACTGACGCGGGCAAGGCGCACGCGATAAAGACGCTCGATATGCAGTGGGCGGCGATAGAAGCCGCGATCGGCTCGCTTGCCGGCAGAGGCGTCATCAGCTCCGACGAGGTCAGCGCCGAAGGCGACGTCCGGCCGAAGGCGAAAAAACAGAAGGCGAGCGTCCGCGCGGACAGCCCCGTATACACGAAGGACGAGACCGCGGGCATAATCGACCGCAACGCGGATCTGCGCAAGATCATAAACGACGACGTGCCGCGCCTAACCGGCAAAGCCGTGACGCAGAACGAGGCGATCATGCTCGTGTCGATGTACGATTATCTGCGTCTTTCCGCGGAAAGCATAATCAAACTCGTCGATTTCTGCCGCACTAACGGCGCGGTATCGTTCCGCGTCGTGGAGCGCACCGCGTACAGTCTGTTCGACAACGACATCACCTCCCCCGAGGCGATAGACGAATTCATAATCGCCGAGCGCAGGAAAGAAGAGATAACGGAACACATAAGACAGCTGTTCGGCATCGGCAAGCGCGCGCTGATCGCACACGAAAAGACGCTGATAAAGACGTGGGTGGAGAATTTCGGCTACGGCGCCGACATGATAGATCTCGCTTACGAGGTGACGATAAAGGCGATAAACGAGCCCTCGCTCGATTACGCCGGCGCGGTGATGAAGCGCTGGCACGAAACGGGCTACCGCACGCCGGAAGACGTTGAGAGCGGAGAAGCGCAGCCGGCAGTCAAGCCCGCCGCGGGCAAAAAGGGCGGCAAAAAAGTGAAGGCGGAGAGCTTCGACGCCGACGAATTCATGAATCTTTCGCTGCAGCGCAGCTATAAAGAGTGACGAGAGGAGACACGAAAAATGGCTTTCAACCGCGCCGATTACGTAAAGATAAAAAAAGAATACGAGAGCAAGCGCCAGAAGGCGAGGGAGACGGTGGAGCTTCACCGCGCGCAGGTGTTCGCAAAGATCCCCGGCATGGACGAGATCTGCCGCACGATAGAATCGGCGGGCCCGCGCGCCTACGAGGCGGCGATGAAGGACGCCTCGTCGTTTGACGAACACTTTGCCGAGATAAAGCGCCAGACTCAGTCGCTCGTCGCCGAACAGACGCGGCTTTTGATCGAGAACGGATATCCCGAGGATTATCTCGATCTGCACTACGACTGCCCGCTCTGCCACGATGAGGGCAATATCGACGGGAAAATGTGCGACTGCATGCGTGGCGCGCTGATAAAAGCCGGTTACGTTTCCTCGGGCATCTCCGGACTTTGCGATAAAATGAATTTCGACACCTTCGACCTATCGTACTACACGGGCGAGGCCAGGCGCAACGCCGAGCTCGTGCTCCGCTGTGCGAAGCGGTTCGCCGAGGAATTCCACGGAGAGGGCTCCGGTTCGCTGCTGTTCATGGGCGGCACGGGGCTCGGCAAGACGCATCTGTCCGTCGCCGTGGCGAAGCGCGTGATCGAGCGCGGATATTACACGTATTACTGCACCGCCGAGGCGATGTTTGCCGATTACCGCGCGGAAAAATACCGCCGCTTCGACGACGATTCGCCGGTCAGGACCGATAAATACACGGAATGCGAGCTGCTCGTGATAGACGACCTCGGCACTGAGAGCGGCGGCCGCGACGTCACGCCGACGCTTTACGGCCTCGTCAACGCCCGTATAAACGCGGGCCTGTCCACGATCATAAGCACGAACCTTTCTCACAAGGAGATGATGACGACGTACGACGAGCGCGTCGCGTCCCGTCTGTTCGGCGAGTATCTGCCGTATATGTTCACCGGCTCCGACGTGAGGATGCAGAAACTCAGAAACTGATCTCAGATCAGCCGCAGACTTCCCGCCGCGCCCCTGAGGCTCAGTGTGAAAAGGCGGCCCGCCCCGCGCCCGCCGGGCAGCGGAGCGTAGATATAAGGTTCATTCTCCGATATGAAGTACGAGTATTTCATATCGGAGTTTTTTATTTTCACCCCCGCCGCCGCAAAGCCGCGTCTTATCTTCGCCCGCTCTTTTCTCGGAAGAGTAAGCGGCGCGGCGCGCCCGCCGGCGCCGAACGACAGCGAAAACGGATAAAACGAGCGCCTGCCGTCTTTGTATTTCACCTCCGAGAAAAACAGCACGGAGACCGGATCGGTCGACGTCACGCGGAAGCCGAGCCGGCGGAGAGTCGCTCCGCGCGCCTTCTGTTTCAGATAAGCGTTCGCCGCCGCGGCGATCACGGCGCTCTCGTGTCCGTGTCCTTCGAATACGGGATACGAGACGGCGGCGCGTCCTCCCTTCGTCTTTGCATTCAGTCTGACAGTTTTCATACAGCCTCCGCGAGCTTGATGCTATATTATATTTAATTGTTTCATTGATGTTGACAAACGGGGGCCGCGATGATATAATGAAAATAGAAAACTTTCAAGGAGATACAGACAAATGAAGAAAACCGGAAAGATCCTGTGTCTTTTCCTCGCGGTGCTTCTGATGCTTCCTTCCGCCGCGGGCGTGTTCGCCGTCTCGGAGGCCGTGCCGGCGACGCATCTGCCCGCAAGACTGAAGCCGCGGCTCGTGGTGACGAAGCTCGACTTCACCGATCAGACGATGAGCGGCTACATCAGAAACGACCGTCTGGCGGTCGGCAACCGCGCCACGATGAACATCACCGATTTCACCTTGCGCAACGCCGGATCCCAGCCGATGTCGCTCGGCTCCGCCGTGTTCGTCGGCGACGATTACGGCGACTCGGAAGGCTACGCGAAGTTCGATATGACGCTTAAAAGCGGCAGGATCAGTCTCGGCGTCAGGAACACCCGCGCCGGAAAATACACGGACGGGCGCGGCATCTGGTTCAATTTCGACGCCGACGGCACGCTCACCGTGAACGAAAACGACACGGGCGCGGAGGCGGTGATCGCGACCGGAGTCGATATGTCGGGCAAGGTCAGCGTCCGCTTCGACGAGCTGCTCGACCGCATGGTGCTGAGCGTCAACGGCAGCGTTGTCGCGGAAGCGTCGGTCTCCGGCGGAAAATATACGCTGAAGGACAAAAACGGCGCTCAGCTCTGCTCGGCTGACGGCTGCGGGCTCTACGGCTCGGGCTACTTCACGGTAGTTATAGACGGCGACACCGACGGCTTCGTCGACGATCTCGAATTTACGAACTACGCGGTCGATCAGAGCCTGCCGGACAGCGCCTCGCGCAATATCGACTATTCGACGTGGACCGCGACCGACGACCTCGGCCGCACCGTCGCGTCAAACGAAGAGGCGGGCGAGGTAAGGCAGGAGAAATACGTCGGTCTGTTCTATTTCCTCTGCTGGGTCGGCGCCGGCGTACACGTCCAGGACAACACGAAGATATATCTGGAAGAAGGCGCGAAAGGACTGAAAAAGTACCTTCAGGACCGCGGCGGCGAAGCCTACTGGGCGGAGCCTTATTTCGGATACTACATAAACACGGACACGTGGGTGTACAGGAAGCACGCCTATATGCTCGAGGCGGCGGGAGTCGATTTCATATTCCTCGACGTCTCAAACGGCGCGACCTTCGACAAAGGTCACCTCGCGCTGTTCGACACTTGGCTGAAGATAAGACGGGAGGGCGGCAGTACGCCGCAGATCTGCTTCTTCTGCGGCGACACGCCGTCGATATTCGACACGGATATCTCGCATATCAGAAAGACCGTTTATTCCGAAGTAAATTACGAAAAATACAAGGAGCTGTTCTTCATGTGGGACGGCAAGCCGCTCATATTCGGCAACGCCTCCGGCATAACGGAGGAATCCGCGGAGTGGCTCAAGGACTTCGCCGTGCGCGGCAACTGGGCGTGGTGCGACAAGGACGGCTACTGGAGCTGGCTTCAGGAGTACACGTATAACGCCAAGACCGGCGAATTCGGCCTCGTGAACGGCGGCAAGGGCAGAGACGCCTCGGGCAAATTCGAAGAGCTTGCGATTTCTCTCGGTCATCATCCGAGCAAGAGCAAGGGCAGGAGCTTCGTTTACGGCAGCGAGCCGAACACGAGAAAGAACGATTTCAACTTCAGCCTCGAGGGCGTCGGAGAGGGCAAATGCTTCGAATCGCAGTTCAACGCCGCGAAAAGCTACGATCCCTCGGTTCTGCTCATCACCGGCTGGAACGAATGGATCGCGGGCTGCGTCCACGACGCGGGCGCGAGATCGTTCGCGCAGACATCCGTCAAGGGCTATATGTACATAGACCAGTTCAACCCGGAATTCAGCCGCGACGCGGAACCGATGAGACTGCGCGACGGCGTCGGCTTCGGCGACAACTACTACTATCAGATGTGCGACTACGTCAGAAAATTCAAGGGCATTCAACAATCTCCCGAAGCGAGCGGACAGCAGAGCATAAAGCTGAACGATCTGTCGACGTGGGACAACGTCGGGCCGGAATACCTCGACGATATAGGCGACGCGGAGCTGCGCAACAGCGTCTGCTACGACGCCGATTACAGATACGTCAACGGCACCGGCAGAAACGATTTCGACTCGGCGAAGGTCAGCCAGGATGAGGAAAACCTCTACTTCCTGATCAGATGCACCGCGGATATCGAGCGCGCCGACGGCGAAAACTGGATGAACCTTTATATCAACACCGACAACGACGCCTCGACCGGCTGGGAGGGATACGACATAGTCGTCAACCGCTCCCGCACCGCAGACACCGTCTCCGTCGAAAAATTCACGGACGGTTTTACCTCGCAGAAGACGGGCGACGCGCCTTACTGTATTTCCGGCGAATACATGGTCGTCAAGGTGCCGAAGAGCGCCGCGGGCATCTCCGAGCTTAAAAACTTCACTTTCAAATGGGCGGACAACTCTACCGTTTCCGGCAACGTGATGGAATTCATGGATCTCGGGGACGCCGCGCCGAACGACAGATACGCGTTCATCTACAAAGGCGGCAACGGAGTAACGGTCGAATACGCCGACGACACGACGGAGCAGACGGCGCAGATCCCGGAAGGCGATGCTGCGGCGGAGGATACCGTATCCGGCGCGTTCATCGCCGCAGTCTGCGGGATATCCGCGCTGATCGTCGCCGCGGCGGCGATCGTCATCGTCAAAATCAAGAGAAGATAAGGAGAGGGGCGAAATGAAAAAAATCAGATACGCGATCTGCCTTCTTCTCGCTGTCGCCCTCTCCGTTTCGGTATCGTCGCTCGGATCGATAAAAGAGGATTTCGAGTCCGGGTACCCGGGCGACGATCCCGCGCAGCTCGACGGGCTGTACGGCTTCTTTGAATGGAACAACGCCACGAGCTCGAGCGCCTGCGATCTCGTCTCCGACGGCGGCAGCGTGGCGCTGAAGATCAGCGGATACAGCGAGCTTTACACGATAGACTACATCCCCGGCGAATACGTCTTTTCGCTGAAGATCAAGCCGATGAAGGACAACGGCATGATAAATATCTTCGTCCGCGGCGACATGCCCGGAGGGCTCGTCAAGGTCAATCCGAAAAACGCCGGCATAGATCAGGCCTTCTATTATTTCGAATGGGACTGGTACGCCGAGAACGGCGGCTCGGGCGGCTCGAGCGTGGGCGGCAGCGGCGTCGTCGTCAGTCTCACCGAAAGCGGTATTTCCGTCAGGATCAAGAGATACGCGAAGGACTCTCTGACGGTAACGTCAAAGCAGTTCAGGATCGCGACGGACGAAGCGCCGGATCTGAACGCCTACAACGACCTTAAGATCACCGACACCGGCAAACGGATCGATATTTACTTGAACGGCGCGCTCGCCGCGTACGTGCAGCTGTCAGACGACAGCGTGACGTACGATACCGACGGCACCGGCATCGCGTATTACAGATCCGCTACGGTGTTCGACGGCAAGGGTGAAGAGCTCGGCACCGTCGAGAATACGCGCCTGCATTACAACGGCTCTCAGCTCGCCGTCGCCGGCAGAAACGAGACGTTCTACGTGGACGATCTCTTCATCGCCTACGGCGAGCACGCGATAGAATATTCAAACGGCGAGTACGTGCCGGAAACGGAGCCCGTCACCGCCGCGCCGCAAACCGAACCCGACGTGACGACGGAGCCGCAGACGGAGACGGACGTACCCGACGTCGCGACCGGTGCCGACACGGCACAGAGCACGGAGAAAAAAGGCGGTCTGAGCAAAAAAGCAAAGACCGTCATTATCGCCGCGGCGGCGGACGTGATAATCGTCGCCGCGCTCGCGGTACTCATCCCGAAAAAGAAAAAGCAGACGGAGGACAAATAAATGTCAGACTTCAAGGACCTGCGCATAGTCGATAATTTCTATCAGACGTCGCTGTTCTTCCCGATGCCCGCGGTGCTCGTCAGCACGCTGTCGGACGACGGGGAGACGAACTGCGGCTCGTACTCGCTCGTTCAGCCGTATTACGTGGCGGGCAAGGATCATTACGCGATGCTGCTCTGCTGCCGCAACTCGTCAAACACGGCTCAGAACATAATAAAACGCAAAAAATGCGCGATAAACTTCTTCCCGGACGACCCGAAATACTTCAAAGAGGCGGTGAGGCTCGGCTGGCCGGGCGACACGACGGCTGAGAAGATGAAGGATTTCAATATGACGCTGACAGACGGCGCCCGCGCGCAAAACGACCCGGAGGGGAAGTACCCGAAGATCGTCGCTGAGTCTTTTCAGGTGATCGAATGCACGTGGATGGACGCGCTCGACGGCGCCGACGCCGACGGTCCGATGCCCGAAGGCGAAGATCACTACATGCTTGACAAATATCACGATTTCAACGGCATCACGAGCCCTTACGGCGCGCACTTCATATTAAGAGTCGACAAGATCCTTATGAAGGAGAAATACTACGACGCCATAGTCAACGGCGTAAAGGCGTCGGATTTCCCGCCGTGCCCGGTGGACTACGGTTACAGGGATTCGAAGAACTTCTGGTATCACAAACACAGAAGGATGAGAGCGGAGCTTTTGCCGGTCAGAAAGACGACGCTCGCGTCGGTGCGCTACGCGGCGGACAGGATCGACCCGACCGTTCATTTCAGCGACGACGCGCTCGAGATGCTCGTCAACGTGCCCCGGATCTTTCTGCCAACGGTCCTGCGCGGCTGCGTCGGCTGGGCGAAGGAGAACGGCGTGACCGAAATCACCTCCGCCGAGATGAAGATCATAAACGACAAGCGAAACAAAGAAAAGAAAAAATAAAAAGATCCGGAAGGGCTGAATCAGTCCTTCCGGCTTTTTATCCGGTATTATTTTCTGAACAGTCCGAAGAAACCTTTTTTCTTCGGCTGCATCGAGAGCAGCAGCTCGAATTTTTCCTTCATCGCGAAATCGGACGAGAACGCCGTCTCCGCGTCGAGCTTCAGCTGATCCATCCTTCTCGTGTTGAGCTTGTGGACCTTGTCCGCGACCTCCTGCAGCTCGTCCGCGCCGAGCTCTGTGAAGACGAAGCGGAGGAACGTGCAGAAATCGGAATAATCGCTGTGCTGTTTGCCGTACTGCAGCCATTCGGTGCAGAACTGCTCGGTGAACTTGGACGACTGCGGCGTCGAGAGTCTGAACAGACCGTAGACGTACGGTATCTCCTCCGCCTCGGCGTTCTCCGCGAACAGCGGGAGCACCCATTCGAGATAAGTCTGCGATTCGGCTTCGGAAAAGCGCGTCAGATCGATCTGCTCCTTCGCGGTGACGGAGGACAGATACGGCTTCGCGTTGTGGTAGTCCTTGCGGTTCTGTATGCCGCCGGCGCAGACGCCGAACGCGAGCACGAGCAGCTTGCCCGTCAGCTCCTTGCCGCGGATGTTGCACTCGTATTCGCCGAGATCGTTGATTATCTTTTCCGTCTCCTTGTTGGGCTTTCCGAATTTCAGACGCGAGATCATGCCGTTCACTACCTCGTCGGAGATGGCGACGGAAAGTCTGTCGGATAAAAGTATGCCGAATATGAGCTCCTCGGCCTCTTTGATGTTCTCGGGTTTCTTGCGCTTGTACGCGGCGTAGTATTCCTCAAGCGCCTGCGGCAGATATCTCTGCGCGTAGTCGGAGGAGGCGGAGAAGTAGGCGCCGTAATGCTCGGACATCAGCTGAGTCGATTGCTTCGCGTCGTAGGTGACGATCATCTGACGGAGCACCGACCACATCAGGTCGTATTTCTCGCCCGCCGCGAGGAAATCGAACAGCTCGCGTCTGCGGTCGCCGAGATGCGCGGCGGCCTGCTCGGAGAACGCCGTCGTGAGGTTGACGTCGGCGGACAGCCCGTCTTTTATGCCGTCAGTCACGGATTCGAGGTTTTCCTCGACCGTGCAGAAGCGCTTCACGTCGTCGGTGAACAGCGACAGCGCGTGTTCGGACGCCGCCTTGTCGGTCCCGCAGGCGTAGCGTTCTTTCATCACGGACGACAGGAATCCGCCGATCTTGTCGGACGGCGACAGGCATTCGTAACTCGAATTATGCTTGTGGACGTATTCGGATATCAGCGATACGATGAAATCGGCTTTCCATTCGACGTGCTGATAACCGGCGACGAACAGCAGCGCGCTGCGGCTCTTGTCCGACATCAGCTCGTCCGTGATGTCTATCCCGCATCCGGCGGTGAGCGATCTTATCTTCTCGTAGTATCCGCTGAACGTGCCCGAGGTTATGTCGCGCGATATCATCACGATCGGCACGGAGTCTACGGACAGCGCGCGGAAGCCGTTCTGCAGGATCAGCGAGGCGTCGGGATATATCGCCGCCATGTAGGATATGATCTTCGTTATGTATGACTGGCCGAGGCTCAGGATCGATTCGCTGACGCAGAGCATCGCCTCGAACAGAAGCAGCTTGCCGCCGTAGCGGGCGTGTCTGCCGGAATACTCGGCGATCCGGTCGAATTCCGCCTCGTCGACCGCGCGGAACGCGTCGGCGGCGCCGCTGCTCTGGTAGCAGTTCGACGCGCGGCTCATCAGATACGCGGGCACCAGCGCCGGGGAGACTCTCTCCGTGTCGCAGAACAGCTCGACGTAATTGTGGAACACGCGGAGCAGGTCGTAATTGTGGAGCATCGTCTCCTGTATGAAATCGAAGAATTCGTCGTCCTCGGCGTATTTGCCGGGATCAAAGCATTCGCCGGCCGTGAGATCGAATACGAAGAATCCGTCGTCCTCGGCAAGCTCTCTGCCGTACGCCGTGCAGTTGGAGACCGCGCCGCAGACGTCGACGCCGGCGTTCTTCGGATCGTACGAATACGTCGAGAAAGACACCTTCTTCGCGTACGACAGCGGCAGTACGTAGTTGAGCGCCGCGATCCAGAGGATCGTGTTCTCCTGCTCGTCGCAGATGACGATCTTGCGTTTGAGCTCGTCCTTGTGCATCAGAGCCCACAGCATGTTGCGGAATATCGCGAAATTACCGGGATAAGACAGGAATTTCATGACCTTGTTGACGGTCACCGTCTGGCCGACGGAGAGCACCGGCGCGCCGACGTAACCGACGCCGGCGGCGGAGTTCACCGCGTCGTCGGCGGCGGACTGCAGAAACGACGGCGAATCTATGAATTCGCACGGATATGCGGCGCATTCGGACTCGGAGAAGAGAACGGAGTGGCTTATGTGGTTCATCCCGGTCCCGAACGGATCCTTGCCGAGACACGCCGATCTGCTCAGCGCGCAGCTGCCGTTCTCGTATCTGTACGTGTAGGATACCGGCATGCAGGCGATTATACGCTCCGAATACTCGGGCGCCACCGTGTCAAGATCCGGCGCGCGGTAATCGAACAGCGCGTCGCCGAATTCGTTGTGGCGCGGGAAATCGCGGTCCGAACTGAGTATGCCGAACCCCTGCCCGCCTCCGTAAAGACCGCTTTTGCGGCTCGTATGTATTATCTGGTGAAGGCTCATATATGAAAACTCCTTTACTGGATTTTGACGCGTTTCGCGCCTTTCGTCATAACGCGATATTATCTTATCATATATCTTATCACAATAAAATCGAAATTTCAACCCCATTATCAAAATTTACAAATAAAATATACGGTATTTTCGCCGCCGTGATTGACTTTTGAGTCGGCGCGGTGTATAATCGGAAAAAAAGAGGAGGTGTGCTGTATGGGTCTCAAGGACGACTGGAAGGACACGGGAAAGAATCTCGGCAAATCTTTTGTCGGGCTCGGAAAATCGATAATCAAATCCGTGGAGGTCGGCGCCGACAAGGTGCTTGACGAAGAGAAGAAGGACGAAAACGGCGAACCCGTGCCGACCGGACTGCGCGACAGCTGGAGCAAGGTCGGACACAGCTTCGGAGAAGCCGGCAAATCGCTTGGCAAGGCTGTCGCCGGCACCGCGAAAAGCGTCGCCGAATCGCTCGACGACGAAAAAGACGCCGCAAACGAAGAACCGAAGCAGGAACGGGAAGAAGACAAAAAGGAAGACGTCGGAGAGTGAAAAAAGGAGCGCGAGCTCCTTTTTTCATTTAACTTCAAATTCATAAAAACGTTTCAAACATTCGCGATTTACATATTGACAAAATTGTCAGTTAAGTGTAAAATCAAGATGTTAAATATAAACATATTAAGAAAGGCACGGTTATGAAAAAGAACGAAAGTAAACAGAGAAAAGCGGTGAATCTGCTGATCAACGCCGACAGGATGCACCGCTCGGCTATCGAGGCGAAGACTGAAAAGCTCGGCATCCACAGGAGCCAGCATTTAGCGCTTCTGACGGTGGCGCTCGAGGAGGGCAAGCAGAACCAGATAACGATCGCGGAACAGCTGCAGATCAGCCCCGCGGCGGTATCCGTGACGATGAAGAAGCTCGAAAAAGGCGGCTTCATTGACCGGTGCGACACCGAGACCGACGCCCGTCAGAAGAGGCTTACGCTGACCGAAAAGGGAAAGAAAACGGTTGCCGAAACGCGCGTGCTGTTCGATCAGGTCGACGATATGATGTGCGAAGGGATCAGCGGCGAGGAGCTCGACACCTTCTGCGCGGTCCTGTCGAAGATGATAGAAAATCTGAAAAACAACGAATCCGGAAAGGGCTGATATGAAAAGATGGTTCAGATACGCCAAGCCGTATCTTCCGTACTTCATCTTAGGGCCTCTGTGCATGCTCACGGAGGTCGCGGGTGAAGCGATTATGCCGCGTCTGCTCGGTATACTCATAAACCGCGCGAACGAAGGTCTGCTGACGACGGGGCTGAGCCTCGGCATCATGGCGGCGATGATAGCCATCGCGCTCGTCATGATGGCGGGCGGCGTCGGCGGCGCGTATTTCGCGTCGAAGGCGTCGGTAAACTACGCCGCGGACCTGCGCGCCGACGTTTATTCGAGGGTGCAGACGTTTTCATTCGAGAACATAGACAAATTCTCCACCGGTTCTCTCGTCACAAGGCTCACCAACGACGTGACGCAGATACAGAACCTTATTAACATGATGATGCGTATGGCGCTGCGCGCGCCGGGCATGATGATCGCGGCGCTGATCATGGCGATAATCCTCAAGCCGGGGCTTTCCGTGGTGTTCGCGGTCAGCATCCCCGTGATGCTCATCGCCGTCGGCTTCATCATAATGAAGGGCTTCCCGCTCTTCTCAAAGGTGCAGACGAAGCTCGACCGCCTGAACTCGACAGTTCAGGAAAACGTGACGAACGTCCGCGTCGTCAAGAGCTTCGTGCGCGAGGATCACGAGAACGGCAAATTCAGGACCGCTAACCGCGACCTGCGCAATACGAGCATGTCGGCGTCGAAGGTTATGATCTTCATGTCGCCGGTCATGACGCTTATAATGAACGCGACGGTCGTGGTCGTCGTGCTGATCGGCAGCCGCATGGTGCTCAACCGCGACGGCGGGATGCTCCCGGGCGATCTGACGACGTTCATCGCGTACGTGACGCAGATACTCATGTCGCTCGTAATGGTGACGTTCATGCTCACGTTCTCGTCGCGCGCGCTGGCGTCGGCACGCCGTATCAAAGAAGTGCTCGACGAGCCCGTCGTGTTGAACGACGACGAAGCGGCGCGCAAGGACCTGCCCGTCGCAGCAGGCGAGATAGAGTTCAAAAACGTCTCGTTCAGATACTATAAAAACAGCGAGGACAAGGTGCTCGACGGCATAGACCTTAAGATCCCGGGCGGAAGCACCGTCGGCATCATCGGCTCGACCGGCTGCGGCAAAACGACGCTCGTGTCGATGATACCGCGCCTGTACGACTGCGACGAGGGCGAGGTCCTCGTCGACGGCGTAAACGTCCGCGATTACTCGCTCGTCAACCTGCGCGACGGCATCGGCATGGTGCTTCAGAAGAACACGCTGTTCTCCGGCACGATAGCGGAAAACCTCCGCTGGGGCGACGAGACGGCGGACGACGAGACCGTACGCCGCATGGCGGAATACGCCCAGGCGGACAAATTCGTGTCGTCGTTCAAGGACGGCTACGATACGATGCTCGAGCAGGGCGGCACGAACGTGTCGGGCGGTCAGAAACAGCGTCTGTGCATAGCCCGCGCGCTGCTCAAACAGCCGAAGATACTAATCCTCGACGACTCGACGAGCGCCGTGGACACGGCGACCGAGGCGATGATCCGCCGTGCGTTCCGCGAGGAGCTGCAGGGCAGCACGAAGATCATAATCGCGCAGAGGATCAGCTCCGTCATGGATTCCGATATGATAATCGTCATGAACGACGGAAAGATCACCGGTATCGGAACGCACGATCAGCTGCTTGCCGATAACGTCGAATACCGCGAGATATACGAATCACAGACGGGAGGTGCGAACTGATGCCGAGAAATATAGATCAGCTGCGCAAGCAGTATAACAGCTCCGCCTCCGAACAGAGAAGACACGGTCCCGGCGGGCCGAGAGGCGGCGGGCCGGGCATGAGAGGCGCCACGGGAAAGCCGAAGGATACGAAGAAAACGCTTTCGAGACTGCTCGGCTACGTAAAGGGTTACACGGGCAGAATCATAGCGGTGCTTCTGTGCATGATGCTCAGCACCGTCACGTCGCTGATCGGCGGATATATGCTCGCGCCGGTCATAAACAAGCTGAGCGAAACGGTCGCGCCGGATCTGGCGGGCAACCTCAGCCTGCTCGAGAGGGCGGTCGGAGACAAGGTCTCCGTGCTTTCAAGGCTCGTTTTGGGTGACGACAGCGTGCTGCCGTTCATCTCCGCGGCGATGATGATACTCGCGGCGGTGTATATCGTCGGCGTCGCGACGACTTACGTGCAGAGCAGACTGATGCTCACCGTCACGACCGGCATCGTCGAGAAGATCAGGAACGATCTGTTCGAAAAACTGCAGAAGCTTCCGGTCAGATACTTCGACGGCCATCCCACCGGCGAGATCATGTCGCGCTTCACCAACGACATAGACAATATCGAGACGATGCTCAGCAACTCGCTGACGTCGCTCATCTCCGGCGCCGTGACGCTGATCGGCACGCTCGTGTTCATGATAACGACGAGCTGGATACTCACGCTGATCGTCGTCGCGTTCTTCCCGGTCTTCGCGATCGGCGGAGCGAAGATAGCCGGAATGTCGCGTAAATACTACGTGAGCCAGCAGGCGGCGCTCGGCGCGGTCAACGGCTACATGGAGGAGACTGTCACGGGCCAGAAGGTCATCAAGGTGTTCAACCACGAGGACGAATGCGTCGAGGAGTTCGGACTGCTAAACAACGACATGCGCGACAAGCAGTTCAAAGCCCAGTTCTGGGGCGGCGTAGTCGGCCCGATAATGGGCAATACCTCCCAGATCACGCTCGCCGTGACTATAGGCGTCGGCGGCATCTTGATGCTCGGCGGCCTGCTCGGCGCGGGCGGCCTGACGGTGTTTTCAAACTACGCGAGACAGTTCTCGATGCCGATCAACCAGATCTCGCAGCAGATGGCGACGGTGTTCGCCGCGCTCGCCGGAGCGGAACGCGTCTTCGAGGTCATGGATACGGATCCGGAGGCGAAGGATCCCGACGGTGCGGTCGATTTCGGCGATATGAAGGGCGACGTCAGACTTGACGACGTGACGTTCGGCTACGTTCCCGGAAAGACGGTGCTGAAGCATATAAGCCTTTACGCCAAGCCCGGACAGAAGATAGCGTTCGTCGGCTCGACCGGCGCCGGCAAGACGACGGTGACGAACCTGCTGAACCGCTTCTACGACATAGACGAGGGCAAGATCACGATCGACGGCGTCGATATCAGGGATATCAAGCGCGACGAGCTGAGACGGAATATCGCGATGGTGCTCCAGGACACGCACCTGTTCACCGGAACGGTCATGGAGAACATCCGCTACGGCAGGCTCGACGCGACCGACGACGAGGTGATCGAGGCGGCGAAGACCGCTTCGGCGCACAGCTTCATAATGAGGCTGTCCGACGGCTACAACACGATGCTCGAGGGCGACGGGGCTAATCTGTCGCAGGGACAGCGTCAGCTGCTCAACATCGCGCGCGCCGCTATCTCAAAGGCGCCGATACTCGTGCTCGACGAAGCCACGAGCTCCGTCGATACGAGGACCGAGCGTCATATCGAGCACGGTATGGACAGACTTATGAAGAACAGGACGACGTTCGTCATCGCTCACCGTCTGTCGACCGTCCGAAACAGCAACGCGATAATGGTGCTCGAGGCGGGCGAGATAATAGAGCGCGGAAGCCACGAAGAGCTGCTTGCGATGAAAGGAAGATATTACGAGCTGTACACGGGCAAAAAAGAGCTCGACTGAGGCCGGAATGGATAATTTCAAGTATACAAAAATCGCCGATAAAGCCGCGCCGTGTGACGGTACGCGGCTTTACGGCGTGTTCGACCGGCGCATAAGAGCGCTGATCGACGGGCTTTTCCTGAGAGTCGACATGACCGCGGTCGTCGATTTCTTCAGATATAAGCTGAACCGATTCGCCGCCGGCGAGTTTTTCGGGAAGCTGATGCGCGCCGCATGCCTGATATACAGGTATACGGAGGACGACCGCCTGCACGCCGTCATCGACGCGGCGGCCGCCGATATGATGAGCGTGCAGGGCGCCGACGGACAGATAAGCACCGCGCCGGAGTATGAGCAGCCGAACGGCAGCGGCGGCGCCGATCTGTGGGAGCGCAAATACGTCCTGCTCGGTATGTGGGAATATTATCTCGCGACTGGAAGCGCGGCGGCGCTCGACTGCATGACGAGGCTCGCGCTGTACACCGCGTCGCAGGTCGGCGAGCCGCCGAAAACGAGGGTGACCGACACCGGCTGGGCGTTTTACGGCATTGAATCCTCGTCTATACTCGAGCCCGTCGTGAAGCTTTACGCGCTGACGGGCAGAGAAGAGTTGCTCTGTCTGGCGCGGCATATCGTCGCCTCCGGCTTCTGCCGCCGCGAGAACGTGATCGGGGCGATCGACGCCGGAAAAGATCCCGCCGATATCGGCGGCGACGGCGTGCCGGAGCACAGCATCGCGAAGGCTTACGAGATGATGAGCTGCTTCGAGGGGCTGATCGAGTTCTACCGCGTGACCGGGGAGGAGAAGTATCTGTCGTGCGCGAAACGGTTCATCGACAAGATAAACGCGCAGGAGATTACGTATCTCGGCTCCGGCGGCGCCGACGGCCCGTTCAATAAAGGACCGGGCACGGGCGAACAGTGGAACAGGACGTTTTACGAGCAGGCGAATCCCGATATAGTGCTCTCCATGGAGACGTGCGTCACGGTGACGTATATGAAGCTGATGCTTCAGTATTACAGGATCACGGGCGACGCGTCGTGTATCGACCGTATCGAGGTAAGCGCGTACAACGCACTGCTCGGCGCGATGAAGCCGGACGGAACGTTTTTCGATTATTTCCCGAAGTTCAACGGAACGCGGAGCACGAAGGTCAATTTCAGCTACGATATAAACGGGATCCCGCTCTCGTGCTGCACTGCGAACGGACCGATGGGCATGGCGATCCTGCCGTTCATCGCGTACTGCGAGCGCCCCGGCAGATTCGACGTGAATCTGTATATCCCGTCGGAGAACGGGTATTTCAGAATGGATACGGATTATCCGTATAACGGCAGAGTCAGGCTGACGGTGAAGCGCGGCGGAGAGTATAAAATCGCGCTGCGCATCCCCGGATTCTGTAAGAGTTTTTCTCTGTCGCATCCGTACGGGAGGGACGGCGGCTACGCCGTGATCACAAACGAAAAGTGGAAGGAAGGCGACTCCGTGACGCTGTCGCTCGATATGCCTCTTATCTGTCATCCCTGCCCGGAAAGCGTCAATCCCGCCGCCGTGGGCCAGGTCCTGTTTACGTACGGACCGCTCGTGCTCGCGCGGGATAAAAGCGTGGATCCCGGCTGGGATCAGCCGGTCCGCGTCACGCCCGGAACGTATGACGGGTATGAGATCAAGGACGGCAGACTGCGGTTCGAGGACGCCGTGTTCATCCCGTATCCCGACGCCGGCGCAAGCTGGGACGATAAGACGGAATATAAGTGCTGGTTAAGACAAGCGTAAAATACGGCTGCATCACGCGGCCGTTTTTGTTTGCCGTAAAAGGAGTCGCTTCGCGACGTTCTTTGGGGGTCCCCACCCCTCAAGGCGCTTCGCGCCACCCCCAAACCCCCTGTTCCCCTCCCTTCAAGTCGCCGCAAACGACTTGAGGGGCCTGCGCGACCACCTGTAGGGGTCGGCGCCCTCGACGACCCGCCGTTCCCCCGTAGGGCGGGGGCTTGCTCCCGCCGTTTTAAAAGCCCCAACAGATGTTGGGGGGGATGGCGGGGGTTTGGGGGCGGTGCCGGGGTTCCCCGCCGCGAACAGCGGTGGGGGTTCACGGAGCGGGGGGTGGGGAGTCCCCAAAAGCGCCGCAAGG
>JAFZRM010000114.1 GCA_017619885.1 Clostridia bacterium | reverse complement strand
GGGGGTGGATAGGGGGGGAGGGGAACCCCCATGCGCGTAGCGCACAATTCGTCCCGCAGTAGGGGTTCCCCGCCGCGAACTGGAGAGCGGTGGGGGTTCCCGTAGCAGGGGTTCCCCGCCGCGAACTGGAGAGCGGTGGGGGTTCCCGTAGCGACTCCGACGTTATTCACTATACACTCTTACCTGTTAACTGAAAAAAGCCGCCGCGTCTGCGGCGGTTTTTTCATATCTCAAATCCTCTTCGGTACAGTGCCGAGCGGATCTGCGTCTCCGTCTTCCCTTCCGCGCAGCGTGCGCGGGCGAAATCGGCTGCGGCCGCGTCGAAGTCGAGCGCGTCGCACAGCGCCTCCGCCTCCCCGACCGCGTCGTCCGAGAAACCCTTTTCGCGCATATACGCGATTATATACGCTCTGCCGTACCTCTTTTCGAACAGCCGTTGCACGGTCTTCTCCGCCAGCCGGTCCTCGCGGAGGTATCCCTCCGCCGCAAGCCTTTCGGCGGCTTCGTTCGCCTGCTGTTCCGTGTACCCTTTTCCGGTCAGCCGCTTTATCAGCTCGCCCGGCGTCTTGTCCGAGGCGGCGAGCAGGCGGACCGCGGCTTCATACGCGCCGTTATCACTCATCGTCGGCGTTTATATCGAGCGCGCCGGTATTGAGTATGTATGCGTCCTCGTCGGATTCGTCGTCCTCGCCGAGCTCGAACGAGCCGGAGTCGATCTCAACCGCCTCGGCGTTCGCCTTGATGCGGTCCTCTATCTCCTTCATCAGATCGGGATGCTCCTCGAGATACTTCCTCGCGTTGTCGCGTCCCTGCGCCATCCTCTCGCCCTTGTACGAGAAGAACGAGCCGCTTTTCTCGATTATGTCGAGATCCACGCCGATATCGAGCACCTCGCCCGATTTCGCGATGCCTTTTCCGTAGATTATCTCGAATTCCGCCTGCTTGAACGGCGGCGCGACCTTGTTCTTCACGACCTTGCAGCGCGTCTTGTTTCCGACCATCTCGCCGGAGCTCTTCAGCTGCTCGGTCTTCCTCACATCGATCCTGACGGACGAATAGAACTTCAGCGCGCGGCCGCCCGGCGTCGTCTCGGGGTTGCCGTACATAACGCCGACCTTCTCGCGCAGCTGGTTGATGAACACTACGACGCAGTTCGTCTTCGATACGGTGCCTGACAGTTTGCGCAGCGCCTGCGACATCAGTCTTGCCTGAAGGCCGACGTGCGACGCGCCCATCTCGCCGTCTATCTCCGCCTGCGGAACGAGCGCGGCGACGGAGTCAATGACGACTATGTCTATCGCACCGGAGCGGATCAGCGCTTCGGTTATCTCGAGCGCCTGCTCGCCGGAATCCGGCTGCGATACGAGCAGCTGATCTATGTCGACGCCGAGGTTGCGCGCGTAGATCGGATCGAGCGCGTGCTCCGCGTCGATGAACGCGGCGGTCCCGCCGAGCTTCTGCGCCTCGGCGACCATATGCAGCGCGACCGTCGTCTTACCGGACGATTCCGGGCCGAATATCTCGATTATCCTTCCCCTCGGGACGCCGCCGATGCCGAGCGCTATGTCGAGCGTGAGCGAGCCGGTCGGTATCGCCGATACCTTCATCTGCGTGTTTGCGCCGAGCTTCATTATCGCGCCCTTGCCGAACTTCTTCTCTATCCCCGAGATCGAGGTCGCAAGCGCTTTTTTCTTGTCGTCCGCCGAGGTCGGGACTTCCTGCTCCGCGGGTTTCTTTGGTTTTGCCATATCTGATCTGACCTTTCTGATTTATTTGCTTATTGACGCCGCCGCGCGGCGCTTGTCGAACACACGTTCGGTACTGTCGATATTATACACCGGCAGGGCGGGTTTGTCAAGTGGTTTTCGTTAAATAATGCGCAAAAATCGAACAAATGTTTTATACGTTCTCCGTCTGCTCCTCGGGGCAAAGCGACGGCAGCTGCTGACCGAGCCGGCACAGCTCGCCGGCGACGCGCGCCCTGCCGCGCTCCGTCTTATACCAGTTCTCCGCCGACACTCCGAAGCCGGGCACGGCGGTCACGCTGATCTCTGCGTCCGGGAACGCGTTCTGATAATACGTGTAGGCGCGCCTCGCATGAAATGCCTTGCAGACGAGGATCGCCGACGACACGGTCATGCCGAGCTTTTTAAGCAGCGCCGCGGAGAACTGCGCGTTCTGATACGTATACTCCGCCTCGTCCTCGCAGATGACGGCGGATCCGGGCACGCCGTTTTTGATCAGCACGTCGCGGTAGAACGCGGCTTCGGTCGCGTAGTCCTCGCCGTATACGTCGCGCTTGTACGACGGCAGCTTGAAGCGGCCGAGCTCCTTTCCGTATCTTCCGGACGCGACGATATACGGCGCGAAGCCCTGCTTGTAAAGCTCCGCCGCCTTCTCCGGCAGCGCGGGATCCGAGCCTCCGGGCAAAAATATCACGTCGGACGGCGCGGGCGGCGAGCTGATGAATATGAATTCCGTTACGTCTTTGATAAAATCCATTATTTCTTCTTTCTTCCGGCGCCTTTTGACGCGGCGGCCGGCGTGCGTGACGACAGGTACGACACCGTCCCGTCGTCTATTACTTCGTTGTGATCGGTATATCTGACGCTCTCGTACAAGCTGAAGAGCACGTCGTCGCGCGGATCGTCTCCGCCGAGCTTGCTCCTCACCTGCCGCGCCGTGTCGGACGCGGCGATGCCGACGCCCTCCCCGATACCGTCGTGCACGCGCTGCGCGTACAGATACCGCAGTTTTTCCTCATTTTTGCGCAGCGACGACCATTTTATGCGCCCGTCCGCGCGTCTGCGGTGCTCACCGCCGTCGTATACGTCCTCGGCGCCGATCTGACTGTCCTCGCCGCCGAAAAAGGCGAGCTTCGGCTTCAGGTCGAGCAGGCGTCTGAGCTTCTCCTCCGCCGTGCGGAATACGGTTTTGAGTTTATTTATCAGCTTCGAGCTTCTCTTCGGCTTTTTCTCGTAAAAATGCTTCTTATACAGGCGGAAAAGCGCCCGGAAGAAGAAGAACGCGAACGGCACGTAAAGGAAATACACGACGGACAGGATCGTCCGCAGCTGTTCTTTTCCGTACATCAGCGCCGCGGCGACGCCGAGCGCGATCATCACCGCCGCGGTGACGGCGAGTACGATGAACTGCGGATCGGATATCGCGGCTCTCAGTTTTTTCTTCACGGCCTACCTCCCCGTCCGCATGACGGTCACGGCGTTGTTGCGCTTCTCGTAAGCGCGGACCATTCGCCCGCACTCCGGCAAAAGCTCCGCCGTGATAAGGAACACGTCGGCGTCGCGCACCGACGGCAGAAGCCGGTTGAGCAGCGCGTGAAACGACATGTCGCAGTTGAATATCCTCGCCGCCGCCATCTCGCGCAGAAGCGCCTCGAGCGTCCCGCGGCCGGACGACGGGAGCGTGCAGATCGGGCTCTTGCCCTCGCCGCCGCAATTGGCGGCGAACCCGACGCGGTAACCCGAATCGAGCGCGCGGCGCACCGTAGTCGCGGCAAACGACAGGGCGGCCTCCATTATCTGCTCGAACCGCTCGCCCGGGATCGGATCGGTCGGCTGCGACAGGTCGAGGAATATCATGAACAGTCTGCCGGAGCTGAAATCGCGTTCGTTTACCTTGATCCGCTGACCGCCGGTCTTCGCCGTCGCCTTGAAGTTGACGGAGCTGAACGGATCGCCCGGCGCCATGTCGCGGATGCCGGAAACGCTGAACGGATCGGTCAGAAGGCGCCGCAGCGAGCGGACGTCGCCGCTGAGCGTGTTTCTCGGCGGGCAGAGCTCACGCATACCCGTCAGAGCCGGGTAGACGTAAAGCTTCGCCGCGGTGTCAAAGTATACCGGCTCGCCCGCGACGGCGACGGACGCCGTGCCGAGCTCGTACACGCCGCGCTTTTTCGCCGTCAGACGGCGGCGGCGTATCACGGTCTTTCTCGGCCCGAGGTTGAAGCGGCTGATGAAGTACTGCATGTCGCCTTCGCGCAGGCCCGTGTATCCGTGGAGTGCGAGCTCGCCGTAAACGTACGCCTCGACGTCGACCATGAGCAGCGGGAGCGGCGTGGGGTTGGTGATCTTCTCGTAAAGATCGCAGCAGTCGCCCTCGAAAACGCCTTTGTCGGAGAAATATCTCTCGTACCGCAGCCGTCCGATCTGATATCTGCGAAGCGCGCGCACGCCGCGGACCGCGGCGACGGCGAGCAGGATGACGAGCGAAAGCGACACGCCGAGCCCGATCACGAGATCGAGCAGACCGTCGGTGCCGGCGGTCATCGCGTCGCTGATGCGGTCTATAACGTCGGCAAGCGGTATCATCTGAATTTATACGCGGAAGGATCCTCCGTCGGCGCGGGCGTACGGGAGACGGCGGATCTGACGGCGTCCTCGGCGGCGCCGGCTCTCATCGAGGCTGCGGCCGTTAGCATGAGCCTGTGCGCGAGAACGGGCACGGCGCACGCTTTCACGTCGTCCGGAAGCAGGTGGTCGCGCCCTTCCGTCGCCGCGATGCACTTAGCGACGGACAACAGCGCCTGAGCGGCGCGCGGGCTCGCGCCGAGCTCGACTCCCTCCTCGCGGCGCGTGGCGGCGCAGATGTCCGCGACGTAGGCGTAAAGGTCGTCCGCGACGTATACGCGGTCGAGCTCTTCGCGCGCGGCGAAGACCTCCGCCGCGCCGGCGACAGGCGACAGGACCGGAGCTTCGCTCTTTTTGTCGTAGCGGCGCAGGATCTGAATGGTCTCCGCCCGGTCGGGTATGCCGGTCGACACGGAGACGAGGAAGCGGTCGAGCTGCGCCTCCGGCAGCTCGTAGACGCCGGACGACTCGATCGGGTTACGTGTGGCGATCACAAGGAACGGCTCCTGCAGCGCGTGTACCTCGCCGTCGACGGTCACCTGATGCTCCGCCATGCACTCGAGCATGCCGGCCTGCGTTTTCGGCGTCGCACGGTTTATCTCGTCCGCCATGACGATGTTGGCGAATACCGGCCCGGGCAGAAATTCGAACTCCTGCGTCTTCATGTTGAAGTATCTGATGCCGGTGATGTCGGACGGCATAAGGTCGGGCGTGAACTGTATGCGCGAAAACGACAGGGAAAGCGACGCGGCGACCGATTTCGTCAGAAGCGTCTTTCCCGTGCCCGGCACGTCGGTAATTATCGCGTGCCCGCCGCAGACGAGCGCGGCGAAAATGAACCTCACCGCCTCGTCGCGCCCGACCACGGCAGAGGCGACGTTCTTTTTCAGTTTTTCGTACAGCGATCTGATGTTTTCCATTTTCTTTACCTTTTTGTTTTCGTGCTGCGATGGGTATTCGTTGTAAGGCGGGGACTTACGTGAACCCCCGTTGCTCTCCAGTTCGCAACGGGGAACCCCTATGCTCCCGCCGTTTTTTTGTGTCGCTGCGCGACGTTTGGTGCGCCTACGGCGCTTTTGGGGACTCCCCGCCCCCCTCTTCCGCCCCCAAACCCCCACCTCCCCCCAACGTGAATTGGGGCTTTTGACAGCGGGTCGTCGTGGGCGCCGACCCCTACAGCCGCTTACGCGGGG
>JAFZRM010000113.1 GCA_017619885.1 Clostridia bacterium | reverse complement strand
TTCAATCGAAGATATCAAAAAGCGTGTGTACGCGCAGAACGAGCCGAAATATAAAGGTTTTCCGGAGCAGGACGGCGTGGACGACATCTTCGAGAGTGAAGAACCGGTGGCAATCATGACCTATGTTCCGTTATACGCTGCTTATCAGAGGGCTATAAAACGCGCTGAAGTGAGACCCATATACAACATTCGTATGTACTATCTCGTTCGGCGTGACAAAAGCCACATGCGCTTGTACGAGGATACGGTCGATTTACTCTGTACGCATCACCTGAAGACCGCGCAGGACGTCATCGACTACCAGAAAGAGGCGATGAAACAGATCGACGAGAACTACGCCGAACGTCAGAAGGCATATGCGTATCTTCGCAAAGCAAGAGAAAAAGGCGATCTTGTCGAAGCCGATAAGGCGCGGTACAACGTCGGCGTCTATACGATGCGTCTGTCCAAACTTCGCCGCGAGGTCACAACCTGCGACGAGGTGCTGGAACGCGGCGGTATGGTACGCGAGAACCTGCGCCGCATCCGTGAAAACGACTACCGCGGGGCTTATATCCCGCACAAATCCAAAAATAAAGATTATGAGAGGTAATAGAATATGAAAAAAGATAAACTGAAAATGAAGCTTCCGAGTGTCGACGACCTGTTCTCGACGGAGGAAGAAAGGCAGGAGGCAAAGCTCCCGAAGATCTACGACGTTCCGCTGTCGGAGATCGACGATTTCCCGGGGCACCCGTACAGGGTGCTCGACGACGAAGATATGGAGGCGCTTATGGAAAGCATCAAAGAGCGCGGCGTCATCACGCCGGCGATGGTACGCAAAAAGGAAGACGGCAGATATGAAATGATCTCGGGGCACACACGGAAACGCGCCTGCGAGCGGCTCGGCTTGCCTTCGATGCGGTGCGAGGTCGTGGACGTCAGCCGCGACGAGGCGATCATCCTGATGGTTGACAGCAACAGTCAGCGTTCGGAGATCGCACCGTGCGACAAAGGGCGGGCGTATAAAATGAAGCTCGAAGCGATCAAAAGATTGCCCGGCAGACCGGCAAAAGAAAATTGTGACCCGGTGGGGCACAATTCCGAATCGCTCCGTTCTGTCGAATCGCTTGCGGCAGATTCTGACGACAGTAAAACTCAGATTCAGCGCTATATCCGTCTTACCAGTCTTATTAAAGAGCTTCAGGATTTCGTGGACGAGGGCAAGATCAAAATGCGCCCCGCCGTCGAGCTTTCGTATCTCGACGAAGAATCGCAGCGTGACGTCGTTGACCTGATCGACGACACCGAATCGTTCCCGTCGCACGATCAGGCGATCCGTATGCGCAAGGCGTTCGAGGAGGGCAAACTTGACTACAACGTTGTGGATGACGTTATGCGCGAGTTAAAGCCCAATCAGAGACCAACCTTCCGCATCAAATATGAGGACGTCAAGGCGTATTTTCGACCTGACGTTTCGCCTGAGAAGTTTCTCAAGGATATTTTGCAGGGACTTCAGCTTTTGAAACGGCAGCGCGATAAAGGCGCGCGTTGATTCGGACCTAAGCGGAAGTTTCGGGTTTTGCACATTTGGCAGGAGCGTTTCGGATCGGTATAATAAAGCCGGTCCGAAACGGCTCTGCCGTCCCTAAATCATAACAAGGAGGTATAAAAAAATGGTATCGGGACATTTACAGGAAAAGAACGGCTATTATTACGCCGTACTAACCTACAGAGACGACATTGGGAAACGGCATCAGCCGTGGATTCCGACAAATCTCCCCGTCAGAGGGAATAAAAGAGCGGCGGAGGAAAAGCTCGTCGAGATACGCCGCAATTTCGTTATTCCGAAAGTTAAGAGCGGTTACGGCGACCTTTCCTCGGATATGCTTTTCTCCGATTATCTCAATATATGGCTCGAGATGAAGAAAGGGAGCGTCGCGCTCACGACCTACGCGAACTATTCCAATCTCGTCAAGAACTATATTGGTCCTTACTTCAGGGAAAAGAAAAAGACGCTCGGCGGCGTCAAGGCGGTCGATATTCAGATGTTCTACGTTGAAGAAATGAAACGGCGGACGCAGGCGATGGTCATCAAGGAACACGTCGTGATCCACAGCGCTTTTCAGCATGCGGTCATGCTTGATCTCTTGGACTTCAGCCCGATGAACAAGGTGCAGCGCCCGAAAAAAGCAAAGTATATCGCGTCGTATTATAACGACGAGGAACTCGCTCAGCTTTTCGAAAAGACGAAAACGCACAAGCTCGGACTGCTGATCCAGATGACAGCCTTCTACGGTTTCCGGCGTGAGGAAATCGTCGGGCTCCGGTGGGACGCCATCGACTTCGAGCGCGGGACGGTCACGGTACGGCACACCGTAACGAGTACGCAGCTCGACGGCAAAAAGGTCCTCATTCAGTCGGACAAAGCGAAAACGAAGTCCAGTCTGCGCACCATGCCACTCGTCGGTCAGTTCAAGGAACGGCTCATGGCGCTGAGGGAGCAGCAGGCGGTGAACAAGCGCGTCTGCGGCAACTGCTACGACTACAAATACGACGGATACGTTTTCGTGGACGAAATGGGAAAACTCTTTGAACCGAACTGGGTCACGGAAACGTTCGGGCGGCTTCTGAAGAAGCACGGGCTGAGGCAGATACGCTTTCACGATTTGAGGCACTCTTGTGCGTCGCTGATGCTCGCCAACGGCGTACCGATGAAGCAGATACAGGAATGGCTCGGTCACAGCGACATCGGAACGACGGCGAATATCTACGCGCACCTCGATTACAACTCCAAAATCGTCTCCGCAAATACGCTCGATGAGGTGCTCAAGATCCCCGATTATTTGCCGAAACCGGAGTGGGAATGAAGTCAAAATGAGCCCGAAAACCCATGCAAGAAAAGATTTCTCTCCCTTTTTTCTCCCCGTACACCCCGGAAAGCCTTATTTTACAAGGCTTTTCGGGGTTTTTGATTTCTTGCATTTTTGCAAATTGCTGCAAAAAGACAGCTGTTTTTCGCTTTTTCTTGCATGGAGAAAGTGTTCGTTTGGCAGAGTTCGAATAAAGAAAAGCCCTGAAAACCCAGTGTTTTCAAGGCTTTTGTGGCGGAGAGGATGGGATTCGAACCCATGTGCGCTTTCACGCAAACTGATTTCGAGTCAGCCCCGTTATGACCTCTTCGATACCTCTCCGTATTTGATTTTTGTGCGAACTTTGATAGGCAACTGTAAGGCGCCTTTTCTTTTTCCTGCAAGCCAAAGTCGCGAAAACCGCAGGAAAACGGAGCTTTTGCGAGAAAACCGGAGCTTTCGCGCTGTACCGAGTGACGAAACCGAGCCGACATCGAGCAGCCCCGTTATGTCCTGTCGCGGTCGCAGACCGCTCCACTCGCTTGCCTCGCTTCATCCGCCCCCGGCGGCGCTCGGCGCGCTCCCCTCTTCGATACCTCTCCGTGCGACTTTGACAGTATAACACATTTTTTCGAAAAAATCAAGAGGGTTTTCGGAGTTTTTTTCATTTTGCGTCAGGTATTTGGAAGTGCGTTTTTTTCGGCGGCTTGAGAAACCGGCCGGGGACGTGGTCCCGGCCGGTTTTATTTCGGATTTTTATACGCCTCTGATCCTGCGGCGGACGATCAGGTAATCTCCTCCGCGTCTGATCTCTTCCTTCAGCGCCAGCTTTATCGGCGTTTCGTTCTCGTACACGCCGAGGCAGATGTCGTATTCCCCGTCGGGTATGCCCGTCAGGTCGGGTTTTACGGCGAACCTTTTGGATTCTCCCGTATCGAGGCACGTGACGCTCACCCCGGTGTCGACGACCTTGACGGTCTTTTCGCCTAATCTTACGGTGAATCTGATCTTATAGTCGTTATATGCGCGCGCCCAGCCTTCGTTCTTCATCGTGACGTAGACTATATTATGCGTCGTCGCCGTCAGCTCCGGCACGACCGCGCTTTCGACGAAATACCAGTAGCCGAGACGGTTCGCGCAGTATTCGGCGAGCCATTTATCGGACTTATAGAATATATCGGGGTAGCCGTGGAATCCGGCGTACGTTGCCTTTGAATTTTTGAGGCACTCGACTATCGTCAGGCCGTTTCTGTAAAAGTCCTCGTAGGTCGGATGTATATATCCGTAATGCGCGAACTCGATGACCGACGGCGCGTTGTCGGCGAGCTTGCGGAAGGCCCACGTCGCGCGCATCGTATCGTAGCCGTTTACGACGGAATAGTAGTCGCAGCAGATCGAGTCGTCCTGCAGTCCGAGCCCGCGTTCGTACGCGTAATCGAGCATTTCCTGACATTCGTCCCCGTGCACGATCCTTCCGACGATGTGGTCGTCGTTCAAGATCACGAACTTATGCGGGAAGTATTTGAGATGCAGGTCGACGTGGCGCTTCACTGTCTCGACCGGATAAATGACTCCGTCGCCCTCGACGGTGTGTCCCTCTCCCCACGTGCCGTACGTGCCGACGTCTATGAACTCGACTCTGTCGTCCCGGTCGTATTTTTCACCGAGCACGGCCATGAAGGCTTCGAGCCGCTGCAGGAAATACGGATCGTCGTAATCCGGCTGAAGGCCGCTGTGCTCCGCGATATCGTAGCATTTGGCGCCGTTCAAAAACACGTATTCCGGCGTAGCGAAGCTCATATCCTTCGACGATTCGTAACAGACGACGCGCAGCGAGAAGCGGTAGCCGTACTGCGACCACTCCTCCATTATATCGTCAAGGAAGCCGAAGTCGTAGACTCCCTCCGTCTTCTCCGCGTCCGACCAGTCGAAGCGCAGATAAAGGTGGTTCATTCCGGGGAAATACTCGACGTGATCGCCGGGTTTCGTCCTGTCTCTGTAAAAACCGTGGCGGAAGCCGTTGTCGATAAAGTGCCAGAACCAGCCCTTATGCGGGTTTTTAAGCACCGTCTTGTCGTCGGCAAACGGCCGCAGGTCGATGAAGCCGTTCTCTTTTCTCGGGTCGTCGAACCAGCCGCATTCGGTCTGGCTCTCCATGTCTCTGACTCTCTCAGACAGTCCGGGATATCTGTTTCTGTCTACGCTCATATCCGGATCCTCCTTTTTTCTTCATTATACCACGGCAGCGCGTTTTGTCAAGGCAAATTGTCCCGGGGCGCAAAATTTTTGTGATTTTATATTGAAATCCATGAAACGATATGATATAATCATAAAAAAGACGAACAGGAGAATACCATTATGGAGCTTCAGGCGATACTTTCAAAATGCGATCACACGCTGCTTGCGCAGACGGCGACGTGGGATCAGATCAAGGCGATCTGCGACGACGGGATGAAATATCACACCGCGTCGGTGTGCATACCGGCGGGCTACGTAAAGCAGGCGAAGCAGTACGTCGGCGACAGGCTCGCGATCTGCACCGTCATCGGCTTCCCGAACGGCTACGACACCGCGCAGGCTAAATTCTTCATGGCGTCCGACGCCGTAAATAACGGCGCCGACGAGGTCGACATGGTCATCAACATCGGCTGGGTCAAGGACGGCAGATACGATCTCGTACTCGACGAGATAAAAGGCGTCAAGGCGGCGTGCGGCGGAAAGCTTCTCAAAGTCATCATAGAGACCTGCCTGCTGACCGAGGCGGAAAAGATAAACATGTGCCGCATAGTGTCCGAATCCGGCGCCGAATACATCAAGACGTCGACCGGCTTTTCTACCGGTGGCGCGACGAAGGAGGACGTGGCGCTGATGAAGAAATACTGCGCGCCGCACCTCAAGATCAAGGCGGCGGGCGGCATAAGCTCGATAGAGGACGCCGAGGATTTCATAAATCTCGGCGCGGACAGGCTCGGCACGAGCCGCATTGTCAAGCTCGCGAAAGCGCTTGAAAACAAATAAGGAGGATCAGAAAATGGCTAATTTCCCCACCCCCCACATAGCGGCGACTCCCGCCGATTTCGCAAGGACCGTGCTTATGCCCGGCGACCCGCTGCGCGCAAAATTCATTGCGGAAACGTTTCTTGAAAACGCCCGTCTCGTGAACAACGTGCGCGGCATACAGGGTTACACCGGCGAATACGAGGGCACCCGCGTATCCGTCATGGCGAGCGGCATGGGCATACCGTCGATCGGCATCTATTCATACGAGCTGTACAACTTTTTCGGCGTTGAAAACATCATGCGCATCGGTTCCGCCGGCGCCATGAACGAAAACATCCGCGTACGCGACATAGTTATGGGAATGGGCGCGTGCACCAACTCAAACTTTGCGCATCAGTATCATCTTCCCGGCGATTTCGCCGCGATCTGCAGCTACAAGATGCTCAAGACCTGCGCCGATATCGCGGACGGGATGGGCGTGAGATATCACGTCGGCAATCTGCTCTCCTCCGACACCTTCTACAACGACATGGCGGACGTCCCGAACGGGTATCTGTCCGAGGTATCGTGGCGCAAGATGGGCGTCATGGCGGTCGAGATGGAGGCCGCGGGGCTGTACATGAACGCCGCGCGCGCCGGAAAGAACGCGCTCGCGATCTGCACGATCTCCGACCACCTGATCACCGGCGAATCGACGAGCTCCGAGGAGAGACAGAATTCGTTCACCGAGATGATGGAGCTGGCGCTTAAGACCGCGAAAAAGCTGGACGTCTGAGTATGAAGCGTGTATTTCTTATAGTCCTCGACTCCTGCGGCGTCGGCGAGGAGCCGGACGCCGCGCTGTTCGGTGATCACGACTGCAATACGCTGAAGCGCATCAGTCAAAGCGAAAAATTCCGCAGCGATAATATGCAAAAACTCGGCGTATTCAACATAGACGGGCAGGATTACATGCCCTCCTCAGCCCGCCCGGCCGCCGCCGTCTGCCGTCTGCGCGAGCGCTCAGCCGGCAAGGATACGACGATAGGTCACTGGGAGATCGCGGGAATAGTGTCGCAGTCGCCCATGCCGACATATCCGGACGGATTTCCGGACGAGATCATCGAGGAATTCAAAAAACAGACCGGGCGCGGCGTGCTCTGCAACAAGCCGTTCTCCGGCACGGAAGTCATAAAGCTGTACGGCGAGGAGCATATGAAAACTGGCGATCTGATCGTCTACACCTCCGCCGACAGTGTGTTCCAGATCGCCGCGCACGAAGAAACCGTGCCGCTCGAAAAACTGTACGAATACTGCCGCGTCGCGCGCCGGATACTCACCGGCAGGCACGCCGTAGGCAGAGTCATTGCCAGACCTTTCATCGGCGCGCCGGGCAATTTCACCCGCACGACGAACCGCCACGACTTTTCCCTTCTGCCTCCGAGGAAAACGCTGCTTGACGCGCTGAAGGAAGAGGGAAAGACGGTATACGCGATCGGTAAGATAAACGATATTTTCGCCGGCTCGGGCGTGACGGACAAGGTCGCCACGCACGGCAACACCGAGGGCATGAAGCTGACGCTCGAAGCGCTCGACCGCGATTTCGAAGGGCTGTGCTTCACGAATCTCGTGGATTTCGACTCGCTTTACGGTCACAGGCAGGACGTCGACGGCTACGCCGCGGCGTTCGCCGAGTTCGACGCGTGGCTGCCGTCGTTCACCGCCGGAATGCGCGACGGCGACGTGCTCATGATCACCGCCGACCACGGCTGCGATCCCGGCGACACGCACACGGACCACACGCGCGAATACGTGCCGCTGCTCGTGTACGGAAAGAATATCAGCCCGGTCAACCTCGGCACGCGTTACGGCTTCTGCGATATCGCGGCGAGCATCGCCGAATATCTCGACAGCCCCTACCGCGGAGAGGGCGAGAGCTTCATGCGCCGCATCCTGAAGCCGACGCCGGACGAAAAAGCTCTGTGCCGCGACGCGTACGACGCGATGCAGGCGTCCTATTCGCCGTATTCCGGGTACAAGGTCGGCGCCGCGGTGCTCTGCTCCGACGGCACGGTCTTCTCCGGCTGCAATATCGAAAACTCGTCGTTTACGCCGACGGTCTGCGCCGAGCGTACGGCGATCTTTAAGGCCGTGAGCGAGGGCAGACGGCAGTTTTGCATGCTCGCCGTCTGCGGCGGAAAGGACGGCAGATCAAGCGGAGTTTTCCCGCCCTGCGGCGTGTGCCGTCAGGTTCTGAGCGAATTCTGCGACCCCGATATGCCGGTGCTTCTGATGAAGAGCAAAAGCACGTTCGAGCGCTCGACGCTCGGTGAACTGCTTCCCCGCTCTTTCACGCCGTCCTATATAAAATGAGGTGATACCATGAGGATGTACGACGTCATACTTCATAAAAGAAACGGCGGAAAACTGTCTGACGAACAGATCAGATTCTTTGTTGACGGTTATACGAAAGGCGAGATACCGGATTATCAGGCGTCCGCGCTGTGCATGACGATATATTTCCGCGGTATGGACACGGAAGAGACCGTCACGCTGACGAAATGTATGGCTGAATCGGGCGATATGCTCGATCTGTCGCGCTTCGGCGATCTGTCGGTCGACAAGCATTCGACCGGCGGCGTTGGCGATAAGACCACACTGATCGTCGCGCCGGTCGTCGCCGCGCTCGGCGGCAAGGTCACGAAAATGTCCGGCCGCGGGCTCGGTCACACAGGCGGCACCGTCGACAAACTCGAAGCGATACCGGGCTACAGGACCACGCTTTCCGAGGAGGAATTTCTCGGTCAGGCGGAGCGCATCGGCGTCGCCGTCATCGGTCAGAGTGGCAATCTGACGCCCGCCGACAAGAAGCTTTACGCGCTGCGCGACGTCACGGCGACGGTCGACTCCATTCCGCTGATAACGTCGAGCATAATGAGCAAAAAACTCGCCGCGGGCTCGCACAACATAGTGCTTGACGTCAAGTACGGCAGCGGCGCTTTCATGAAAACGCCGCAGGACGCGGAGATCCTCGCGAAAAACATGGTTGATATCGGCAAGGGCTGCGGCAGAAACGTCGCGGCGGTGCTTTCGAGCATGGAGACGCCGCTCGGTTCCAACGTCGGAAACGCCCTCGAGATAAAGGAAGCCGTGAACGTACTGAAGGGAAAGCAGAGGGACGATCTGTACGAGGTCTGCGTGACGCTCGCGGCGCGGATGATCTCGCTCGTCAGACACATTGACGTAGATGAGGCGGAAACGCTGGTAAAGGGCGTGATAGACGACGGCTCGGCGTTTGCGAAGATGAAGGAATGGGTCGCCGCTCAGGGCGGCGACGCGGAGAGCCTGGAGGATCTCGAGCTGCTTCCCTCCGCTTCCGTGATATATCCCTTCCCCGCGCCGCGCGACGGTTTCGTCACGGGGACCGACGCTCAGCGCGTCGGCGACGCGGCGATGATCCTCGGCGCGGGACGCGCGTCAAAGGAGGACGTGATCGACCCGTCGGCCGGCATCGTCCTGCTCAAAAAGCCGGGCGACGCGGTCAAAAAGGGCGAGGTCGTAGCGCGCCTTCACACGTGCGACGTCAGACGCATCCCGGCGGCGATAGCCGCCATGAGCGAAGCGGTCAGATACGGCGACGAAAAGCCCGTCGGGACGCCGCTTATCTACAAGATCATAACGTAAAAAAACGGGAGCAGCCGCTCCCATTTTTTTATTTCTTTTTAGTTTTCATTTTATTGCAGTCAAGCGAACAGCCTTCGCAGCCGCAGCCGCAGCCGCGGCGTCTGCGGCGTATTATGAGGAACACCGCGAACGCGATGACCGCGGCGACCGCCGCAATAACAATGATCTCAACAGGATTCATGTTTTATACCAAAATCAACGAGAATATCATGGGTATTATCAGCGTCACGATCCACGCCGCGGCGCACTGAACGAGCACCACTATAAGCGACCATTTCACTCCCATCTCGCGCCTGATGGAGGCGATCGCCGCGATACACGGCGTATAGATCAGAGAGAACACGAGCAGGCAGAGTGCGGACAGCGACGACACCGAGCCGGCGACGCCGGACGGGAACAGCAGCTCCATAGCGGAAACGACGCTCTCCTTGGCGATGAATCCGCTTATCAGCGACGTGCAGATCCGCCAGTCGCCGAGGCCGACGGGCTTCATGACCGGCGTTATCCAGCCGGAGATCACCGCGAGGATGCTCTGCGAAGGATCTGACACCATATTGAAGCGGAAGTCGAAGCATTTGAGGAACCATACGACGATCGTCGCGATCAAAATCACCGAGAACGCGCGCTGCAAAAAGTCCTTCGCTTTTTCCCACAACAGCTTTACGACGTTGACGAAGCCAGGCACACGGTAATCGGGCAGTTCCATTACGAACGGCACTGCCTCGCCGCGGAACACCGTCTTTTTATACAGGAAAGCCGCGAGCACGCCGAGCGCTATGCCGAGCAGATAAAGCCCGGTCATCATAAGCGCCGCGTATTTCGGGAAGAACGCCTGCACGAAGAACGCGTAGATCGGCACTTTAGCCGAGCACGACATGAAAGGAGTCAGCAGTATCGTCATTTTTCTGTCGCGTTCACTCGGCAGCGTGCGCGTCGACATCACGGCGGGAACGGTACAGCCGAAGCCGATCAGCATCGGCACGATACTGCGTCCCGAAAGACCTATGCGGCGCAGCAGCTTGTCCATTACGAACGCGACGCGGGCGATGTATCCGCTGTCCTCGAGCATCGACAAAAAGAAGAACAGCGTGACGATGATCGGCAGGAAGCTCAGCACCGAGCCGACGCCGCCGAAGATGCCTTCGATGACGAGGCTGTGAAGCGCCGCGCTGACGTTCGCCGCGGTCAGTGCGCGGTCGACGACGCCGGACAGCGCCGTTACGCCGAGGTCGAGCAGCTTCTGAAGCGCCGCGCCGACGACGTTGAACGTCAAAAAGAACACGAGGCCCATTATTATGATGAACGCGGGGATCGCCGTGTATTTTCCGGTCAGGATCTTATCGATCTTTTCGCTTCTCTGCCGTTCCCTGCTCTGTCCCGGCTTTTTCACGCACGCGGCGCAGACGCGGCGGATGAACGCGAAGCGCATATCGGCTATCGCGGCGAACCTGTCGAGCCCGCACTCCTTTTCCATCTGCACGACTATATGCTCGAGCGCGTCCTTTTCGTTCTCGTCAAGACCTAACTCGGACATTACGAGTTTGTCCGCCTCAACGAGCTTTCCCGCGGCGAAACGGACCGGGATCCCCGCCTCCTCGGCGTGATCCTGTATCAGGTGCGTTATCGCGTGCAGACAGCGGTGGACGGCGCCGCCGTTCTCGTCCTCTCCGCAGAAGTCCTGACGGAGCGGCTTTTCGCGGTATTTCGCTATATGGACGGCGTGGCTGACGAGCTCGTCGACGCCGGAGTTTTTCGCCGCTGAGATCGGCACGACCGGCACGCCGAGCATCGCCTCCATTCCGTTTATATCGACGCTTCCGCCGTTGGCGGTCAGCTCGTCCATGAAATTGAGCGCCACGACCATCGGCACGTTCATTTCGAGCAGCTGCATCGTCAGATACAGGTTGCGTTCAATATTCGTGGCGTCGACGATATTTATTATCGCCGCCGGTTTTTCTTTTATTACGAAATCGCGTGAAACGATCTCCTCGCTCGAATACGGCGACATCGAATAGATACCGGGCAGGTCGGTGACGAGCGTGTCGGGATAGCCCCTGATCTTGCCGTCCTTACGGTCGACGGTGACTCCCGGGAAATTACCGACGTGCTGATTCGAGCCGGTGAGCCGGTTGAACAGCGTCGTTTTGCCGCAGTTCTGGTTTCCGACGAGCGCGAACGTCAGCGTCGTGCCGTCGGGCAGCGGGTCGCCGCTCCCCTTCGGGTGGAATCTGCCGCCCTCGCCGAGACCGGGGTGGTCCGTCGCGGCGGGCGCGGGCGTCTCCGCTTTTTCGGCGGCGCCGTCGTAAGGCTCCGCTTCGATCTTCGCCGCGTCGGCGACTCTGAGCGTGAGCTTGTAGCCGTGGAGCACGAGCTCGACCGGGTCGCCCATCGGCGCGAACTTGTCAACGGTGACGACGGTGCCGGGGATTATGCCCATATCGAGGAAATGCTGACGGAGCGCGCCTTCGCCGCCTACCTTTGTCACCTTGCCGGACTGACCGGCTTTCAAATCTTTTACAGTCATTTTACGATCACGCTTTCAATGCCGAGACAGTCGGCGATTTTCTTTATCGTCTGTGCGCGGTGCCCGACCCCGAGTGCGTAATGATGCGTCGGTCCCTCTAAGACCCAGCGTTTTACGAACGAGCGGCAGTCGTCGCCGAAATACCCGCGTGTGTTCGTGTTCCCTGTCGGCGGTATCGGACCTTTGCGCGACTCGCCCTCGCCTATGACGAATTTGAATCCGCTCCGCGTCTGCGTTATGCCGAGCATCGTTATCGGACCTTCTTTTATTTTGAACTCCACGGACGCGCCGGAACCGGGCTTTCCGTGATATTTTCTCAGACTGCGCAGGACGGGCTTTCCGTCCGCTATCGCTATGTGATGCGGACCGTCGTGTCCTACGAAAATGAAATCCCCGTCGAAATCGAACGGATGGAATTCCGCGAAGCTGCCGCCGATGCCGAGCCTGTCCATTATGAACATCGCGATGCACGTCTTTATATCGAATTCACCGCACATCGGCACGCCTTCGGCTATAAGCAGCGAGTTGCCCGCGATGAACGCGCCGATCAGATCGCGCGCCGCAGAGCCTTCTCTGCCGTTGTAGTAATACGCGAGGCCGTCGAGCTCGTATTTGTCGACGAGCCGGTCGAGCGCCGCCGACGCGGCGCAAGCGGCGCGCAAATCAGCTTCGGTGAGCTTCGCCGTTACCGGATCGCCGCCCGGATCAGGCGTATCGAAATTTTCAAGTATGATCCGGCGCTTATCCGCGATCTCATCTTCCGTCACCTTCTCGGCCGGTTCGATCACGTCGTCGATCTCAAGGAGCGGCACGTGGACTCCGAACGCGGCAGACACCGCCGTCGGGTCGGCGTGCATGTCGTACATCGACTCGAGCACGTGCCCCATAAGCCCGAATCTGGCGCCGTGCAGACCGTGCAGGACTCGCGCTATATCGCACCATTCGGCGATCTCAGCCGCTGCGCGCGGGTCGTCGTAAAGCTTCCCGATTATCACGTCCGCGACGCGGCGCCCCATGCGTATCGCCACGCCGGTGAATTCCGGCACGGAGCATATACAGTCGTTTTCAAGCTGCTGACGCGTGTTCGCTGCGCCGTAATCCATATGAGACAGCGGCTGAAGCGCCGTAAGCACCACCGGGGCGTTCGCGTCCCTGATTATCGGTGCGAAGACGGACGACGTCGCGTAAGTCAGCATATTGCAGAAGATCACGTCGACGCGCGACGCGTTTAATTTATCGAGCGTTTCGTACGCTTTTTTGTTTGAGTCGACCATGCCGAGATCGACGACCTCGACGCCGCATCCTCGGACGAGCGCCGTCATGTCGGCGTGATATTTTTCAAGAGTTTCAAGCAGTCCCGGGAACTGATCCCAGTATACCGTGTGACCGACGCCGAATACGCCGACTCTGGCGCACAGCGGCTTTTTTCTCGTTATCATTTCAGTCCACCTCGCCGTAAAAAACGTTTCTCAAAGGGATTATGTATCTGCCGTGTCCGGCAGGGGTATGCTGATGCAGGTAAAGAAACCACAGACCGTCCGAGACGTCGACGAAAAACCACGTGCCGAGCGCGCCGGACCAGCCCCATTCGCCGACGGAGCCGCCGCGCGCCGGTCTGTCCTGCACGCGGACGCCGAGACCGAACGTGTGCTCGTCCCCGAACGTGGACGGGTCGAACGCCGGATCATTGAAACTTTTCCGCTGTTTTACGCTCAGCTGAGGCGCCGTCATCATCGCCGCCGTGCGCCGGTCGAGCAGTCTGCCGCCGAGCATCGCCGAAAGGAATTTCGCGTAGTCGCGCGCCGTGCAGACGATCCCCGAGCCGCCGGAATAAAGTTTGCCTCCGCCCGAGACTCCGAGCGCCGGAGCGGGTCTGGATAAAAGCGGGATATTCACGTATTTTTCACCGTTCCACTCCGTGTTTTTCGCAAGGCGCGGTATGTATTTTTCCGGCAGATCCTGATAAAAATACGTGTCGGTCATGCAAAGCGGCGCAAATATATATTCTTTCATATATTCGGCGAGCGTTTTTCCGCTTATTATCTCTATCAGAGCGCCGAGCACGTCGTGCGACAGGCCGTATAAAAACCGCTCCCCCGGCTCGAACGCGAGCGGGACGGACGCCAGCTCTTCCGCAAATCTCACGGTATCCCATCCGCCGGATCCGAATCCGCGCTCGATATCAGAGGACCCGCCGGGATTATCTTCGGCAAGATACGTCAGCCCCGATGTCATCGTGAACAGATGACGGACCGTCATTCTGTTTTCCGCTTTTCGGATCACGCCGTTCTCACACACCGTCAGATCGGCGTAGCCGGGCAGATATCGGCTGACCTCGTCGTCAAGGCCGAGCAGACCGCGGTCGTAAAGCATCAGCGCCGCGGTGACCGTCATGACCTTCGTCATCGAATACATGTGAAACACCGTGCCGGAGTCGACCGGCGTGCCGCGCTCAGGGTCCGAGACGCCGTAATGATGCTCGAAAAGCACGCCGTCTTTGTCCCCGTACAGCAGACTGCTGCCGGACGCGATGCCGGTATCCGTTATGCTTTCCTGTTTTTGTATCAGTTTTACGTCGTTTATTTTCATATTTCGTATTATATCACCGGCGGCGGTTTTTGTCAACAGGTTTCGGCAACGCGCGGCTTTGTGAAAAGGAGAAATATTCATATTTTTATGGTATACTCGGCTTATAAAGATAACGGAGGCGGATATGGCGAAAACGATACTTGCGATAGGCGGACATATAGGCGATGCGGAGCTGACGGCGGGCGGAGTGCTGGCGTCAAACGCCATTGACGGCGGACGGAGCTTCACGCTCGCGCTTACGGCGGGTGAGCGCGGCAATCCGCCGCATATTTCGGTTCAGGATTACAAAAAACAGAAAACAGCGGAGGCGGAGGCTTTTGCCGCAATGATGAACGGGACTGCGTACGTTCTGCCGTACGCGGACGGCGAGCTGCCGGATAACGACGAGGTCAGATACGCCGTCGCAAACGTCATACGACAGGTGCGCCCGGACGTTATAATAACGCACTGGAAAAGCACTATGCACAAGGATCACGACCGGTGCCACCGGATCGTGTGCGACGCGCAGTTTCTCGCAAGCGTCGTCGAGTGCGACAGGATAAAAGGCGAGCGAAAATACGCGCCGGTGTATTTCGCGGAAAACTGGGAGGACGATCCCGATTTTACGCCGTATATCTGCGTCGATATAACGCGCGGGTTCGAGCTGTGGTGCGAGGGGATGAAAAAGCATTGGTTCATCTGCAACAGCCGCGATTTCGATTACTTCGACTACTACACTTCCCTTGCCCGCGTCAGAGGATGCCTCAACCGGACGCGTTACGCCGAGGCTTTCGCGGTCTTTGACCGGAACAAAAAGGTAAAGAAGGAAATGCTGTGAGCCGCCAAAACGAAAGAACCGCATACGCCCGCGCCATTTTCGCGTGTTGTTACGGCGTAAACGGCGCCTGGCCGGCGTCTGATCCGTCGTCTAAACGGCGTTTTAAAGCGTAAAAACAAGGTCCGCGCACGTCGCGGACCTTTTAATATTATATTATCGGGCGCGCGTTTTCATGTGTGAAAATTTCAGGAAAATCAAAAAACATACGATGTTCATCAAAAATTTTCAACTTGCCGGCCCGCATAAATTTTTTCTGCAAAATGCAGTTTTCCGTCTTGACAAATTGCATTTATTGATGTATAATAACAAAAAATATATTTTTTATTTTCAAAGATGATGTCAAATGTGTATTACGGCAGCAGCCGGAAGATAGTTGCAATTTCATCACAATGATTTTTCAGTCTGTGTCAAATGCGTGTTTGATTTCGGCCGGCAGGCCTTTTTCATCAAATTTTTCAAAGGAGAGACAATTCATGAAGCAATTGCTCGGAAAGCGCGTTTTAGCCGTCTTGCTTTCCGCTGTGATGGTCGCGGCACTGGCGTTCACCGCTATTGCGACCTTTACACCGGACAAAGCGGCTGAACCCAACCGGTCAGTGACCGTCACGAAGGTCGACGCCGAAGGCAAACTCGGCAAGACCAACAAAGCGGACCTCGACAAAAGTCCCGCGTTCGCAGACGATGACGTAGTCCGCGTTTCCATCGTGCTCAACGGCAAATCAGTCCTCGGCGCAGGTTACAGCGCAAAGGGCGTGACCGCCAACAAGAGCGCGATGAGCTACCGCAGCTCTCTGAGATCCTCCCAGGACGCTATAGCTGAGAGAATCAGCCAAAGAGCCCTCGGCGGTGCGGATCTCGACGTTGTGTGGCATCTCACGCTGACTGCCAACATCATATCCGCCAACGTTCCTTACGGCAAGATCAACGCCATAAAGAACGTACTCGGCGTATCAGACGTTATAATCGAGACTGAATATCAGCCCGAGTCCGCACAGCCCGATATGGCCATATCCACTCAGATGACCAACAACTATCTGGCGTGGGCATCCGGCTACACCGGCGCGGGCAGCAAGGTCGCTGTCGTTGATACCGGTCTTGACACGGACCACCAGTCCTTCTCCGCCGAAGCGTTCATGTACTCTATCGATGAGCTCAACGCACAACGCGAAGAAGAAGGTAAAGACCCGATCGTCCTTCTCACCGCAGAAGACGTCGAGGCCGTTTGGAAATACCTCAACATTTCCGAAGTTCTCGGCGACGTGGAAGGCATCTACCGCGACGAGAAAGTCCCGTTCGGCGCCAACTACGTTGACAGAGATTACGATATAACCCACGACAACGACGGCCAGGGCGAACACGGCTCTCACGTTGCAGGTATAGCGGCGGCGAACCGTTATGTCAAAAACAAAGAGACCGGTAAATTCGAACCCGCGCTCGACGCTGTCAAGATGCAGGGTGAAGCTCCCGACGCTCAGCTGATCATCATGAAAGTGTTCGGCAAGGGCGGCGGCGCGTACGACTCCGACTACATGATCGCGATCGAAGACGCGATGATCCTCGGATGCGACGCCGTAAACCTCTCCCTCGGCTCTGCCGCGGCCGGCTTTACGACGAACTCCACGTACGCTTCCATCCTCGCTTCCCTTGAAGAATCCGATATAGTTTACTCCAACTCCGCGGGCAACAACTTCGAATGGTCGTACTTCACGGAAAACGAAGCCCTGCTGGACAAGGATATCAACTATCATACCGGCGGCAGCCCCGCTACGTATACGAACACTCTCGCGGTCGCGTCCGTCGACAACGACGGTATGATCAGCCCGACCATTACGGCCTACGGCTCGATGATCCACTACGCAGAGAGCTCGTATACGAATCTGCCTCTCGCAACTCTTGCGGGCGAACATGAATTCGTTTACGTCGACGCTGCCGGAACGGACGCCGATTTCGCGGCGGTAGCCGACATACTTGAAGGAAAGATCGCGCTGTGCAACCGCGGGACCACCTCCTTCTACCAGAAAGCCACGGCTGCTGTCGACAACGGCGCCATCGCGACTATCATAGTCAACAACCAGGCCGGCGTCATCAACATGAACCTCACCGGCTACACGTACACCGCACCGGCCGTTTCGATACTGCTCTCCGAAGGCCTCTTCATCAAAGAGAACGCGGAACTGATCGAAGGTTACAACTTTGACGTTTACGTCGGTACGCTGACGGTAGACACGACGCCTGATCTCGAAGAATACCACAGCGAGATCCTGACCATGAGCGACTTCTCCTCCTGGGGCGGCAACGGCGCTCTCACGATGAAGCCCGAGATCACGGCCCCCGGCGGAAACATCTGGTCCGTCAACGGCGCGGTACCCGGCGGCGAGTCGTACGAGCTTATGTCCGGTACCTCCATGGCGTCTCCTCAGATCGCCGGTATCGCGGCAGTCGTCGCTCAGTACATCCGTGACAACGATCTGGTCGAACTGACCGGTCTGTCACAGCGTCAGCTCTCCCAGAGCCTGATGATGTCCACCGCGAAGCCTCTTACGGATGAAGGCGCGAACTACTACTCGATCATGAAACAGGGCGCAGGTCTTGTGGACGTCAACGCGGTCATAAGCTCCCGCACCTACATCCTCATGGACAAGTCCGCTACTGAATCCGCCTCTGACGGCAAAGTCAAGGCGGAGCTCGGCGAGATCGAGCGCGGTGACGACTTCACCATAGCTTTCAAACTCGTCAACTTCTCCGACGAACCCATACTTTACAACCTCAGCGCGGACTTCTTCACTCAGCTGATCGAAGACGGCTACAGATGGAACGATACGACTCCGCTCAGCGCCGGGCTCGTATGGACCGTCAACGGCGAAGAAATTGAACCCGTGGCCGCAGGTCTTGACTTTGACGGCAACGGCATAACCAACTCCCTCGACGCCGACTGCCTGCTCGATTACACCTCGGGCAAGGTCAAAAATATAGCCAATATCGAAAACGCCGATCTTGACGGCGACGAAGATATCGACACTTACGACGCATATCTCGCGTATCAGATGCTCGGCTCGATCGATACCGTTCTCGCGGCCGGTGAGACCGCCGAGATCACGGTCACCGTATCGCTCCAGTTCCCCGAGGAACTTGACGTAAACGGCAACTGGATCGAAGGTTACATCTTCGCCATAGAAGGCGGCACCGAAGACGGCGCTCTCGGCGTCGTTCACTCGATACCCGTGCTCGGCTTCTGGGGCAGCATCACCGAAGCTTCGATGTATGACGATCCCGAAGCAAACTACATCCCCAGCTCGCTGGAAGGCGAACGTTACTTTGTCGGATCCGACGGATACATCCTCGGCGGCAACCCGATGGTTACCGACAGCGAAGATCATCCGGAACGCAACGCGTTCAACCCGAACGAAGTCGGCGTCGGAAACATCTACTTCACGCAGATCAGAAACTCCGCCGCATCCCGCTTCTACGCGACGAACCAGTACGGCAGAGTGATCACCGGATCCCAGATCAGCGGCGGTCAGACTTACGGCGCGTACTATTCGCAGAGCCGTGAAAGCTGGCAGAACACGATGACGAATATCGGCGTCAACTACGACCCGAAGAATCTGAAGAACGGCCAGCAGATCGTACTCAACTTCGAACTTGCTCCCGAATACTATCTCGACGGTGAAGGCAAGGTCGACTGGGACAAAGTCGGTGACGGCGCCAAATTCAGCCTGCCGATAACGGTCGATATGCTCGATCCGCAGATCGTTTCCGTGGAATATGACGAAGAAGAACAGTACGTCATAATCGAAGCCCACGACGAAAACTACGTTTCCTGCATCGTCATCTGGGACGAATACGGCAACCTCGTTGATTACGTCGGAGCCGATTACATATTCCCGATCTCCGCGCTCTCCACTATGGATCCCGCGGACGTCCGCCCGGGCGATCAGGTAGCCGCTATGTTCGACCTCTCCGATGCGGACCTTGAAACGGGTCACTTCCTCGTCGAGGTCTACGACTACGCATCAAACGTAAGCGTATACAAACTCAATACACATCCAGAAGAACTTGAAGAACCGTTCGACGTATCCGTGGTCATCGACCAGGGCGAATGGGTGACGATAGTCGGCAAGAACAGCGCTCAGCTGACCGCTACCGTTTATCCGTGGGGCTTCGAATACGACGATGTGTACTGGACCGTCGAGGAACAGTTCGACGCCGACTTTGAAGACGCCGAAATGGTCACGGTGGATGAAGACGGCATTGTGACCGTCGTCTCCGACGTCGACGGCTACGCGATCGTGCGTGCGACCTCCGAATACGATCCCGAGGCTTACGCAGAGATCATAATCGAGATCATGTTCATAGACAAGACGCTCAACGGCATAGTCTGGGACGAAGAAGCCGATGAATGGTTCTCTGAATTCAACCTCAAATCGATACCCGAATACAAAAAGCTGCATGAGACGCCTTACGACTCGAGGCTGATGATCAACTCCGCCGCGTATGACGCGACCGGCACTCTGTACGCCGCGACGTTCGATTCGGACGAGCTGCTCTCCGATCTCTACGTCGTAGATCCCGAGACCTTCGAGATCAAGCTTGTCGGCGGCTCCAGTGAGATTGCTTACATGGATATAGCGCCCTCTGCCGCGCTTGACGGATATCTCCTCGGAGTATATGGTCCGAACGTCGTTCTGATAGATCAGGAGACCGGCGAGTACTTCGGAGCCTTCGACTTCACAAACTATCTGGGTGAGGGCGTATACTTCGTAGGTATCGCATACGATTCAACCGTCTATAACAGACAGTACAGAGCATACGTCGATTACATCTGGGCTGTCGACACCGACGGCGTGGTCTGGCTGCTCCGCTTCCTGCCGTACAACGGCGGTTACGCCAACTTCGGTCCCGTCGAATTCGGACAGATAGCAGACCCGATCGACATCTTCTACTGGCAGTCGCTCTACTACGACGGCGAGAGCCTGTATTGGAGCCGCTTCAACCATGCCGACAATTACGTCGAGATCATAATGGTCAACGACGTCTGGAACTCGGGTGAAGTATACAACACCGGCAGATTTGCCGATGAAGTATGGCCCGTAGGCGGTCTGTTCGAGCTTGAAGTCAACCCGTTCGAAGCATTCAATTCCGTACACGACGGATCCGCGCTGATCGAAGCTGACGCCGAGATCGCCGGATACGCCACCACCGATCGTATAGATAAGATCGACTTCAACGTAAAGTCGGCCGCGAAAGGCACGCTCAACACCATCAAGGATCTTGAGCCCGCCGAGCTGCAGTCGATAAGCACGTCCACGGTGATCAGGATCGACGCCGACGACGAAACGACCAACGGACTCATCGTGATCGACTACGATCCCGCGAAAGCCGAATACGGCGATCTCACCGTATTTGCCGATCACTACTCCGTAAACAAGACCACCGGCAAAGTCGTGATAGCTTACGTATTTGACGAAGCGATCGCGGCAGGCGACACGATAGCGACCATCGAATTCCCGTTCGGCTGCGAAGGTCTGGTACTTGTAACGACCGAACAGGTCAACAACGAGCATCCGTTCACCGAAGAGATCGTAAACCTCGGCGGCCAGATCGTCGATCCGATCCCGGATGAATACTCCGAACCCGAGTGGGTCTGGAACGATGACCTCACCGCCGCTTACGCGACGTTCACCCGTTCCGACGGCGTGACCAAGACGGTCGACGCGGAAGTAACGATCGAACTCACCGAGACCGATAATGGACTCAAGAACGTCTACCTCGCGACCGTAGAGTTCAACGGTGAGATCTACACAGACAGCATCGAGATCGCAGGCGTATTCGCCGGCTGGTACAAAGATGCTCTCTTCACCGATCCATATACCGAGACTCCCGGCGAAGACGACGTCAAGTACGCGAAACTCGTCGATCCCGAAACGTTCAAGCTGATCGCTCAGGTCAGCGAGACGTTCGACGACGCAGAGGCGAAAGCGCGTCTGGTAACCACGATAGACAGCGAGTTCTACAGAGAAGTCAGATTCGAACTCACCTACGGTGACGACGAAAAGACTTACACGCTCACGACGTTCTACCGCGCGCTCACCGAAGACCTCGATCTGGAGGCTATGGAAGATCCCACCGTATTCTCGGCTGATTCCAAGTACTTCGCATCGAAGAAAGTAGCTCTCCCGTTCAACGCGTTCAACAAGACCATCACCGCCAAGGCGATATTCGTCACCTGCGACGGCACCGAGGTCGAAGGCGGCACGATCGAATTCGTGATCCCGATAGATTACGCGTTCGCCGGCTGGTACAAAGACGCCGACTTCACCGATCCTTATACCGAGGCTCCCGGCGAAGATGACGAAAAGTACGCCAAGTTCATCGATCCCGCAACGTTCGGTCTGCTCGCTCAGATCAGCGAACCCGCCCCCGGCGACACGGAAGCGAAAGTTCGTCTGGTCAGTACGGTCGACAGCGAATTCTATCAGCAGGTCAGATTCGAGCTCACCTTCGGTGAGAGCGGAAAGACCTACACGCTGACAACGTTCTACCGTAAGCTCTCCGCTACGCTCGATCTTGAAGCCCTGGAAGATCCGACCATATTCTCGGCTGATTCCAAGTACTTCGCATCGAAGAAGGCTGCGCTCCCGGCTGAGGCGTTCAACCAGACCATCACCGCCAAGGCGATATTCGTCACCTGCGACGGCACCGAGGTCGAAGGCGGAACGATCGAATTCGTGATCCCGATGGATTACGTATTCGCCGGCTGGTATCACGACGCTGAATTCACCGATCCTTACACCGAGGCTCCCGGCGAAGAAGATGAAGCTTACGCGAAATACGTACACAAGGATACGTTCAAGACCGTCGTACAGCTCGTCGAACCCGCGGAAGGCGACGTCGGCTTCAAGGCCCGCTTCGTCACCTCCGTCGACAGCGCGTTCTACAAACAGGTCGAGATCAAAATAGAGTATCCCGAAGGCTCCAAGTCTTATACTCTGAACAAATTCTACAGAGCTCTGTCCGAAACGCTCGGACTTGAAGCTCTTGACGATCCCAAGGCTCTGTTCTCCGAGGATTCCGAGTACTTCGTATCGAAGAAATCTTTGATCGAAGATGACAAAGCTGTCGGAGTCGAAGTCACCGTATACGCCGTGTTCACCACCTGTGACGGCACCGTCGTAGAAGGCGAGCACACCGTGTTCACGGTCGAGCCTTACACCGAGGCCCCGGAACCCGAACCTGAACCCTGATCAGGCCGGAGTTTGAAGTTATAAATATTTTGGAATCCATAGGAGGTATATATGAAAAAAACCTACAGCACCCCTGAGATGGAAGAAATACTTTTCAGCAAAGCAATGCTCACGAGCGTTATTAATACTTCAATCGTCGACGATGACTCCGACGATGAATGGAATGCTGTAAAACCGTAACTTTCATCTCAAAACCAGAACCGGAAACGGAGCGATTTCCGCTCCGTTTCCCTTCTTATTATCGCAGGACATAAACATGGCTTTTTATATAAAAACATCCGGACTTGTTTTCAGGATCGAGCCGAATTACGGCAAGATAGAGGGATATTGCGCCGGGTATATCTGTCCGCCGGCGGAAACGGCGATCGACGTATCGGTGACGCCGGAAGAGATCGAGGCGGAACGCGAAGGGGCTATAAGCGCCGCCGCCGCTGAAGGCAGATCGACGCAGTTCTCTCCCGCTCAGCTTGAGATACTCACGGTACACCGTAAGATCTCCGAGCAGATGCCGGATCACGGAATTTTCCTGTTTCACGGCTCCGCCGTCGCGGTCGACGGTCAGGCATATGTCTTCACCGCCAGAAGCGGCACGGGAAAATCCACGCACACGGCGCTCTGGCGCCGCAAATTCGGCGAGCGCGCGGTCATGATAAACGACGACAAGCCCTTTATTAAGATCGAGGACGGCAGACCGTACGTCTGCGGTTCTCCGTGGAACGGCAAACACAGGCTCGGCAGCGATATTATCGTACCGCTCAAATCCGTGTGCCTTATTTGCCGCGGTGATACGAACACGATCAGCAAGATAAGCAGCAGTGAAGCGTTTCCCGTACTGTACGAGCAAACGTACAGGCCGTCCGATCCGGACAAACTGGCGAAGACGCTCTCTCTGCTGCACACTATGAGCGCGCAGGCAGGGCTTTACCGGCTTCACTGCAACATGGATCCGCAAGCCGCGGATGTTTCATACGAGGCTATGAAGGAGGGCAAATGAAACTCAAAAAAGAATTTGTCACGCATCAGAATGACAACGAGCACGTGACCGTTGCGACGGGCAACGCCGGCTTCACGGGTATGCTCCTCAGCAACGAGACGGCGGGATTCATCATCGAACATCTGAAGACCGAGACTACCGAAGAAAAGATAGTCGACGATATGTTCGCCGAATACGAGGCTCCTCGCGAGGTTATCGCCGAGGACGTGCACAAGATCATCGAAAAGCTCCGCTCCGTCGGCGCGATCGAGGAGTGATCTGATGAAAAAAGAAAACGTACGCGTTACCGTACGTTTCGATTTGCCGTGCGTTGCCGACGGCTACAGCCGCCGGGATCTGTATGCGATGCAGGACGCGATCCTTGCGCGCACGGGCGCGGATCTGCGCATCATCTGGCGTATAACGAACCGGATGAACGCGTTGTCCGCCGAGGCGACAGCCGAGGACGTACGGCGCCTGCAGGATCAGCCGGGCGTGATCTCCGTGACCGCGGAGACGGAACACGGGCTGAACTGAAAAAGTGAGGAATCTCTCCTCACTTTTTTTTATTTTTTCTTTATTATAGATATTACTACCGCCGCGCAGGATGCCGCAAAGCTGAGGCACGATATCACAAGCGCCGCGACCGCGACTCCGGATGATCTCGCTGCGGTAATCACGTTTTCTGTGTCTGACGCCGACGTAGTCGCGGGTCCTTTGCCTGACGGCGCCGTGTCGGCTGACGTGCCGGTCGTTTGAGCAGTTGCGGGATCGGTCGATGCGTCGGCCGTCGTCTGCTCTGATCCGAGCGAAAAGCCCGTGCCGTCGTAGAAGACCATGATCTTGCCGGAATCCGCTACCTGCTTTTCACTTCCCGCGTTATAGCCTTCGATCTCGATATAATGATTTCCCGGCTCGCTGATACTGTCCCTCAGGTCGCAAAGACCGTCCGCCGGGACGAATCCGCCGTCAACGCCGATCCAGTAATCCTCGGCACCTTCGTATTCATCCCACGTTACGAGCCCTTCGGGCGTGATCTTTACGTTTTCTATTTTACCGACCTTATCCGCCGCGCACGTGACCGTCAGCGCTATAATGAGCGCAGCGATGATCAAAACCGTTCTTTTCATGAGCATCCTCCTCTCATATCAGCTCGGACAGCGACACGCGCCTGTGTCCGTCGATCCCTGTCAGCGTCTGCGCGTTAAGCATCGAGCTTATTATCCCTTCTTCGACCGTTTCAGTAGCAGCGCGGAACAGCGGTTCGAGCGCGTTTTCGTTGAACACCGCCGGATGCCACACCGTCTCTGATGTTTTCAGCCTGTTCGCGGTCGAAAATCCGACGACGATCTCGCCGCTTCCGCCGCCGGTGATGCCTCCGGTGCGCGCAAGTCCGTTCTGCGCGCGGTTGCAGATGCGCCGCAGCTGCCTTGAAGACACCGGCGCGTCGGTCGCGAGCACCATTATGCAGGAGCCCTTCGTTTCCTCTTTGCCGCCTGTGAGCCGCTTTCCCGCTTTGTCTCCGCTTATCATCAGATCTTTCAGCGAGCCGAAATTCGTCATCACGAGCGCGCCGAGCGTATACGTCTGACCGTTGCACTCAAACACGCGCGACGCCGATCCGATACCGCCCTTGAGCCCGTAACAGCTCATTCCGCGCCCGGCGCCGACCGCGCCGAGCTCGAACGTATCGTCAGCCGCCTCGATTGCCCGGTAAACGTGCTCTTCCTTTATGTGAAGGCCTCTGATGTCGCTCAAGAACCCGTCGTTGCATTCGAGCACGACCGGGTTGACGGTGCCCTCGTCTCTGCCGACGCCCGCGTTGCGCTCGACCATATAGCGGACGACCGCGGTAAATGCCACTCCGACGCTGAGCGTGTTCGTCAGCACGATAGGCGTCTCGATATTGCCGACCTCGTCGATCTGCATCAGCCCCGCGCTTTTGCCGAAGCCGTTTATCACGTGCATCCCCGCGGGACATTTTTCGTGGAACAGATCGCCCGTGTGCGGCAGTATCGCCGTGACTCCGCTCTGGATATCGCCGTCCGCCACGGTGCAGTGGCCTACCTTTACCCCGGGAACGTCAGTTATAAGGTTCTTTGCTCCCTTCTTCATAATGCCGAATTCGTATCGCATCTTTTCACTCGGCGGCGCTGTGCTCCGCCTTGACCTCCGTGTCTGTATTTATAGTGTCGATATTATTTCTTACGCTTTTTGCGTATGAGCGCCGCAGTTATCGCCGCCGCGACCGCCGCAGCCGTCACTGCCGCCGCGATGATCGCCGTCTTTTTGCCCGAAGCGCCGGGCTTCTCGCCGCCGTCGGTCGAGGGCGGCTCGGTCCCCGCCGGGTCCGTATCCGTCGCATCAGTCGTCTCCGGCTCTTTCCCCATCAAAACGTCGTACGCCGTCTGATGGTTTTTCAGCGCAGCGTCTGCCGCTGCCTGATCGCCGCCGCCCGATATCACGCCGTGCGCGTTCACGAGCGCTGCGAGCATATTTCTGTATTTGCCGCCGTCGTACCCGGCTTTTTTGTTTTTCAGCCTCGCGCAGGTTTTGTAAAGCGACGTGAGCGCCGACAGATCCGTCCCCTCGGGCACCGCCGCTGTAGGTCCTTCGGCGTAAAGCTTCATTTCCGCTATCGTCTTTACCGAATCGCCGCTCTGCGCGCCCATAATTATCACTTTGATATACCGGTACTGCCCCGACAACTCCTCGAACAGCACGTTTCTGCCGTTCTCGGTTGCCGAATTGATCGGTCTGACCGTCGCGTCGGCGAGAATGAACCAGTCTTTTCCGTCGCCGCTGCCCTCGATCCTGTATTCCGGCAGAACGGAATCCGCGCCCATTATCATCTCGAGCCCGTAAACCGTTTTCTTCTCGTACATGTCGAGGATTATCGTCTGCGTAGCTTCTGCGGCGAACGGCTTCCATTCCTTCGACAGGTTGCCGTCGAACAGCTTCGACGCGGTCTCTTTGAGCATTCCCGCCTCGGTATATCTGCTGCTTCCGATGCACGTTACGCCTGGCGTCTGCTCCTGCCCTTTGAAATTCTGCCTGTCAACGCCTTCGTATCTGTAGACGAACACCTCGACGACCGCCGCCCAGTTCCCGGTGACGGAGCTGAAGTCGACGCGCAGATATCTGTACGTCTGCTCATCTTTCAATCTGCCGCCGACGGTACAGTCGCCGGCCGAGGTCGGCTCGTTATCCGCCTCTATGATCGCGGTCCACTTTTCCCCGTCGTTGCTTCCCTGCACCGTATAGCTGACGGACCGGGTGCCCGCGTACATCTGCAGATAAAACGCGTTGAACGTGACGGGCTCCTTCATATCGAAGGTCAGCCACTGCGGGAAGCTGTTGTCGGAGGCGCACCACCACGTGTCCTGCCTTCCGTCGACCGCCATTGCGGCGGCGCTTCCGCCGGTGCTCTGCGAACTGGATCTCGCCTCCGCGCCTCTGATTAAGTTCTTCGACGCCGATGAATCGACGCTGCGCTTCGGCTCTGTCTCGTACGGTCCGAGATCGAGGCTCGTGACGAGAAGAACCCAGTCGCCGCCGTCCGGCTTCTCCGGTATGACGTATACACCGCCTTCGATCTTCGCGTCGGCCTCGTCTATATACTTGCCGGTCTTCGGATCGTACCATCTGACCGAATATTTCTTCGAGCCGTCAAGCCCTTTGAGCTTGCCGGTGCTCTGATCGGTGTTGTAGAAATACGCGACGTAAGTGTCGCCGTCCCCGGACGACGCCACAACCTTGTCGTCGGAGCGGAAATCGGAATACGACGAGGAGCTGAACCTCGGGATGAGCCGCTCAAAGCCGACGTATCCGAAGAACTGCGCCATATATTTCATCTCGAATGAGCCGGGCTTTTTGATGCCCATGTACCACGGCTCCGTGCTGTACGTGCCAAGCCATCCGGTGCTGCCCGTCGTCGACCAGCAGTTAGCCCAGACGCCAGTCACGCCGTACGTGAAGCCGCAGCTGCCGCATAAAACGGCTTTCCACGCGGCGATGCGCGAAGCCTCGTATCCGTTGAAGCCTCCGCAGTAAATGTCCTCGTAGTTCGCTTCAGTCTCAACAAACGGCTTTTTTCCGCTGCTGTGCTTGTTTTCGTAATAACCCTTGTAAGTGCTCTTGCTCGGTATCCTCGGGCCGTGGCCGTTCTGCAGCGCGTAGAAATCGTGCCACTCCTCCGCCCCGAGTCTTTTTACGAACGAGTCGTTCGCCTCGAGCGGATACTGGTGCGCGGTCGCCGGATGATCGTAGCCGTCGCCCGCGTCGGTCACGCGCGCGCTCTCGAGCCAGCGGTCGAACTGCGGGTCGCCCGTGATCTCCTGCGCGGTGATCCATACGACGGGATAAGACGCGTATCGCGCGGTCAGGTAACGGCTGAGCGCGCAAAGATCCTCGCTCGACATCGCCTGCACGGTCGACGAATGGACGCCGAAGCCGAGCGCGATGACCATGCCGCTCGCCGCGAGCATATCGAACATAACGTCGAATTTGTTTTTGAACGTGTCAGGATCTATCTTCGTGTACTTTTTGGTCCACATAGACGGCTCGGACGTGACGCCGCGCTGTCCGCCGCCGTCGGTCTCGCCGCCGTCGAAATACGTCTGATAAACGGTGAAGCCCTTGCTCAGCCGGTCGTAAAGCTCGTGCAGAAACTGATTTCCGCATTTACAGCCAGGATAGTTGCAGCTGCTCATCGTCACGTAGTTCGGCGCCTGCCAGTTCGTGTCGCCGAGCCAGAAGAACGGCGTGCCGTCGTCGTAGACGAAATATCTGCCGTTGTCCGAGACTTTTATGAAGCCGTGGCGGTCGATCATCGTGTTGCCGGTATTTTCCGTCGCAATGATCTTTCCCTTCACGTTATGCAGTCCGGCGTTTTCCTCGTCCGTGCACGTCACCGTGTATTCCCAAACGCCGGTCAGCGTCGGAGAAAAGCGGACGCGCCACTCGTCGCCGCCGTACCAGAAGCCGTAAAGCGAGATCGTTTTTCCGCTTTCGTGCGTGAAAACGGCGTCGATCTGCACGTCTTTATAAGGGTTGTCGTATTTTTTCTCGCTCTGCAGGACTACGTCGACACGGTTCCATACCTCTGCCGTCAGTCCCTGCTCTTCCTGTGCGCGCAAAGACACTCCGCCAAGCACGATCATCACCCCCAATAACGCCGATATGAATTTTGTAAACAGCGGCTTCATACGCTTCTCCTGCTGTGTTTTCTTTGTTTTGATTATATCACAAATACCGCGCCGTGTCAAGCACAAACCTCAAAACAAAGCCCCGGCGCAATACGCTGCGCTTGACATTTGCCGCGTTTGATGATATAATGAAAACACGGCCGGCCATACTGATCAAACGCGGCCGGCGGAAGGAGCGCATATGAAACTGAAAGCTTCAAAACAGTACCACGGCACGCCGATCAGCCGTAAACTCGCCTCAAATTTCATCGAGCTCGGTTACGGGCTGCAGGTCGAAGGCATGTCGGCGGAGATGTTCTTCAACCGCAGCTTCGAGCCGTTTTATCCGTACAGGATGATAAACAAGCTGTGGTTCGATCTGCTCGACGACGAAGCCGACCTCGGCTCGCGTTGTGAGACGGACTGGCGCGTGTTCGACTGGTATCATTCATCATACGAACACAACGCGTGGTTCGCGTTCCCCGGCGTCGCCGGATATCAGCCGGTATGCGACGACTCGACGTTTATAATCGCGGACTCGCCGACAGAAGACGTGCATATAGAACTCGTGAAAGGCGGCGTCCACGGAGAGTACGCGATGCGCGTGACAAACAACTCGAAGACCGCGGCGGGGCTTGCGCAGGACGGCAAATACTGCACGCCGGCCACAACGTATAAATTCAAAGGCAAAGTCCGCTTCAAGGCGGGCGGCGGCGATCTTTTCGCCGCGCTGTACCGCGAGGGCACGACGACCGATCCCGTCTGTACCGCACCGCTCGGCGCCGCCGGCGAAAAATTCACGGCCGTCTCGGCGGATCTGCGTGTGAATGAAGCGGGCAGATACACGTTCGCACTGCTGACGCCGGCGGATTCCGTGGTCGTCTGCGACGATTTTTCGCTTCAGCCGGACGACGCCGTGCGCGGATTCAAGAAGAACGCCGTCGAGGCGGGCAGATACGTCGGCCCTAAGGTCATCCGCTGGCCGGGCGGCTGTTTCGCGTCGTTCTACGACTGGCGCAGCGGCGTCGGGTCAGACAGACAGCCGTCATATTCATATTTCTGGGGCGGCTACCAGTACAACGATATCGGCACGGACGAGCTCGCGTCGTACGCGGAGGCGGTCGGCGGCGAGTCGATGATCTGCGTAAACGTCTATCATCCGTTCAAACGGTTCTATGAATACGTGCCGCCGGAATCGCTTGACGGCGACCCTGACGATCCCGGTCTTCACGCCGCGCGGCATGACCGCGACCTGCCGCAGTTCACCGATGTCGAGCAGGGCGCGGCGGACGCTGCCGCGTGGGTGCAGTACTGCAACGGCGACGAAACGACCGAAGGCGGCCGTATGAGGGCGGCAAACGGGCGTGTGAAACCCTACAACGTGAAATACTGGGAGATGGACAACGAGATCCACCGCTGGTACACCGCGGAGGGCTACGCGCAGGCGTGCGTAACGTACTCGAAGGCGATGAAAGCCGTCGACCCGACGATAAAGATCGGCATGATCTCTTACTGCTTCGGCGACGGGGCGCTCGTGCGGATGCTTCGGATCGCCGGCGAGCATATTGATTTTCTGGCGGACCGCGGCTTTGAGGAGAAAGATCTTCAAAACAAGCTGAGGATCATATCCGAATACAACGCCGAGCACGGCACGGATATAAAATACTGCAACACGGAATGGCTGCCGCTTAACGGCGCGGACGTATACAATATGGTGCCGCGCTCGCAGACGCGGACGAACAAGTGCTATATGTTCAGCAAATGGTCGTACGCGCTCGACGCCGCGGCGACTATGATGATGTGGCAGCGCCACGGCGACGCGATAGATTTCGTAAATTACAACAATCTGGCGAACACTCACTCGCAGTCGGTCATAGAGACGCCGAAGGAAGGCGCGTACGTGACAGCGCCCGGCATGATGATGCACATGTTTTCAAGCACCAGGGCGTACCGGACGCTCGTTATCGAAGGATATCACGCGAGCAGAACCGATCCCGTGCAGGTCCAGCTGTCGGTCGACGAGGCGGGTGACGCGCTCGTGTTAAACGTGCTTGACCGCAGTGAAGATGACGACGAGCTTGAGCTCGATCTGTCGGCGTTCGACGTGGCTGACGGAGAGTGCGGCGGAGTAATGCTCTGCGGCGACAGCCTGCTCTCGATGAACACGCTTAACGATACGCAAGTAAAGGAAACGCCCGCAACGATCCATGTGCGCGGCGGACGCGTCGTAATGGCTGTAAAAAGGCTGTCGTTTTCGGAATTTGTGATACCGCTTAAGCGGTGAAATTAAAAAATCTCCGTCGCGTGACGAAGATTTTTTCCGGTCGGAATGTTACTATGCATTTTAATGATATACCGCGCTGATGCTCGGTATGATATATTGCTACTTCATCACAATATGATATAATATCCGTTCCGCTTTAATACGTAAGTTAATGAAGAAGGGCTTGCGCCCTAATGAAGTCACTCGCTGCGCTCGTTAATGAAGACGTTCGCTGCGCTCACTAATGAAGCGAAGTCGCCCCCTTTCTTAATTAGCTCCGCAGGAGCGTCTTCATTAGCGAAGCGTCTTCATTCCTTCATTAGCCCGAAGGGCGACTTCATTGAAAAATCCTCGCCGAAGCGAGGATTTTTCTGGTCTGAGTGACTGGATTTGAACCAGCGGCCTCAACCGGGAACCCCCGAAAACCTTAAGGTTTCCGGGGAACCCCTCACCACGGGCAGTATTATATCTGGCTCAAATGCAACCGCGTAAACGAAATACAGCCGGACGGCAAATAGCCGTCCGGCTGTATTTGGTCTGAGTGACTGGATTTGAACCAGCGGCCTCTACCACCCCAAGGTAGCGCGCTACCATCTGCGCCACACCCAGATTTCTGATTGCGGATGAAATTATATCACAATAACGCATATTTGTCAAGGGCTTTTCTCAAAATTGACGAAAAATGTTTCTGCGCCGCAGAAATTTATTTTAGTTCATATTTTCCCCTTGACTTTACTGATAAAAGTCACTATAATGAGTATGAAGATCCGGATATGAAAGGGGCTTTTTATGCACAAATTAGGTATTATCGGCTACGGCGGCATGGCCGGATGGCATCACAATTCGATCAAAGCGAACTTCGACGATCTGCAGGTCGTCGCCGCTTACGACATCGACCCGGCAAGGCTTGAAGCCGCCGAAAAAAACGGCCTCAAGGCTTACAAAACGGCGGAAGAATTCCTTGACAGCCACGAATTCGACATAGTTCTCGTCGCCACGCCGAACAACTTCCACTGCGAATACGTCTGCCGCGCGCTTGAAGCCGGCTACAACGTAGTCTGCGAAAAACCGGTCGCGCTGAGCGTCGCCGAACTCGATCTCATGGACGCGACGGCGAAGCGGACGGGCAATCTGTTCTCCGTTCACCAGAACAGGCGCTGGGACGCCGATTACCGGATCATGAAAGAAGCGTACGAGACCGGCATGATAGGCACGCCGTTCACGATAGAATCGCGCGTGCACGGTCAGGGCGGTATGGTCCAGGGCTGGCGTGAATTCAAGGTCGCCGGCGGCGGCATGGTCTACGACTGGGGCGTACACCTGATCGACCAGCTGCTCGACATGATAGATTCAAAGGTCGTATCCGTCTACGCGAATCTCCACTCCGTGCGCACGCCGGAGGTCGACGATTATTTCAAGCTCGTTTTCCGCTATGAGAACGGCATCACCGCGCACGTCGAGGTCGGTACGTTCAACCTCGTCCAGCTTCCGCGCTGGTACGCCTGCGGCGACGGCGGCGCCCTCGTGATAAACGACTGGGACTGCCACGGAAAGATCATCCACACCCGCGACACCGTGATGAAATGGGAGCCCGTCGTCGTGCAGACGAAAGCCGGACCGACGCGCACCATGGCGCCGCGCCCCGCGGACACGCTCGAAGAGCTGCCCCTGCCGCACGTCGAGACGTCGTGGTCCTGCTATTACAGAAACATCCTCGACACCATAGACGGCAAAGCCGAGCTGATCGTGACGATCCCGTCAGTCAGACGCGTACTGCGGCTGATCGAAGCCTGCTTCGAGTCCGACAGGACCGGCGAAGGTGTAAAAACCGACATATAATACAAAGCAAAAAAAGCCTTCCGCAGGGAGAGGCTATATAAAGAAGAAACAAACCCACTGTGACACCTTTCAATTATAGAAAGTGTCATAGTGGGTTATCTTGTTTCAGCTCGTCTTAACCCTTCCGATACAGGAATGGATTATAATTCAGCTAAATTGCTCGCTTACGCTCGCAGCTAAATTGAAACCTGTCGGTTTCAGCTAAATTAAATTCGCCTGTTTTAGCTCGGCGAAGCCGAATTTAGCTTGCGAAGCAAATTTAGCTATGCGGAGCATAATTTAGCTCGCCGCTCGCGGCGAATTTAGCTGCGGTGTACTTCCTTACGAAGTACACCGCCAGAAGGCTTTTTTTCATTTGATCAACCCGATCGAATACGAGCCTGAGACGCCGGACACCGAAAGATCGGTGTCGGTGTATCTTATCACGCCTTTGTTTATATACAAGGCGCCTGTGCCGCCGTCGAGCGCCTGTTTCAGCGCCTGCTCGTCGATCTGCTCACACAGATATATATTCGCCGCTTCAAGCGCGACCTGCGCGCAGCTCTTATTGCCGGAATACATATACAGCATCTCGGCGGCGAACTTCTGATCACCGTTGTCGTCGGCGTACGGCATCACGGACGAGCCGTCCTCGTACACGTATCCGCCGATCCTGGAGCTTATCGGGAAGCAGCGGAGGTAAACACCGCTGACTACGCCCTTCAGCTCCGGCGTGCAGACGACGCCGAGCCCGTTTTCGGTCGCGGCGTACAGATTTACGGAGTATGCGTTATCCGCCCCGTTGAGATACACCGTGAAGCCGTCCATGCTCGTCAGATATCCGAGCGTATAGCCGGCGTTTCTGAGCCTTTCGGCGATATGGTCCGCGGCAAACGCGTTCTTGAGCCATCCGAACCCGATATAACTGTATATCTCGTTTTCGGCGGCGAACGCCTTGTATTCGTCTGACACGTCGAGTCTGACTTTGTTTGAGCCTAAGAATTTCAGATCGATACTTTGCTCGTCGTTTATGAAAGCGGCGATCTTGTCGAACCGCGCTCTCATATCCGCATTTTTCCTCGGATCGTACGAGGCGGCGACTTCGTCGTCCTCCGCTCCGGCCAGAAGCTCGTATATCTCGTTATACGGTTCGCGGTAAATGAGCCGCCCGCACGCTTTGACGGTTGCCTCAAGCGCCGAATACAACTCGGAATCGATCTGTACCTCGGTCCCGGGCTTTTCGATGATCTCGCGCAGCCCGCCGTCCTCGGCGAACGGATCGTACAGCTTATATGCTTCCACCGCCGCGGCGGCGTAAAGCGCCGTTAAAGTCTTCCTCTCCGTCGTAGCGCTTGCGCTTCCCTGCCCGAGCTCGTAGTTGAACAGAAATTCGCCCGCCACGCTGTTCGCGATGGAGCTGACGTCTATCTTCGTCCATCCCGCTTCGGCCGAAAGGCACGAATGCACGCCGTAGCCGATCGCAAGAGCGGCGACTACGATCGCGACGATCACGATTATGACGCGAAGCTTTGTATTCTTATCCGACAGCTCGATGTGCTGGACCGGCTTCAGCGCCGGTTCGGTTTTTTCACGCGCATATCTGCTCATTTGCCGTACCAGACCTTTTCCTTAAATCAGCGCAAAGGCATTGCCGACATTTTACCGTCGGCAGTGCCTTTACCTTTATTGCTTTTTTTGTGATCACAGGATCGCTATGAGCAGCGCCAGCAGGTACAGGCCCACTATCGCGCCTCTTGTGATCAGACCGGCAAGCGTTCCCTTCTTGCACATGCGGTAGTTCTTATAGTAGTTATGCTTCTTGAATATCAGCCATCCTATAAGTCCGAGCAGCGGCAGGAAAAACGCGCCTATGCCGTAAAGCTTGTTGCCGGTATCGTGTATCGGCGTATCGAGGACGGGTTCGGTGCTGACGTTGTCGTCTTCGCCCGCTTTTGTGTCCTCTTCGTTCGGGTTGCGCACCGTTATGGTCTTGAGCGGAACGTTCTCGTCCCTTATGCGTTTGTATTCCTCGATCTCCTTAGTGCTGCCGAAAACGTAGTGATCGTGGCCGATGCACTCCATCCTCGGTTCTTCCTCACTGTAATCGTGAACGGACGGATCGTAGGTGAACAGCACTTTGTTTTTCTCAAGAACCGGGTCGGGGATCGGTATCGCGGAGATAAGCGATCTCGTATACGGATGCAGCGGATAGTCGAACAGCTCTTCAGCCGTCGCTACCTCGACTATATTGCCCTTGTATATAACGCCTATCCTGTCCGAAATGAAACGGACGATCGAGAGGTCGTGCGCTATGAACAGATACGTGACGTCGCGCTCTTCCTGGAATTTCTTCAGCAGATTGAGCACCTGTGCGCGTATGGAAACGTCAAGCGCGGAGATCGGCTCGTCGGCTACGACGAATTCCGGCTCCATGACCATCGCTCTGGCGAGACCTATCCTCTGTCTCTGTCCGCCGGA
>JAFZRM010000112.1 GCA_017619885.1 Clostridia bacterium | reverse complement strand
GTAACAGACGACGCGGAGCTTTTGTCCGATATAGAGGCGGTAAGGCAGCTTTATGTGCGGAAATTCACCGAGAACATACAGCGCGAGATATTTATGAAAACGTCGCTGTACGGCCCTCAGAAGGACGATATCAATATTGAACTTAACGGGTATCCCTCGCGCCGCTACTGCTCGCAGGGACAGCAGAGGAGCCTCGCGATAGCGCTGAAGCTCGCGGAGGGGGATATTTCAAACGAGCGGACCGGAGAATACCCGGTATATCTGCTCGACGATATCTCGGGCGAGCTCGACCAGCGCCGCAACAGCTTCTTCATGTCGCAGCTGGGACAGAGACAGATAATCGTCACGTCCTGCAATATGAAGAACAGCAAAAAAATAAACAACGTCATAACGATAAAGAACGGGGAGGCCGTCTGATGTATCTGCACGCGGGACGCGATACCGTGATACGCGAAAAAAAGATAGTCGCCGTGTTCGACCTCGACTGGGCTTCACAGAACAAAGACACGCTCGAATTTCTCCGCCGCGCGGAGAAGGAGGGCAGGATAATAAACGTGACGGACGAACTGCCGAAGGCGTTCATCCTCACGGACGACGGAAAAATCTATTTTACTCAGCTGTCGTCGCAGACGCTGATGGGCAGAATCTGAAGAAACGGAACGAAGAAAATGACAGATCAGATCACAAACGAGTACAACGAAGAACAGATACAGGTGCTGAAAGGCCTTGAAGCCGTGCGCGTGCGCCCCGGTATGTATATCGGCACGACGTCGGTAAACGGCCTGCATCATCTTGTCAACGAGATCGTGGACAACTCGATCGACGAAGCGATGGCGGGATACTGCGACACCGTGGAGGTCACGATAAACAAGGACGGATCGTGCTCCGTGCGCGACAACGGCCGCGGCATACCGTCTGGCATCAACGCCGATACCGGCCGCCCGACGCTCGAGGTCGTATTCACGGTGCTTCACGCCGGCGGTAAATTCGGCGGCGGCGGATACAAGATATCCGGCGGTCTGCACGGCGTCGGCGCGTCGGTCGTCAACGCCCTGTCCGAGTGGATGGAGGTCGAAAACTGCCACGGCGGGGTCAGGAGCACCGAACGTTTCGAGCGCGGCGAGGTCGCGCGTCCGTTCAGAGTCGAGGGCGATTGCGGCGACAGACACGGTCTGTTCGTCACGTTCATGCCCGACGCGACGATCTTCGAGGAAGTCAGCTTCGATTACGAAAAGATACTGAAGCGCATGCGCGAGCAGGCGTTTCTGAACGCCGGGATCCGCATCATCGTGACGGATCTGCGCCCCGCGGAGCCGCTTTCGGAGACTCTGCACTATGAGGGCGGTCTGCGCTCGTACGTCGAGTACATCAACAGCCGCAAGCACTGCGACATGCTCCACGATGATATTATATATATCAAGGGCCAGAAGGGCGATATGACCGCCGAGATCGCGATGCAGTACAACACCGCGTACGACGAGACGATCATAAGCTTTGCGAACAACATGGCGACGATAGACGGCGGCATGCACGAAACAGGCTTCAAAACGGCGCTGACGAAGGCGGCGACGGCATACGCCAAGAAGATCAAGGTGCTGAAGGACAACGACAAGGACGTTTTCGACGGCGCAGACGTGCGCTCGGGCCTGACCGCTGTCATCTCGGTCAAGCTGCCGGACGCGCAGTTCGAGAGCCAGACGAAGGCAAAGCTCGGAAACAGCGAGGTCCGCACGTTCGTCAACAATATAGTGCTGAACAAGCTCGAGGAATTCTTCGAGGAAAACCCGGCCACCGCGCGGCTCATTATAGATAAGATATATGAGGAGAAATGCGCGCAGGAGAGGGCGAGACAGGCGCGCGACGAGAGCAGGAACAGAAAAGGCGCGCTTGAGAACTTTTCTCTGCCCGGCAAACTCGCGGACTGCCACGAACGTTCAGTAGAACTCACGGAGCTGTTCATAGTGGAGGGCGACTCCGCGGGCGGCTCCGCAAAGGGCGGCAGGGACAGCAGGTTCCAGGCCATACTCCCGCTGCGCGGCAAGATCCTGAACGTTGAAAAGTCAAGGCTTGACAGAGTCTACGCGAACCAGTCCGTGCTGCCGATAATCCAGGCGCTCGGCTGCGGTATAGGTCCCGATTTCGACATAAACCGGCTCAGATACGGAAAGATAATAATAATGGCCGATGCCGACGTCGACGGCTCGCATATAAGGATACTGCTTCTGACGTTCTTCTACCGCTTCATGCGCGGACTGATCGAGGGCGGCCACGTCTATTCCGCGATGCCGCCGCTGTATAAGATAGTCAAGGGCAAAAACACGTATTACGCGTATAACGACGCGGACAGAGACAGGATCATCGAGGAGATCGGCGGCGCCGGACGCGTCGACAGATACAAAGGTCTCGGCGAAATGAGCAAGGACCAGCTCTGGGAGACGACGATGGACCCCGAACGCCGCACGATAATAAGGATGACGATAGAAGACGCCATGCAGTGCGACGAGATCTTCTCCGCCCTCATGGGCGATAAAGTCGACCCGAGACGCGAGTTCATCGAGCAGAACGCGAAGTTCGTGGAGAATATCGACGTCTGATAACACCTTCCCCCTTCGGGAAAGAAGGAGTCGCTTCGCGACGATCTTGGGGGTTGCCCATCCCCTCAAACCCGCTTGCGGTGACCCGAAAAAATCTGCGTGCCGCTGCCGCGGCTGTACTTGATTTTTTCGACCGCTGCGCCTTCCTCGCATTGCTTCATCCGCCCCCGGCGGCGCAATGCTCGTCACCCCCCAAACCCCC
>JAFZRM010000011.1 GCA_017619885.1 Clostridia bacterium | reverse complement strand
GTCCGGCGACGAGCACATCGGCAACCTGATAGCCGACGCGATGGAAAAGGTCACCTCCGACGGCGTCATCACCGTTGAGGAATCCAAATCCGCCGAAACTTATTCGGAAGTTGTCGAGGGCATGCAGTTCGACCGCGGCTACATCTCCCCGTACATGGCTACGGACACAGACAAGATGGAAGCCGTGCTCGACGACGCGAACATCCTCATCACCGACACGAAGATCTCGAACATCCAGGAGATCCTCCCGCTGCTCGAACAGATAGTCAAGACCGGCGCGAAGCTGCTCATCATCGCCGAGGACGTCGAGGGCGAGGCGCTCACGACGCTTATCCTCAACAAGCTCAGAGGCACGTTCAACTGCGTAGCCGTCAAGGCCCCCGGCTTCGGCGACAGGCGCAAAGAGATGCTCCGCGACATCGCGGTGCTCACCGGCGGCGAGGTCATCAGCTCCGAGCTCGGACTCGAGCTGTCCGAGACGACTCTCGATCAGCTCGGCCACGCAAGACAGGTCAAGGTCAACAAGGACAACACGATAATCGTCGACGGCGCCGGCGAAAAGGACCAGATCAAGGCCCGCGTCAACCAGATCCGCGCCGCGATCGAGACGACGACGTCCGATTTCGACCGTGAGAAGCTTCAGGAAAGACTCGCCAAACTCGCCGGCGGCGTAGCCGTCATCAAGGTCGGCGCCGCTACCGAGGTCGAGATGAAGGAAAAGAAGATGAGGATCGAGGACGCCCTCAACGCCACGAAGGCGGCGGTCGAGGAAGGCATCGTCGCAGGCGGCGGAACGGCTTACCTGAACGCGATCCCGGCCGTAAAGGCTCTGCTCGACACCGTTGAAGGCGACGAGAAGGTCGGCGTGAACATCGTGCTCAAGGCGCTTGAAGCCCCCGTACGTCAGATCGCCGAGAACGCCGGCTTCGAAGGCTCCGTCATCGTCGACAAGATCTTCTCGTCCGGCAAGACCGGTTACGGCTTCGACGCCTACAACGAGAAATACGTCGACATGGTCGACGCCGGAATCGTCGACCCGACGAAGGTCACCAGATCCGCGCTGCAGAACGCCGCGTCCATCGCCGCGACCGTGCTGACGACCGAATCGCTCGTAGCCGACAAGAAGGAAGAAAATCCCGCTCCCGCGGCTCCCGCCGGCGGCATGGGCGGAATGTATTGATCCGTATAAACAGAAAAAGCCGTCCCCGCAAGGGGCGGCTTTTTCAGCTGAAAACCGCAGGTTTTCAATTCAGCTGAAGCCGCAAGGCTTCAATTTAGCTGAAAACCGCAGGTTTTCAATTTAGCTGAAGCCGCAAGGCTTCAATTTAGCTGAAGCCGCAAGGCTTCAATTTAGCTGCGAGCGTAAGCGAGCAATTTAGCTATATTAAAACAAAAAAACGACCGCGCAACGGTCGTTTTTTTGTACATCAAATGTTTTGATATATGATAGACGAATAATATCTTGGCGTTAAAGGATATCCCGTGCCTATTCCCTCAACCACTATGATTATTGAATTGCGTCCCGCGCTTTGATACACACCACGGGCTTTCTTTATAGTCGGGCATCTCTGTGTCTGTTATAAACAGCGGAACGCCGTTTTCGTCAACGTCACCGAAATACACCGCGACCGTTTCATACATATACTGCAGATCAAATGAATTGGCACAAATGAAATCAGTGTCCTTTACTGTAAAAACAGATTGAATACCGTACATCGACCACCCATGAAGATCGCTGTTTACTGTATAATCGAATTGTTTGACAAAAACGCTGTTGCTTTCCGATATGAACTTTTCGGCTTCAGGGAACCATTTCTCTGACGTGAACAAAATATAACGCATTTCGGCAAGCGTGCATCCGTCTTTATACTTGTATTTAACAGGAAACGTAATATATCCGTCAGATCCTGCTTCATCCGCAGGAACGTTTGATTTCATGAGGTTGCCGGTTATTATTTCAGCTTCGTCGGATTCAACGTATATCATTATATTTTGTATTTCTTCCTCGGAGACTTTGACCCGGATTTCAAATTCATGAATATCACCGTGTTCTTCTCTGCCGTAGCAGACAGCGATCTTGCTCCACGGTCTGTATCCGTAATCCTGCAAACCGTACTCTTTTCTGACCTTATCCGTCAGCCAGCTTCTGCTGCCGTAAAGTTCTGTGGAAATACTGACAAGATTGTCCTCAGGGAATCCGCAGGTCATCCGAACATTCGGCGGATCAACGCTGGGCTTAACGCCGGGTTTTGAGATACTTTCTTCTTCTGTGTTTCCAACCGCATTCGTTTCCGTCCCCTCCGTCTCCGTCACGCCGGTCGTGACCGCTTCGCCGGTCACGGTATCGGGCTCCGTGCCGGGGGCGTTCGCCCTTCTGTTCGATACGATAAACGCGGTGACCGGCAGCGACGCGGTCAGTATAACGACGGCGAGCGCCGCCGCCGCGATCTTCAGGCGTCTGTTTGCCGCCTCGCGTTTTGCGTCGTACGCTTCCTTGCGTTTTATAAGATCGGAGATCATTTCTTTATCGGTCTTCATTTCCGTAACCCTCTCTTTCCATCATGATGCGCAGCTTCCGCCGCGCCCTTGAAAGCGCCTTGTTCACGCCCGACTCCGTTTTTTTCGTGATCCGGGCGGCTTCTTTTGCGCTCAAGCCCTCAAAATACGTGAGCCATATGAGCTCCCTGTCCTGCTTCGGCAGCTCCTTCAGCTTTGACAACAGGACCCTTTCGCGCTCACCCTTTATGTAATCCGCTTCAAGCGACGTTTTGTCCGCTTCCGCCTCAACGTCCGCAAGCTCCGCGCGCGGCATACGGCCGGCGTGTCTGAGATAGTCGAGCGCCAGATTCCTTCCGATGCCGAAAAACCACGTTTTGAAGGTCGATCTGCCGTCAAAGGCGGGCTTTTTTGCAATGATGCGGAAAAACGCGTCCTCGCACAGATCCTCCGCCGCGAACACATCGCCGACTATACTGTTGATATACAGTATAAGTCCGCGCCGGTATTCGTGAACAAGCCATTCAAGAGCGGCGCCGTCGCCGCTTTTGTACATCTCGTAGTATTCTTTTCCCTGATCCATGCTTTACTCCCGAGCTCAAGAAGCTTCATGTCATCCGATCATTAGACGCACGAAGACGAAAAACCTGACGCAAAAAAATAAAAAAATTTCAAAAAACGCAAAAACAAAGCGGCGGAGACGTGCCCCGCCGCTTAACTGCGCCCTGCGCGTCCGCGCGGGACGGTCATTTGTCAGTCTTTTGTTATTTGAGTATCCTGTATTTACAGAACGGGCAGTATTCCTCATCTGCGCCGACGTAGCTTTCGCAGACGCAGCAGAGTATCTTTTCGTCGCCCGATTTGTCCTTTTTCTCAAAGAGCTTCAGCCCGCGGTAATGGCGGACCTCGTCGCCCGTTTTGTAGTAGTCGTGCGGCGTCTTCTCGAAGCTCGTCTCGAACAGGCGCACGTTTCCGTCGCGCTTCTGCACGTAAATCGACAGCTTCGAGATCTTGCTGTCGAAATTTATCATCTGCCCGTACGCGGTCTTCGTCTTGTCTGCGGTCGTCTCCTTTATCTCGACGATCGTCCCCTCGCACGGCGCGTCGGTCAGATACGAAAGAAGCCCGCTGAATTTGACGCCGGACAGCCCGATCACGCCCATGAGCACGATCGCGAGCCAGCCGTTGCCGAAGCCGGTGTGCGTCGCCCAGAACAGGCCGACGCCGAGGCACGCCGCCTCGACGGCAAGCGATATCAGCGCGGCTTTTATTATCCTCTTTGCGACGAGCCGCCTGACCGGCCTGTATTCTTCATCCGTGTAATAGCCGGAAAATCCGTTCCCGTTGTTCTGCATACCGGTATCCCGTTCCCTTTGATTATCTGGTTATCTGATCATTGCCCCTTGCCCGCCCTCGTCTGCCAGTCGGCAATAGGTGGTATCGATAAAAAGTGAAAGTAAGCGTGTAACGTTACAGGGCATACGATGTAAAAGGGGAGTCGAACCCCGTACGCGCCCGACGTACTGCCATCATGCGATTCATTCTCAATCGCGGGAGATCATGCCCACCCTGTCAGACTACCTGCTGAATCAGATAAGCTCCGTGGTCCAGTTAAGGCCCTGTATCAGTTCGTCCGTTTCGCGAAGCTGTCTTGAAAGGCAGTCCACTTCTTTCTGCAGCGCCGTAACGTTTACGGTACTGATTATTTTTATCTCCGTTTTTGAATAGCGGTTCACCTTTTCGCTCGAGCAGTCGAGAAAGCTCCTCATCACGCTTATCCGCTGTTTGAGGCAGTCTCTTTTTGCTATAAGCTCCGTCAGCGTCTTACCCCCGCTTTTCGTCGCGTTGTTCGTGAGGTTGATGCGTGAAACGAGCTCTTCCAGTCTGACAAAATCCGCGTCGAGCTCCGAGAGCAGAGCCGCGGGATCCTCGGACGGTGATTCTCCCTCCTGCACCTTTGCGTTGTTGTTGAGTCTCGTCCCGAGCTCGGATATCCTCCTCTGAAGATCCGCTCTCTCCGAAAGCGCTGTCGCAAGTTTCATTCTGATTCTCCTTTATCCGTTATTTTCAAAAAATCCGTAAGTTTTGCCGCGCGGCGAAGTCCTCGTAATTGTACCCTTCCCGCGGCGATAAGCCGCTCGCGCCGCCCTCGATTCAGTTATACCACACTTGCGGGCGTTTGTAAATACGTTTTTGCAAAACCGCGCGTTTTTTTGCACGCCGGGCGCGTGCCGTTTTAACAATTAAAACATCATAACGTTACACCGGCGCGGTTGAAATCCGCGGCGCGCGTCGGGTATAATCGGATCGGAAATAAACTGCGGGAGGGCCGTTATGCCGAAGAAAAAAAGAGTCGGACTTATAGTCTGGGGAGCGATACTGATCACCGTCGGCGGGATCTATCTGCTGCTGCTCTCCGTTTCCGCGTTGCAGGGACGCGGATCGGCGTCCGTTTACGCCGCGATGGCGATGTTCTTCTTGCTTATCCTCGGCGGCGCGATCATGCTGATATTCGGCGTCATAAACGTAATAAACGTGAAGAAATACAACGCCTCGCTCGATATGAACGCGCTGCACGTCACGCGATGTTTCTCGTGCGGCACGGAGATAAGCTGTTTTCTCGGGGATTTCAAGGTCCACGGCAGATATCCCGAGGGGTTCATATACTGCCCGGTCTGCCGCAGACCGCTTTCGCGCCGCGCTTTCACGGTCTACCCGTCAAACGCGCCGCGGCAGCAGTGACGGGGGAGAATATGAAAAGAAGAACGCTTGCCGCGACCGTCGCGGCGCTGCTCGCGGTCTGCATCCTCGGCGGATGCGCCCGGGTAGACAACAACGCGGTGATGCTTGACGACAACGCGAAAAGCACGATTGACGAGACGGCGTTTTCCGCGTCGTACACACCGGTGCAATTTACGTATCCGGCGGGCGAAGGCTCGATTTTCGAGGAAGGCGATCTGTACGGATACCTCGTCGTCCGCTCCGCGGAGGAAGCCGGGGCGGTGTTCCTGCCCGGCGCCGCGCCAGAGATCGACTATGAAAAAGAACTGCTCGTGATCTTCGTTTTCTCGGCTATATATACGCACAGCATCGACGTTAAACGCGCCGAGGCGGAAAACGGAGTACTCGACATACAGCTTAAAATGAAAATGCCGAAGCGCCTCTTCCCCGTAGGCGACGCCACCGCCCCGGCCCGCCGCTTCGTCGTCATAAAAGCCGACAAAACCGGCGTCACGGATGTATCCGTCCGCCTGCTCTGACGCCATATGATCTAGATCCACTCACGCACCGTCGAGGCGCATATAACGCCCGAAGGAAATATAACAAATCCACATTGAAAAACCTCGCCTTTCGACGAGGTTTTTTCTGTGATCAACGAGTGAAATCACAAAATATGAAGACGGCGCGACGCGCCTGACGAAGTCACTCGCGTTGCTCGTTAGTGAAAACGTTCGCTTCACTCACTAATGAAGCGAAGTCGCTCTCGTATTTTAATTAGCTCCGCAGGAGCGTCTTCATCAGCAAAGCGTCTTCATTCCTTCATTAGCCCCGCCGGCCCATTCCCCAAAACTCGACAAGCTCGTTTCGGGGTCCCCGAGGGCGGGGCGACTTCATTGAAAAATCCGTCCTTTCGGACGGATTT
>JAFZRM010000111.1 GCA_017619885.1 Clostridia bacterium | reverse complement strand
GACAAATTCAAGTTTGTATGGGAGAAACTTATGATTCATTTGGAAACGATTACCCCGGATAACTGGAGACTTGGTCTGTCTGTCCGCGAAGATCAGCGCAATTACGTTTCCGACAGTTCTGGGATCCTGGCAAGGGCTTATGCATATCGAAATGACAGAAGTCAAGCTTTCATAATCTACGATGATGATGTTCCGGTCGGAATGGCCATGTACCATGATTTGGATGAATGGAGTGCATACGATTTCAGTCAGTTCTTTATCGACCATCGCTATCAACGAAAAGGATACGGACTAACGGCTGCAGAGCTGATTCTGGAAAAATTGAAAACTGACGGAAAATACAACAAAGTCGTTCTTTGCTATATCGACGGCGATGATGCAGCAAAGAATCTCTATGAAAAGCTTGGATTTCATCATACAGGTGAAGCAGATGGGAACGAAATCATAATGGAGATGCTGCTCCGGTAAATTCCTGTTTGTCGAAATAAAATGATCCCGACAAATCGGGATTTGCGGAGGTTATTATGGAACAAAACAATGTGCCAAAAGATAACACAAAAATACAATGGTGGGAAATCCTGTTTGCGCTTCTTCTGCCAATTCCTTGTTTGATTTATTCTGCAATTATTTATAGTAAAAAATCTTATGCGAAAAAACTGTTATTTCTGTCAGTTGTCATATTTATTGTTGAAAGCGTAATCGCTGCATTTATACCAGCTATCATGATATGGGCATTTGGGATGAAATGATATTATGACAAAATCCGGCTTGCGGAGGTAAGTGAAATGGACAGAACGGAAGAAAAAGCGATATTTGACAGGGCGACGGAAAAGCTCGACCTTTATGTTCCGCTGTGTATCGGGGACGGTTGCGCAGACGACGCAAGAAAGTTTCTTCAGCCGGGCGGAGAGTACGTAAGATTTGCCGTGAAGGAGTTTATGAAAGAATTGCTCTTCGCACTGATCAAACCCGTCGGTGAGTGGACGAAGGATCCTTACTATATCGACATGGACCCGATCTGCGAGACTGTAAAAAATGAGCTCGCCGATCGTTTTGAAGTCACTCACGATCTCGAAGGATATATCTTCTCCGAATTCGTGCACGTAAAGATAAACGATATCCTGTCATTACATCTCACAAGAGGGAGCTTTGCGTTTTCGACAGTGGGGATACGCGTCGACGGATTTTGGGATGACGACGACGGCGACTGGATGGGATACGTCGCCGGGAAAACGGGCGACGAGCTGCTTGAGTGTCAGGCGAACGGCGATTGCGAGGAGTGCTCGGCGTACTTTTTCCCCGACCAGACGACAGAGTTTTGCCGTGTCGCCGAGTTTATTTATGACAATATCGACCGGTACATGATTATGGCCGAGGAAAAGGCGCGTGAGCAGAGAGAAAAGTTTAATCTTTAGCACCGGCAAAGGCGGGAGTTTTTTATGAAAACGACAGAAAAAGAAAAATATATCAACTGTAAAAAAGAAGAAGTGATCCGCAAGCTGCCGGAAGACCTTTGGTGCGACTGGCTCGAACACGCTTCGGATGAAGATAAGGCGGATGAGACGTTTATGAAGAAGATCGTTCTCCGCCGCGGGGAGTGCCTGAAGTTCGCTCCGGATCCGCTGAGGTCGGATCGGGATGTAATACTCAAGGTCGTTAAAAACAGCCCTTCCGCCTTTGTTTACGCATCCGTCGGATTACAAAACGACAGGAAGTTCGTAAAGCAGGCCGTAAACCGGAACGCCGAAGTTATAAAATACGTAAACGACGGATTCAGAAACGACAAGGGCATCGCCCTCCTCGCCGTCAGACAAGACGGAGGGAATCTCGCGTTTCTTTCAGAGGCGATGCAGAACGACGCCGACGTTATCGAAGCGTCACTCGGCGGGAATCTGTATAACCTGCGTTACGCTCCGGAAAAAGTACGGGACAATAAGGAAACAGCCGTAAGAGCTCTTTCGCGGCACGGGCAGCTGCTCGAATTCGTCACGGAACGGCTCCGCGCCGACAGGGACGCCGTGACCGCCGCCGTCGGTTCTTCCTGGAACGCGCTCGGATTTGCCTCGGAAGATCTGCGGGACGACCGCGACGTGGTGCTCGCCGCCGTGAGGCATGACGGATACGCGCTTCAGTTCGCGTCCGACAGACTGAAGGACGACAAAGAGATCGTCCTGACGGCGATAGAAACCTACGAAGGCAACGTGCTCTGTTACGCGTCGGAGCGGCTGAGAGACGACAAAGAAACGGTTCTTGCCGCGGTGCGCAGAAGCGAATACTCGATCGGCAGCGCGTCGGAGCAGTTGAGGCACGACAAAGACGTGATCCGTGCCGTCCTTGACGCATTTCCGGGGCAGTTTGAAAATCTGCCCGAGGATGTTCAAGAGGACCTTGACGTTATTCTTTTCGGGCTTGAAAGCGTCGTAAAACACCTGCCCGACCCGGAAAACTACAGCTTTTTCGAAGACTCGACAAGCGAATACTATGCGGATTACGATCAGGCGGCGGAGGATTTTCTTGACATACTTGAGTCTATACCGCGTGAGGTCCTGAGAGAAGACTCCGAGCTTAACGACAGAGTTTGCCGGCTTGCCGTCGAGATGGATAACGCGTATTATGAGGGCGAATATCCTTATCAGGACGTCGACTTCAGGATAGTCGGCATGGTAGAGGATTTATACGAGGAAAAAGATATACCTCTGAGGCCCGTCCTTAAAGACGCGATCGACGCGCTTCGCAGGAAGAGCGAAGAAAAAAGAAACGAGAAATATAAACATCTCGATACCGAGAACAGGCTTTTTTATCAAAACCTCGATCTGTATGAAAGGATCGTCGGCAGGTCGGTCACGGCGGAAAACGGAAAGGAGCGGGAAAGAGAGTATCTGCGGCCGGACGGCGGATTTGTTAAAAACTGTATGCTGTCATTCGTCAAGGATCTCGTTTACGCGCAGCAGGGACTTTACCACGACTGCGCGCTGTGGAAAGATGACGGATACGCGGTCGATCTCGATAAGGCGTATGAAGAGATCAGCTCGCGGCTGTCATCGGAAATAAAAGTGGTGCGAAATGCCTGTGAGTATTATTACTCGGAAAACGTTACCGTGGACGTGACCGGCGATATTCATCTCATACTCGTCAGGACCGTTCCGCTGAAAATCATCGAGATATGGGTGAACAAACACGACTCCGAGCATGAGCACGGCAAGTGGCTCGCTCCGGACAGGCTCGGCGAATTCTGCGATATGGTCGAGCATATCGTCAGCGTATACGGAACGTACGAAAAGATCGCCGAACAGCGTGCCGCAAAGCTGAGAGAAAAGTTCGGGCTGTAAGACAACGACCCGACACAAAAGGAAAGATCAGGACGGACCGGGATCCGTTGAGGTTATTATATGATCTGTAAAGTTGACAAAGGCACGGAGCTTGCGGATAAGCTTTTGAGGTACGTTGAAAACTGCTCCTGGACCGAGGTGAAAGACCATATCGCCGGGATGATCCGCTCCTGGGATTTTTCGGACTGGGAAACGATGATCGTCATGATCATTGACGGAAAGATCGTCGGTATGGCGTCCGTGATGAAAACGGATTATTATCCGCTGCCCGGCGTCTGCCCGTGGGTGTCCTGCATTTTCGTCTCGGAGGAATACCGCGGACACGAGTATAGTAAAGACCTGATCGCATATGCGAACCGGTATCTGAAAGAGAACGGATTCGGCAAAAGCTATATCCCCGCCGGTTTTTTCGGGCTGTACGAGCGATACGGCTACACGTATCTTAAGGATATCGTCAATTACGGCGGCGGGTCGGACCACTTGTTCGTAAAGTATTTCTAAAAAAACAGATCCCGGCAAAACGGATTAACATTTGAGGGGTGATCGGCATGAAACGGAAAACGGCAAAAGAGATCCTTACGGCTTCTTTTCAGGAGCTTGCGGCGACAAAAAGCATCGACAAGATCACAATAAAGGAGATCGCGGACAACTGCGGATATTCTCCGGCGACGTTCTACCGGAATTTCAGGGATAAATACGATCTTATCGCGTAGGAGCACGCGAGGGCCGTCGCAGAGATCGTCGAACGGCGGGCAGCAAAGCTGAGAGAAAAGTTCGGGCTGTATAACAACGACCCGACACATAAGTAAAGATAAAGACAAATCGGGATTTGTGAGGAACAGATATGAAAACAATATATCTGATCGGCGGTACAATGGGCGTCGGTAAAACGACGGTAAGTCAGCAGCTGAAAAAGGAGTTGCCGAACAGTGTTTTTCTTGACGGCGATTGGTGTTGGGATGCCGATCCGTTTCAGGTAACAGAAGAAACAAAAGCCATGGTCATGCGCAACATCTGCTTCTTGCTGAATAGTTTTCTCCACTGTACGGCCTATAAAAATATCATTTTCTGCTGGGTAATGCATGAACAATCCATTATTGACGAAATAATCAATAGTCTGGACACAGGAGATGCGAGAGTCATAAAGATTTCGCTTATGATCGATGAAACCAATTT
>JAFZRM010000110.1 GCA_017619885.1 Clostridia bacterium | reverse complement strand
TATGCTCTATACCCGCACATGTCGGTGTACGAGAACATGGCGTTCGGTCTGCGCAACCGCAAAATGCCGGAGGCGGAGATCAGGGAGCGCGTAATGAAAGCGGCGAAAATGCTCGATATCGTCGATTATCTCGACCGTAAGCCGAAGCAGATGAGCGGCGGTCAGCGCCAGCGTGTCGCGCTCGGACGCGCGCTCGTACGCGACCCGAAGGTGTTCTTGCTCGACGAGCCGCTGTCGAACCTCGACGCGAAGCTCCGCGCGACGATGCGCGCCGAGATCACGGCGCTTCACAAGAGCCTCAACACCACGTTCATCTACGTGACGCACGACCAGGTCGAGGCTATGACGATGGGCACGAGGATAGTCGTCATGAAGCTCGGCTACGTCCAACAGATAGACACCCCGATGAACCTCTACAATTCCCCGTACAATAAATTCGTCGCGGGCTTCATCGGAACGCCGCAGATGAATTTCTTTGACGTCACGCTCAACAGAGACGGCGACAAAGTCGGCGTAAAGTTTTCCAACGGCGACAGCATAGACGTCCCGTACGAGGCGCTCTCGAAGATCGACACGGCGTACCTTACGGGCGAGGTCCCCGTCATATTCGGCATCCGTCCAGAGCATATCGAAATAGGAACGGACGGCGACGGCCTCAAATTCATCGTGACCGGCGTGGAGCGGCTCGGCAACGAGACGATAATCTACGGCAAACTGGGCGACAGCCTGGGTGAATTCACGATGAAGGACGAGGGTAACACGATAGTCGTGAAGCTCATAGACCGCGACGATCTTTCGGTCGGCGACGTCGTTTACGCCAGACCGAAACTGAGCAAACTCCATTTCTTCGACAAGGAAACGGAGATCACGCTGATCCAGAAGATACCGCCTTACAACACGATTGAAGCAGAGATAAGCAACGGTACGCTCAAGGCGCTCGGGACCGAAGTCAGACTGCCCGATGCGCTCGGCAAGGCCGCCGGGAACGGCGGCGAGGCGGAGCTCATAGTCCCGCCGCAGGCGATAGTCAAGGGAGACGACTTCCGTTTACAGGTCGCGCGCATAGAAAAGGCGGACGGCAAGAACCTCGCGTATCTTAAGAACGGCGACCATTATCTGTTCGCGCTCGTCGACGACGGCGTATCCGAGGGCGACGATTACGGCTTCTCGATACTCTACGACAAGATAACCGTTAAAGCAGGCGAACAGGTGCTCGCTTCTCCGATCGACGACGAGGTATCGCTGCAGGGCCGCTTCTCCAAGAAGGAAATGAAAGAAAACGGCGAAAGAGTGCTCCACTTCTACTACGACATCGGAGATTACACGATAGAAGCGGACAAGGAAAACGGCTACAAGATAAACTCCATAGATAAGGATCGCTGCTACGACTACACGTACAGATACGCGGTCGACAGAGACAGGATCCGCACGGTACCCGACGGCGAGGACGGGCTTGACGTGAAGATACTCGAAAAGCTCGATTACGGCGCCGTATGCTACGCGAAGGTACAGGCAAACGACGGACAGACGTTCCTTATCAAGATAGACAAGGATCATGACGGCGACAGGGCAAGGATAGCCTTCGACGGATCCGACGTCTCCGTATATTCCACCAGGATCGATATGAAGCTCTGCTGAAAATGAACGGTACGAACATACAGCTGGAGCCCAATTCAAAGCCTTATCTGCTGAAGCGGATAATATCCGACGGATTCGACACGGTATCGATATTCGTGCTGTTCATGGTCATATCGGCCCTGATATTCGCGTCGCCCCTCGCAAACGTTTACAACGAACACTATGAAAATTATAAAAGGGTGAAGGACGAGGCGGTGGCGGAATACGGCGACGACGCGGAAGCGATAACGAACAAGCTGAGTACCGACCGGTATTATCTTGACGAACAGTTCGCGGCGAACCTTCACTCGTATCTGCTTAAGCTTCTTGCGGGCTTCATAGCCGAGGCCGCGGTGCTCGCCGCGGTGCCGCTGATAAGCAAGCAGAGAGGGACGCCCGGCAAGCTCATGACCGGCATAATACCGTTCAAGGAAAAAAAGCAGACGAAGGCGGACGCAAAGACGATACTTTTACGATTCGTCTACGTATTCATAATCGATGGCGCGGTGTTTTATCTGTTCACGGGGATATTTACGTTCCTTTTGATCCCCGTTATAAGACTTGTCGAGATACTGATCAACAAAAAGAACAAAACGATTTGTGACGCACTGACCGGCGTCATGATGATAGAAAAATTATCGTACGACGGTATCGAAAAATAAACGGAGGAAACAAAATGAAAAAATTTATTGCACTTTTTATCGTTCTGGTAATGACCGCGGCGCTTTTCGCGGGCTGCGGAGGCGGAGGCGACAAGATAATCCGCGTCTGGGTAGGCGAGGAGTCCGTTGAATTTTATCAGAAGATCTGCAACGAATACGTCGCCGCGCACGAAGACTTCGGCTACACGGTCGAGGTCAGGGGCATGGACACCGGCGCCGTAGCGGGAACGATCTCCAACGACCCGACGGCCGCGGCGGACATCTACACCGTGGCGCACGACAATATAGGAAAGCTCGCGTCCACGCAGTGCGCCAAGCCGATAGGCGATCAGTCGCTCATCGACCAGGTGCTCGCAGACAATCCCGAGTCTTTCCGTAAAGTCATTTACTCGACGCTGAACGGCACCGAGTATCTGTACGGCGTACCGTACATCTCTCAGGCGCTGTTCCTTTACTACAACAAAGCGCTCGTGACGGAAGAACAGGCGAAATCGTTTGAAGGCCTGAGAGAAGCGGCGAGAGCCGCCGGCACAAAAGCCATAACGGTCACGGGAGACGACGGCTTCAATATGTCCTTCGCTCTGCTCGCGACGAAGGTCTCCGACCACGGCACGACTGTTAAGATCTACGAGGGCGCCGAATCCGTATCCGGCGGCTCTAAGGGCACGTCGAACTGCCAGGGCGACGATACGATAGCCATCATGAGATGGCTCCAGGACTACGCCGCGGATGAAAACGGCTTCAAATGGGCTTCCCCCGACGGCTGGGACGCCGACCTTGACAAATCGAACAAGGGCGTGCTCGCGGTCATAGGCGGCGCTTGGCACTACAACACCGCGAAAGCGGCGCTCGGCGAGACCAACCTCGGCATCACGCTTATCCCGACGTTCACGCTCACCGAAAAAGCGGTCGAAGGTCTGTCCGGCGTATCGGCCGGCGACGTCTACAGAGGCGGCACGTTCGCGGACTGCAAATGCTTCATGATAAACGCGAACTCCGACAAGAACAAGTACGCGAAAGAGCAGGAGCTCATCAAATTCATGTCGAGCAAGGAATCGCAGAACCGCTCGTACGTCGAATGTCTGAACGTTCCCGCGTACGCCGGCGCATCCTCCTACATCGAACAGTGCTACAACGAAGGCAAGGTCACCGAGAGCCAGTACAATCTGGCGGCTATGCAGGTAAGCATGGCTGAATGGGGCATACCTCAGCCGTTCGTCACCGGTACGCTAAACTCCTACTACTATTCAAAGAACGCTCCGTCCGTATTCCGCGCGATAATAGACAAGACCGCGTACCCGACGACGGGCGACACGATACTGACGGAGACCGAATCTCTCGCGGGCATCCGCAAGGCCCTGTATCTCGTAGAATATCTGTGGATGCACGGGACCGTGCCGAAGGATTTCCCGACTTCTCTGCCGAGCCACGACTGATCTGCACGACAGTTACTCACTTTTACTGATTTTTCGGAGGAAAACATGGGTACTGATGCAAAACTGGACCGTAAACCAAAACGGTCAGGGTTTTTTAAGAAAATCGGCAACGCTTTTTCCGAATTCGGAAAGAGGTTCTCGGACGGCTCGATAGGTACCAAGCTTTCACACTTCATATTCGGAGCGGGCAACTTCTATCACGGACAGATAATCAAGGGAATAATATTCTTACTGATACAGTTCGGCATACTCGCCGTAATGATCTTCTGTCCGAGCATCAACAACACACCGTACGGATGGAAAGCGCTCGTGAACCTGTCGCTCAAGAACGTTTCCGAGGGCGGCGTGTTCGACCCCTCGACCGGTGAAATGACGGTCGGCTCCGACTGTAAGCTGATGATCCTGTTCGGATTCGTCACCATAGCGCTGATTTTCATATACTTTATCGTCTGGAACCTGAATATCGCGTCCTCCTACAAGGCGGACAACGATAAAAAGGTCGGCAAAAAACCGACCACGTTCAAAGAGGACTGCAAGGAGCTGCTCGACGGCAAATTCCACGTCCTCATGCTCACGCCGACGTGCATTGCGGCGACGGCGTTCACCGTCCTGCCGACTATCTTCATGATATCGCTCGCGTTCACGACGTACAATCAGGAAGATATGCACAACCTCGGCACGAACCTGTTCGGCTGGAACGGCGTGCAGAACTTCGCCGCGGTCTTCACCGGCGAGGGCTCGCTCGGCTTCGAGATAAAGAACAGATTCCTGCCCGTCCTCGGCTGGACGTTCATCTGGGCGATCTTTGCGACGCTCACCTGCTATTTCGGCGGCATAATCCTGGCCCTGCTGATAAACAAAAAGGGCCTCAAGGGCAAAAAGATATTCCGTACCGTGTTCATACTGACGATAGCCGTACCGCAGTTCATTTCGCTGCTTGCGGTAAGAAACCTTCTCGGCGAATACGGCCCCATCAACTCGCTTCTGCAGAGCATTGGGTGGATATCGGAGCCTATAGGGTTTTTAGGACTTAAGGCGACGGACAGCGAGATACTGGCGAAGGTGATGGTCATAATCATCAATATGTGGGTCGGCATACCGTATACGATGCTTATGACGTCGGGTATCCTGATGAACATACCGTCCGACCTGTACGAGGCGGCGAGGGTCGACGGAACGTCGACGGTGAAGATGTTCTTCAAGATAACGCTGCCGTACGTGTTCTTCATCACGACGCCGTATCTGATATCGAGCTTTGTCGGGAACATAAACTCGTTCAACTCCATCTTCCTGCTGACGGGAGGCGGGCCTGCCCATCCCGGTTATCAGGCGGGCGGTACCGACCTGCTCGTCACGTGGCTTTATAAGGTCACAATAGACAAGGGAATGTATAACACCGGCGCGGTCATAGGTATCTTCACGTTCATAATCACCGCGACTATTACGCTTATAACGTACAGACGGAGCAAGGCGTATAATGAGGAGGATACTTTCCAATGAGCGATATTACGAAGAAAAAATTCAGCAGTCAGAGCAGGAACCGCCGCGTCAGCCTCGCGGTCACGTATACGATCCTGGCGGTCATGGCGATCATCTGGCTTATCCCGCTTGTGTGGATATTCATCTCGGCGTTCCGCTGCGAGTATCAGGCGGACGGTACGTTCATAGGCCGTGTAACGAGCAACTTCTTCCCGAAAGCCGTAGGCTTTGAGAATTTCAGACTGCTCTTCACCGAGAAGTATTACGGCGTGGATCACGCTTTCCTGCGCTGGATCGTGAATACGCTGATAATCTCGGTGATAGACTGCATAATCTCGACGTTTCTGGTGCTTTCGGTCGCATACTGTATCGC
>JAFZRM010000109.1 GCA_017619885.1 Clostridia bacterium | reverse complement strand
GCGGTCATCCGCATGGGTGTCCCCGCGGCGGGAAGTTATCTCGAGATCGAACAGTACGATATGCCGTAAAACACAATAAAAGACCGCCCGCAAGGGCGGTTTTTTAAGGAGTCGGCTGCGTGCCCCCCCCCGCCGCTGTTCGCGGCGGGGGTTCTTGTATGGACATCTCTTTTTGAATCAGACGATCAAAAAAACGGGCGGCACGATGCCGCCCGTAAAAATTTTCAGAAATTGCCTGCAGAATATTGATTTTAGCCGTGTTTTGTGTTATACTGACAGATAAGATTTACGATATCGTACAGATCGTTACATATGAATTCGGGGTCGACCGAATCGATCAGCTCTTCGCGGCTGAACGTGGTCGTAAGCGCTATGTTATGCATTCCCGCGGCTTTTGCGGCGAGGATCCCGTTTTTCGCGTCCTCAACGACGAGGCATTCGTCCGCCGGCACGCCGAGCAGTCCGGCGCCTTTCAGATATATATCCGGCGCGGGCTTATTGTTCTCTATATCCCTGCCGTTGACGAGCGCGTCGAAAACGCCGTTAAGGCCGATCGCGCGCAGATTGATATTCATCTTTACAAGGTCCGAGCTCGTGCAGACCGCGAGTTTGAGCCCGTTCTCCTTCAGCTTCAGCACCGTTTTCACCGTATTCTCGTACGCTATATCGTGCTCCGCCACGAGCTTTTCGTACTTTTGGTACGTGACGACCGACATGCTTTTATCGTATGAAAGCCCGTGTCTGCCGGCGGCGCCGCCGAGATACGCGATATCTCCCGCGCCGATAAACGGGATGAAATCCTCTTTGCACGCGTCGGCGCCGCGCTCACGCAGCATTTCTATCGCCGCCTCGTACGTCAGCTCCTCGGAATCGACGAGGACTCCGTCCATATCAAACAAAACCGCTTTAATCATAAAAACCCCCGTAATATATTATATTTTACACACCTATTATGAATTTTTCAACAAAGTCCTGTATTAAAAAATACCCCATAAAAAAGATAGATACGCACACGCACACGTATTTTTCGTTCGACTGCGCGGAGCATCTCAATTCCCCGGATAAAATGTGCGCCGCCGCGATCGCCGCGGGACTCGACGCCATCGTGCTGACCGATCACATCGAGGTCAACTCAGAGGCGGAGAGGATATTCACGCCGTTCGACCGCACGACTCACAGGCGTCAGTGCGAGGAGGCGCGCGAGAAATACGCGGATCAGCTCGACGTGTTCATCGGCGTTGAGCTCGGGCAGGCGACCCATTATCCGGAGCTCGCAGAGCAGATCGTCGCCGAAGGCGGCTTCGACTACGTCTTGGGCTCCGTGCACAACACGAAAGGCGAGCAGGATCCGTACTACACGGATTTCACAAAGCTTCCGTACGGGCGTATAATCGAAATAGTCGACAAATATTTCGACGAATATCTGCAGATGACTTATCTGCCGTACGTCGACCAGTGCGCGCATCTGACGTATCCGCTGCGCTACATAAAAAAAGCCGGGATCGATTTAGATATAACGCGCTGGGACGGCAAGATCGCCGAAATACTCAAAAGCATCGTCGCCCGCGGCAAGGTCTACGAGCTTAACAGCGTTTACGTCAGAAAAAACGTGATCCTGCCCGAGGACCGGATCCTGCAGACGTACCGCGAACTCGGCGGGGCCGATATAAGGCTCGGCAGCGACGCCCACTACACGGATCACGTCGCCTCCGGCTTTGACGAAGCGTATGAACTGATAGATAACATATACAAAGGAGAAATAAAATGAACGAGCTTCTGAAACTGATCGAAAAAGACGCGAGGCTCACGCCCGAGATGCTCGCCGCGATGCTCGACCGCGACGCCGGCGAGGTCAGAGCGATGATCGACGGATACGAAAAAGACGGTACGATTGTCGGCTACAACGCGCTGATAGACTGGGAAAAGACCGGCCGCGAAGACGTCACGGCGCTGATCGAGCTTAAAATAACGCCCCAGCGCGATCTCGGTTTCGACCGCGTTGCGGAGCGTATATACAATTATCCGGAGGTACAGAGCCTGTATCTGATGTCCGGCGGTTTCGATCTCTGCGTCGTCATAGAGGGCAGAACGATGCGCGAGGTAGCGCTTTTCGTCGCGGAAAAGCTCGCGCCGATGGAGAGCGTCATCTCCACCGCGACGCATTTCGTGCTCCGCAAATACAAAGACAAGGGTCTTATCATGAAACGCGGCGACGCGGACATAAGGAGCGAGCTGTCGGATGGATTACAGTAAGCTGCTGTCAAAGACGGTCGTCGATCTGAAGCCCTCCGGTATCAGAAAGTTCTTCGATATGCTAAGCGGGCTCGACGACGTCGTCGCGCTGACCGTCGGTCAGCCGGACTTCGCCACGCCGTGGCACGTGCGCGAGACGGGCATAATCTCGCTCGAGCGCGGATATACGTATTACACGTCGAACGCCGGCACCGTGCCGCTGCGCAGGGAGCTTTCGGCGTATATGAAGCGCCGTTTCGGTCTGAGCTACGACCCGATGACCGAGATAACCGTCACTGTCGGCGGCTCGGAGGCGATAGATCTGGCGATCCGCGCGATAATCGAGCCGGGCGACGAGGTCATAATACCCGAGCCGTCGTTCGTCTGCTACGAGCCGATAACGCGGCTCTGCGGCGGCGTGCCCGTGCCCGTCGCGACGCTTCCCGAAAACGATTTCAAACTTACGGCGGCTCAGCTTTCCGCGGCGATCACACCGAGGACGAAACTGCTCGTTCTGCCGTATCCGAACAACCCGACCGGCGCGATCATGACGGCGGAAGAGCTTCTGCCGCTGTGCGACGTGCTGAAAAACACCGGAGTCGCCGTGCTCTCGGACGAGATATACTCCGAGCTTACGTACGGCGTGCGACACACTTCGATAGCAGCGCTGCCCGGAATGGCTGAGCGCTGTATCGTAGTGAACGGCTTCTCAAAAGCGTACGCGATGACCGGCTGGCGTCTCGGCTTCGTATGCGCGCCGCCCGAGATAACGAAGCAGATGCTCAAGATTCACCAGTACGCGATAATGTGCGCGCCGACGACGAGCCAGCTCGCCGCGGTCGAGGCGCTGAAAAATGGCGACGGCGATATCGAGATGATGCGCGCGGAGTACGACAGGCGCAGGAAATACATCGTCGAGGAGCTCGACCGGATCGGTCTTCCCTGCTTCGAGCCGAAGGGCGCGTTCTACGTGTTCCCGTACGTCGGCGCGTTCGGTATGAGTTCGGAGACGTTCTGCGAGCGGCTGCTTAACGAAGGCAGGGTCGCGATCGTGCCCGGTACGGCGTTCGGCAAAGGCGGCGAGGGTTATGCCCGCATCTCCTACGCGTATTCCGTCAAGCACATAACGGAAGCGATCGAGAGGATAGAGAAATTCCTCAAAACATTATAAAGCAAGCCCGGGACCGTTTCGGTCCCGGGCGTTTTTTTTGTGAAAAGCCAAATTCCTATATTCTATATTTCCCTCAGCTTCACCGCGTCAAATCCGAGACGCATATCAAGGCTTTGGAGCGACGATACGAGCTGGCCGGGCGTGCTTGCACCGATTATCGCGTACGTCGGAAACGGCTGTTCTATAAGATAAAACAGAGCCGCCGCGGTCGCCGTATCGGGCGAGAGTTTTTTCAATATCTGTCTGTTCTCCTCGCAGTCGAACCACCTTGACGCCAAACCCGAAAGCGGCTGACCGTTCTGCAGCTTTGAAAAATATCCCTTTGCCTGAGACGAATAGCAGACGCAGGCCATATCCGTCCTTTTATGGAACTCATAAAGCGGCTTATCCATTATAACAAGCGTATCGTCGTCGCATACGACCTGTTTTGCAAGGCTGAACTGGACCTGATCCGCGGTAAACGGAGTGAGGCTGTGAGCTGTCGCATAAGCGTTTGCCGCCTCTATCCTGTCCTGACGCCAGTTAGAGACGCCGATATACCTCGTATATCCGCGTCCGATAAACGCGTTCAGCGTCTCAACGATCACGGCGACGTCAAGTGTTCTGTCGTCTCTGTGCAGATAATACATATCGACGTGATCGGTCTTCAGCGCCTCGAGGCTTTTGCAGATATCGTACTGCAGCGAAGCAAAATCGAGCCGCCCTTTATGCATATCCGACAGGTCGGGATGGCCGCCTTTTGTACCGAGGAAGACTTTTTTTCTGTTGCCGCCTCTGACGAGCCACGCACCGAGTGCGGCTTCGCAGTCGCCGAAGCCGTAGATCCTGGCGGTATCGAGAAAATTTCCGCCGTACGAGACATACGTGTCAAGGAATTCCGCCGTGAGCGGAGCGTCCGCCGTTGTTATACGGTCGCAACCGAAAGCAACGGCGGACAGCCGACGGTCAAAAAACTCGTGAAATATCATTTAAGCGTGAGATACGGATACTTATCGTCAAAGATGATATCTATCTTGCGGTTCTCCTCTATGCTCTTTACGCTCGCGAGCACCATCGCGATGCTCTTTATGTTGTCCTTGCACTCAGTGCCGGCGGGTTTGCCGGTCTTAAGCGCGTTGAACATCTCTTCGAGTGCGCCGTCGTGCTGGTCGCGAACGACCTCTGGTCTCTTTATAACGCCGCTCTGATAGGGGATGCCTTTGAAGATGCCGCCGCGTTCGGAGGTATATTCATAGTACGCGTCGCCCGCGCCGTCCCAGACTACCGTGCCGAGCTCGCAGCATACGCGCCATACGTTGTCCCACGAGGTGTAGCAGCCTTCCGAGCCGTTGTAGCCTCTGAACGAATAGACGCAGCCGTTATCGAATTCGAACACCGCGTCGCCGGCGGCGTCGCCCGTGTACATCGAGCCCTTCGGGTTGAAGCTGTGATAATGTACGGACG
>JAFZRM010000108.1 GCA_017619885.1 Clostridia bacterium | reverse complement strand
CGAATAGTGTGCGGTGATCTCTTTCGGTCCGCCGCTGATCTCGTCGTCGCCACAGATCACGGCGCCGTCGAGCGACATGAGCTCGAACAGGTTGACGTTATCCATCGACGCTTTATAGATCAGGACGCCGTTGCCGTCGGTCACGGTGAAATATCCGTCGGCGACGCGGCAGGTGCAGTCCTTTCCTATCACGACGTCACCGCGGTCGCCCGAAGCGACTGTCACGTACTTCATGCTGTGACCGCAGATCTTATCCGCGAGCTCGCGCTTGTAGCGCATCGACTTCGTATTCTTCGATTTGATATAACGGAAGAACCAGCCGTCGCTCATATCAGAAAGCCGTCTTTTCGGACAGATACGCGACGAGTCCGTCGATCGGGATCCTCACCTGTTCCATCGAATCGCGTTCACGCACCGTCACGCACTTGTCCTCGAGCGAATCGAAGTCGTACGTGATGCAGAACGGCGTGCCGATCTCGTCCTCGCGGCGGTAGCGCTTGCCGATCGAGCCGGCGTCGTCGTAATCGACGCTGAAATACTTCGAGAGCTCGTCGTATATCTCGCCGGCGTTGTCCGCAAGCTTCTTCGACAGCGGCAGGACCGCCGCCTTGAACGGAGCAAGCGCGGGATGCAGACGCAGCACCACGCGGCTGTCGCCGCCTTCGAGCTCTTCCTCGTCGTACGCGTCGCAAAGCACCGACAAAACAGTTCTTTCAACGCCGAGCGAGGGCTCGATGACGTACGGCAGATATCTCTCGTTCGTCTCCGCGTCGAAATAAGTAAGATCCTTGCCGGATACGTTCTGATGATTGGTCAGATCGTAATTCGTTCTGTCGGCTACGCCCCAGAGCTCGCCCCAGCCGAACGGGAACAGGAATTCAAAGTCCGTCGTCGCCTTCGAATAGAAGCACAGCTCCTCGGGATCGTGGTCGCGCAGACGGATGTTCTCGTCCTTCAGACCGATCGAGAGCAGCCAGTTGCGGCAGAACGTGCGCCAGTAGTTGAACCATTCGAGGTCGGTACCGGGCTTGCAGAAGAACTCGAGCTCCATCTGCTCAAATTCTCTCACTCTGAATATGAAGTTGCCGGGCGTGATCTCGTTTCGGAACGATTTGCCGATCTGACCGATGCCGAACGGCACCTTTTTCCTCGTCGTCCTCTGCACGTTCACGAAGTTCGTGAATATGCCCTGCGCCGTCTCGGGACGCAGATAGACCGTGTTCTTCGCGTCCTCGGTGACGCCCTGGAACGTTTTGAACATCAGATTGAACTGTCTTATATCCGTGAAATTATGCTTGCCGCACGACGGGCAGGGGATGTTGTTGTCCTCGACGAACTGTTTCATCTCCGCCTGTGAGAAGGCGTCGATCGGCTTTTCGAGCGTCACGCCGTTTTCGGCGCAGTAGTCCTCTATCAGCTTGTCCGCTCTGAATCTCTCGTGGCATTCGCGGCAGTCCATCAGCGGGTCGGAAAATCCCGCGAGATGTCCCGACGCCACCCACGTCTGCGGGTTCATCAGGATGGCGGCGTCTAAGCCCACGTTGTATTTCGATTCCTGGACGAATTTCTTCCACCAGGCGCGTTTTATGTTGTTTTTCAGCTCGACGCCGAGCGGGCCGTAGTCCCACGTGTTCGCAAGACCGCCGTATATCTCGGAGCCGGCGTACACGAAGCCTCTGTTCTTGCACAGCGCCACTATTTTATCCATCGTTTTTTCGGTGTTCTTCATTTCAGTGTCCTTCCTTTATCCGATCCTGTATTTCTCATACGCCGCGTATACGGTATTCCTTGCGAAGCTGATGCGTTCATCGTCGCCGAAGCCCGCGATGTTGCCGGGAAAATTCAGGTTCGTTTTTTCATACTTCTGATATGCGAGTATCGTCGAGGCGAGCTCCTCGAAATCCGACGAGCTCATGTTCGTGCTCGCGGCGTTGGAGGTGTTCAGCAGCGAGACGACTCCGGCGAGCTTGCTGTGGTTTTCTTCTCTTGCGAACGTCTCGAAGAACGTGCGGAAGAACGTCGTCACCGTGTCGCGCTTGCCCGCGAAGCCGTTAGAATACGAATTGTACCGCAGCACCCACGAGGCTTTTTCGCCGTCGAGCATCTGTATGCCCTTCGTCAGGTTTATCGTGAAGGGTTTGCCGGCGGGTATCATGACGGGATCGCCGTTCTCGTCGTACACCTGCTCGCCGTTGACGGTGAGCGGTATCGGATCGCGGGAGGCGCCGTCTGTGACTATCCTCTCCTCGTCGTCGCGGTAGTTCATGTTGACCGGCACGTCGTATTTGATGCCGCCGAGCTTGTCGATGAGATTTATGAACAGGCTTATCTGGCAGCAGACGTAGTAATCGATCGGCATTCCGACTATACCGGCGACCATATCCTTGAAATACGTCACGTTCTTTCTCTCAAGCACGTCGCCGAGCTTCATGGTTATGCCCGAGGCGGTGACCATGAGGTTCGACGGGATCGCCGAGAACATCACGATACCGGTCTCGGCGTTGTAGCTTATGAGCATTATAACGTCGGCTTTGTAGTGGCGCTGATGCGTCGAGAGCACCTCCATATCCGTGGTGTTTGAAACGGATACGCGGTAATCCGAGAACACGGCGGGCTGATAGTCCGAGCCGATCAGCAGAAGCGTGAAACTCCTGTGATCCGGGAACGCCGCGGGATCGCTGACGATACCGGACTGCGCGTTCGGCACCGGCGGTATCTCGTATTCGTCGACGTGGGTCACCTCGTCTTTCGGGGTGAGGAAATTATCCGTAAGCGATTTGATCTGCGGCGCGAGGAAATATCCTATCAGTCCGAAAATGAGTATAGACACCGCAAACGCTATGACGAAGCTTTTTACGGAAGAAAGCATTTTGTTCTCCTTTCAGGGTCGGGTCGGGATCCGTCGGTCCCCGGCCGCTTGTGGACACGGATCCGGATGATCCGTGTCCTGTTATTATACAATAAAGAAATTGGGAATGCAATACGGGTTTTTTACACATTGGATTAATATTTTATAAATTTTGTTGTGTATTATGCCGGTATCGGGGGCTTTTACGCTTTATTTACAAACTTTTTTTCAAATATGCGATTTATTGTTGTATGATATAGAGTATAAACCCGGGGAAGGTCTTTCAATGAAAAAACTCGTCAGCATCATACTCGCCGCCGCGGCGCTTCTGTACTGCACTGTATGTCTTACCGGCTGTCTGCCGTCGTCATATTCGCAGTACCGCAAGGGTCCCGCAATGTGGGTGGTGGAGGACGGCGACGGCCACCGCTGTTATCTGTTCGGCTCTCAGCACGTCAACGCAAGCGCCGACGTTTTTCCGTTTGCCGACGTGATAGAGGACGCGTTCTCCTACTGCGACAGCATCGCCGTCGAATACGATATAATAGCGGAGGAAAAGCGGCAACAGGCTTTCACGGAAGAAGAGCTTTCCGAGTACGAGGCGCAGTATACGTATGCGAACGGCACGACCGTAAAAGATCACATATCGGCGGCGGTCTACGAGCGCGCGGTCGCCCGAATAGATCAGACGCTCAAGCTCGCCGGCAACGCCGACGGCTACACCGGGGAATACGATAAATTCATGCCGGCGATCTGGTATTCGGTCCTTGAATCCATCGCGACGTACGAGGCCGGCTACAGCACCGAATACGGCGTGGACAGATATTTTATCAACAAGGCGTACGAGACGGGAAAGACCGTGCTCGAGGTCGAAAGCGACGCGGCGCAGCTTTCTATGCTGCTTGAAATAGACGACTGCGTCTACGAATACATGATTAAAAGCCTGCTCGACAACCCGTCCGGGCTCGCTTATATGGATCTGATATATCAGAGCGGCGAGATGACGACGCTGTCTCGCGCGATAACCGCCGGCAGAGCCGAGAAATACAGCGACGCGGCGCTCGACGCCGGCATGCGTGAATACGACGAGCTGATGTACGTGAAGCGCAACGCGCTGATGGCGGACGCCGTGATGAAATACATGGCGGAAGGCCGCCGCACGTTCTTCGTGGTCGGCTGCGCTCATATGCTCTGCGACGACGGGATCGTCTCGATCCTGCTCAATAACGGATACAAGGTATACAGAAAATGAACGGAAAAACGACTCTGAAAGACAGGATAAAGACCAACACGGCAGAAAAATTCGCCGTGCGTTTCTTCTCGTCTCTGTTTATCGCCTGCTTCATATTCTCGCTTATCGCGTCGCCGGTGCAGTTCGACTCCGCCGCGTTCTTCAAAGCGGTGCCGATACTGCCGTTCGCCGCGGTTCTCGCGCTGTGCTTCATTTTTCTCTGCTCGCTTTTCACGGTCGTGAACAGCCTTAAGATCGAGAGGCTGATCCTGCTCGTCTCCTTCATCTGCTACGGTTCGACGTGCGCGCTTGCCGCCGACAGCACGTGGTTCGGACTCGGCGCGTGCCTCGTCCTGCTCGTCATCTGCGTCTACGTTTTCAAGGACGGCGGCGCCCCGGCGCTGAAGCGCGACATACCGGCTCCGCTTCTGATCGGCATCGCGGCGGCGGCGGCGCTGTATTTTGCGGTATTCATCGGCGCACAGACTTTGTGCCGTTATCTGACGCAGTCGACGCCGAACTACGATTTCGCGATATTCTCGCAGATGTTCTACAATATGAAGACGTCGCTTTTGCCGCTCGTCACATGCGAGCGCGACGCGCTGATGTCTCATTTCGGCGTTCATATCTCGCCGATATTCTATCTTTTCCTGCCGGTATACGCGATATTCCCGAAGCCCGGCACGCTGATGGCCTGTCAGGCGGTGTTGCTCGCGTCGGGCGTCGTTCCGGTCTGTCTGATCGCCAAAAGGCTCGGGCTTTCAAACAAAGCCGCGGCGGCGTTCGCGTTCATTTACGCGATGTATCCCGCGCTCGCCGGCGGCTGTTACTACGATCTGCACGAAAACAAATTCCTCGCGCCGCTTCTGCTCTGGCTGTTCTATTTCATGCTGAAGAAGAAGTGGTACGGGATCGTTATATTCTCGATCCTGACGCTCGCCGTCAAGGAGGACGCGGCGCTTTACGTCGCGTTCGCCGGCATCTACGCCGTTCTGTCGGGCGATAAACGGGATAAGATCACGGGCGGCTGCATGGTCGCGGGATCGGTCGGCTATTTCATCCTCGCCGCGCATCTTCTGTCGAAATACGGCGAGGGCACGATGAATTACAGGTTTGAGAACTTTATGACCGGTCAGGACGACGGGCTGATCGCGGTCGTCGCGAACGTCATAAAGGATCCGGCGTTCGTGATACATGAGATGTTCGACGCCACCGCCGACGCGTCCGCCGAGACGAAGCCGGAATTCATCATCAGGATGCTTCTGCCGCTCGGCGGATTGCCTGTGATCACGAAAAAGCTGTCGCGCTACGTTCTGCTGCTGCCGATGATCCTGATAAACCTGATGCCGGATTACGTGTATCAGCACAGTATTTACTTCCAGTACGCCTACGGCTCGCTCGCGTTTCTGTTCTTTGCGGCGATGCTCAACTACGCCGACATGAGCGAACGGACGCGCCGCACGCTCGCGGTGTTCGCGTCGGTATCAGCGCTGTTTTTCACGATGCAGACTATCTGGCAGCGCAACGACTACGTCGACATGTACAACAAGGACAGACAGGCGTACGACGAGGTGCGGCAGGCTGTCTACGAAATACCGGAGGACGCCTCCGTCGGCGCGACGACTTTTCTGTACTCCACGGCGTCGCAGCATAAATACGTGTACGATCTTAAATATTCGACACATACGGAAGACCCGGACTACATCGTGCTCGATCTACGCTATTCGGAAGGCCGGTCGCGCGTGATGTTCTATGACAGCAGCCCGGACTACGAGGAAGTCAGGTTCATCGAAGGACGGCTCCTCATATACAGGCGCGTCGGGCAATAAAAAAAGGACCGGGGTCACCGGTCCGCGTTGTACGACGCATTGAAAAGCGGAAGATCTTTTCCCCGTCCGAGATATTTCTCGGTCTCGGAGTCCGTCAGCTCCTCGCACGAATACAGCCTGTCGAAGACGAGCAGCGAGGAAAGCGGGATCCTGTTGTAATTCACGTCGCCCGAATAATAAGTTTCGAGGCTCACGTACGTTCTGACGTATACTTTGGCGTATCCGGCCTCGTCCGTTTCGTAAAGGATGCTCCTGCCGTTCTCGTCGGTCTCGTGCGCGACGATATTACCCTGGCGGTCCGTGACCGCGGCGTCGGCGGGCGTGTAGGCGACCGGCGTGTATTCTTCGAGATCGACGCCGTCAAAGAGCAGATAGACGAATATATATCTGCCTCTCGTCACGGTCGAGTAGCGGTACGAGGTCAGCCTCTGACCGTCGTCGAAGAGCAGCGAGAACGCGAAGCAGTCGTCCTCCGGCAGTTTGGTAAGACCGTATTTGTCTTTCGTGTCCTGCAGCGTTTTCTTGTTGTATCTGACGGTGACCTGAAGCTGTTTAGTCGCCGGGATATAGAAGCAGTCGCTCACGGCGAACTGGAACGTGCCGTATTCGTTGCGGTTGATTTTGTCGTACGGGCTCTGATACAGTATCCGCACGCGGCCGTCCGCCGAGGCGGCGGAAAGCTCGGGCGAGCCGAGCAGCAGCTTCTGCGGCTGACGCACGCACGATCTTATAAGCACCGCTCCGAAGACGAAAACAATGAGCGCGATGAGGATGCCCTTGAGCACCGCCTTCAGGACCGGGTGGCTCCGCTTCTGCATCTCCTCGTATTCGGTATATTCCTCTGCCATGATAACGCCTCCTTGCCGTGTTTATTTAACATTACCACATAACAAAGACGAATTCAAGCGGCATACGCCGCCGCAATTGTAAATTTTCGAGGTTTTATGAAACGTAAAAGAAAAACGGGCTCGAATCTGCAGAAAAACAGGATAAAACGCCCGGCTGCGGGAAAGCTCGTGTTCTTCGCGGTACTGCTTCTGCTCTTCGCCGCCTTCATCTGGGGCGGGATCAAGGCCGGGCAGTACGCGGAAAAACTCAGATCCGAGTCGACGACAGTCGGGATCACGGAGGTCATGATATGAAAAAATTCATCGTTCTGCTGCTTTTCGCGGCGCTTATGATATCGCTTTTCGCCTGCGGCAAAGAAGACGGGGAGACCGGGGTTGAATCGGAGACCGAGGTATACGTGCCCGCGGACGTGTCTGACGTGCCGTCGCCGATGAAGATAAACGGCCGCGAGATACCGTACGGTCTGTTCAGATACTACTACGCCGCGGTGAAATACCAGTACGACTTAGACGATCCGGATTTCTGGCTTGACAGCGGCAAATACGACGAGGTCAGGGATCTGACGGTGTTTTACATGAAGCGCATCGCCGCGGTGTCCGAATACGCCGAACAGAACGGCGTGGAGCTTACCGAGATCGAGAAGAAGCAGGCGCAGCAGTCCGTAAACGAGAGCCGCTATTCGTCGTTTGAGGACGACAACGACTATTACCGCGCGCTCGATCTGTATTTTCTGACGGAAGAAACGAACCTTCTGCTCGAAGAACAGCAGATGCTCGAAGACAAACTTTTCGAGTATCTGATTTCCGAGGAATCCGGTCCTAAGATCTCGTCGAATCCCGAGCTGATCCGCCGTTTCGTCAGCAATCACGTCGTCCGCGTCGACCATATCCTCATCCGAAACGACGAGGGTGAGGACAGAAACGAGAACGAGACGCTGATAAAGGAGCTTTACGAAAGACTGCAGAACGGCGCCGATTTCTACGAGCTAAAGCACAAATACACCGAGGACACCGACAACGCCGACGACGACACCGGCTATTACATATCCAAAGGGGACAAATCACAGCAGTTCTCCGACGCGTCCTTCGCGCTCGAGGTCGGGCAGATGAGCGGCGTCGTCGAGGCGCCTTACGGCTATCACATAATCCTGCGGCTCGAGCCGGACGAGGAGTTTATCGGGAACAATCTCGACGGACAGTTCCTCGAGCTTTACCGCTACGGCATGTTCAACACGGCTCTGCGCAAACTTATGGACGCGCAGACGGTCGAGTACGATCCGAGCTTTTACACTTATACCCCGCTCAATATAAAATAATTTACCCACAGTTCATAAAAACGTATCGCAAAACTGAAATTTTGTGTTATACTGTAACCGAAAATAAACCACATGGAGGTACATATATCATGGCATATGTTATCAGTGATGAATGTCTGAGCTGCGGCGCTTGCGAGGCCGAGTGCCCCGTATCCGCTATTTCCGAAGGCGACGGAAAATACGTTATAGACGCCGACAAGTGCATCGAATGCGGCGCCTGCGCGAGCGTCTGCCCCGTTGGAGCACCGAATCCCGCCGAATAATAGTTGGAAGTTGGACAAAAAAGGTCTGCCGGAGTACGGCAGATCTTTTCTTTTTTTCATATTCAGCCGGCTATGCGGTCGATCAGGCCGACGAATCCGGCTTTGTACGGATCTGACGCATAGTCGTGTCCGCGGAGCAGCGTTACGACGTCGGGCATGTCGATATCTTTTCCGTACTGACTTCCGTGCAGTATCATGCCGAGCTCGCAGAGCGCGGCGATAAGATCGGTGTCGGCGTCCGGTTCGCAGCTGATTCCGGCGTAGCTCATGCCGTATTCGTTTAAGGTGCTCTTGACGCCGCCGGGCTCTTTGTATCTGACCGACAGCGTGAGCAGCTTTTCTTTTTCGGCTATGCCTTCGGCGGGCACGATCTCGTAGCAGACCGTCACGCTGTGACCGGCGCCCACGTCGCCCGCATCCTTGGCGTCGTTGTCGAAATCCTCCGCGGACATGACTCTGTTCTCGTAGCCGATCAGCCGGTATGCGCTGACGCTTTCGGGATCGAACGCGATCTGCAGCTTGACGTCGGTCGCCGCGGTGTAAAGCGTTGCGAGCAGGTCGTCGCAGAATATCTTCTCCGCCTCTTCCTCGCCGTCGATATAGTAGTAGACGCCGTTGCCGCTGTCCGCTATCGTCTCCATCTTGGCGTCGCGGTAATTGCCGTAACCGAAGCCGAGCACGGACAGATAAACGCCCGCGTCGCGCTTTTGCTCTACGAACGCCTTTATCTCTTCAACGCTCGACATTCCGACGTTGAGGTCGCCGTCCGACGCCATTATGATGCGGTTGTTGCCGTCCTGTTTCGCGTATTTCTCGGCGATCTCGTAAGCCTTCTGCAGTCCCGCCTCTCCGTTCGTCGCGCCGTTCGCCTGCAGCGAATCGAGCGCCTGCTGTATCGTGTCGGCGCGGTCGCCGGGGCAGCCCTCGAGCACGACGCGCTCACCGCTCGAATATGTGACTATGCTGACGGTGTCGTTTTTATCAAGCCCCGACAGCAGATACGAGAACGTGCGCTTCAGCAGCGGCAGTTTATCATCCGATCTCATGGAGCCGGACACGTCGACGAGCAGCACGATATTGTTGTCTGCGCGCGCCGCCGGCTCGTTCGTCGCAAGCGTCATCGTCAGCAGCAGATCGGAGGCGTTCCACGGGCACGGCACGAGCTTCGCGGTCACGCCGAACAGCTCGCCTTCGCCCGGCGCCCTGCAGTCGTATCTGAAATAGTTAATCAGCTCCTCCGTGCGTATGTTCGCGCCCGCGGTGGATTTCAGGCTTTTCAGATCGTATCCCTCTTTTATCAGCCGGCGAAGCATCGTATATGACGCCGTGTCGACGTCGGCGGAAAACGTGCTGACCGGCTCGTCCGCCGTTTTGACGAACGGGTTTTCCTTAAGCTTTCCCATATTGAAGCCGTCGTCCGGCTCGCCCTGGGCGATCGAATACATCTCGTTGTATTCCGCGTCGTACATCCCGACGTCGCCCGGCGCGTAATTATCGCCCGCCGCCGAGCAGGAGGCGAGGATCAGCGCCGCTGCGATCGCTGCGACGATCGCAGCACAAAGTTTTTTCGTGTTTTTCATATCTTATCCTTTCGCGGTCTTCACCGCTTCTTTAATGATGCGCTCCGCTTGCGGAGATAATTCATATTCCTCGCCGTAGTCGAAGACGCCGCACCCGACGTTTCCGTCCGAGGCGGAAAGCTGCGGCGTCACGAATCTGCCGCTGCCGTCCGTCACCCACAGGCGGAAGCCCTGTTCCTTTTCTCCCTCCGACCGTGATCCTTTTCCCGACTGCGCGCACAGCGCCGACGCCGTGCTGCCGCTGACGTTTATCACGTGATAAACGTCTTCGCCGTCGAGCTGCCATATAATGCGCGGCTGACCGACGGGCTCGACAGAGCTGACCGTCGAGGCGACTGCGGAGGCGAGCACGCCGGGCAGGCCCGACGGTGCCGCGGACTGTGATCCGCGCGGCAGCGTGCGGACAAGCACCGGGATCATCACGGTAAACAGTATCAGAAACGACGCGGCCATGCCGATCGCCGCCTTCAGATACCCGGGCGTTTTTCTTTTGTACGAGGCGGCCTCGGTGATCAGACCGTCGTCTATGCGGCCGACGGCGTCCATCAGCGCGTCGGCGTATGCTTTTTTATCCGTCGTCACAGAAGCCCCTCCTTTTTAAGTAATTCGTAAAGCGACGCGCGCATCCTCGACAGCGTCATCTTCACCTTCGACTCGCCCGCTCCGAGCTCTTCGGCGATGCGCTCCACAGTCTCGCCCATATAATAGCGCTTGACGAACATCACTCGCTTTTCACGGCTCTGCGCGTGCAGAAACGAGTTGAGCGTGTTTTTCAAATGATCCGCGTCGATCACGTCGTCCATGCTGAAGCCTGACGGGATCAGATCGGACAGTTCCTCCGTCACCGCCCCGGCGCCGCGCTTTTCCGCGGTGTTTCTGCGGTATCTGTCGACGGACAGGGCGCGCGTGATCTTGGACAGATACGCGCCGAGCATGTCCGGCCTGTCCTGCGGCATACTGTTCCACGCCTTCAGATACGTGTCGTTGACGATCTCCTCCGAGTCGCTGTGCAAAGAGGTCAGCGAAAACGACAGCGACAGAAGCATCCTGCCGTATTTTTCGTCCGTGTACCTGATCGCGTCCTCGTCCCTGCTCCAGTACAGGTCGACTATATCCTTATCCTGCAAGATAAACCTCCTTACGGGTTCATACAATAAGTCGTAAAAACCGTGCCGAAGGTCACGCCCCGGCACGGTCATTTTACTATATTTCTCGTTTTTTGTCAATACCTACGGCAAAGTGACGTCGCGGCTGAAACCGTGGACGAAGCCGTTGACGTCGGCTGAGCAGACGTCTCCGCCTATCACCCTGTTCTTATACACGAGCACATCGGCGAGCACCGTGCCGCCGTAGCCCTCGTAGTTCTCTATTTTGAACGTATAGCGGCTCACGGTCTTCTTTTTGTATCCGGACAGATCGTATCCCTGCTTATTCTGAAGCGTGTTGTATTCTTCGTATACGGGATCGAACTGCGCCGGCACCGTCACCTCCGCGCGGTCGACGAGCTCCGACGCCTCCCAGCCGTACTGTGACAGAAAACCGCGTATCCCGTCTTCCCCCGTGACCTTGCCGTCCGTCACGACGGCGCTCGCCGTCTGTGCGCGCATATCGTATTTCGGCAGAAACACCGCGAGCGCGGCGATCGCAGCCGCCGAAGCTATAAGCACCGCCGTGAATTTCAAAGTCGACGCCCTGACTGACCAGACGAACATAATGACCTCCATCTTTTTTGTTAAATCATATTCGGAGGCGGCGATTTATATTCCGCGGAAATTCAACGTTATGTATTGATTTTTTTAAAAAGATACCGTATAATGAGAAAAAACGGTAAAGAGGTCGGCAATGGGTTTCAAAAAGGATTTCATATGGGGGCTCGCCACGTCGGCGGGCCAGGTCGAAGGCGGCGCCGCAGACGGCGGCAGGAGCCCGAGCATCTGGGACGTGTTTTCAACCGTTCCCGGAAGAATACACGGAGGCGTCACTCCGGCGGTCTGCTGCGACAGCTATCACCGCTTTGACCGGGACGTGAAAAATCTGAGCTTCGTCGGAGTCGACAGCTACCGTATGTCGATCTCGTGGTCGCGCGTGATGCCTGACGGCACGGGCAGGCTTAACGACGCCGGCGTCGATTATTACAAGCGCTGTTTCGAGGCGCTCAACAACGCCGGGATAAAGCCGAACGTGACGCTCTACCACTGGGATCTGCCCCAGGCGCTTGAGGAGAAAAACGGCTGGGTCAACCGCGATGTGATCGGTTGGTTTTCCGAATACGCAGATAAGATGTTCCGCATCTTCGGCGACGTCGTGCCGCTGTGGTCGACCGTGAACGAGCCGATAGCGACGTACGTCGGATACGCGCTCGGCGCTTTCGCGCCCGGCAGACGCAACGAAAAAGAGGGCAACCAGGCGCGCCACAACATCCTCGTCGCTCACGGCGCGGCGGTCGACGCGTTCCGCGCGTCCGGCGCCAAAGGCGATATCGGCATCGTCATAGATATATGGAAACGCCACGCGATCCGCGACACCGAACAGGACAGACGACTCGTGATCGATCAGGACGAGCGCAACTGGAAATTCTACACCGACCCCGTGCTCGGCGGCGCTTACAGCGAATATCTTTTGTCGCATCTGCAGTCGGAGGGCACGCTGATGGACATAAAAGACGGAGATCTGTCGCTTATGCACCGTCCGATCGATTTCTACGGGCTAAACGTATACAACAGAGTCCCCGTCTCGGCCGACGCTCAGGCCGCCGCGGATTTCTCGCAGGGCGGCAATTTCTTAAACAATAAGACGGAGTATTACCCGAAGGCGGTCTACGACGCGATACGCCTCGTGCATGATCTGTACGATCTGAAGATCCCGGTCATCATCACCGAAAACGGCACGTACGGGATCGGCGCCGAGCCGAGGGGCGAAGACGGCGTCATCGCCGACGACGACAGGATAAAATACGTGTCGGGGTTCCTCGAATGGCTCGAAAAAGCGGTTGACGAGGGGTTCGACGTGCGCGGGTACTATCTGTGGAGCCTGATGGACAGCTTCGAATGGACCGCCGGATACAACTACCGCTTCGGCATTTTCGAAACGGACTTCGACACGCTCGAATGCAGACCGAAAAGGAGCGCGTACTGGTACCGTGATTTTATAAAGAAAGTTAAAGGACAATGATAATTCTCGGTTGTGACGGGCTCACCCTGTCGTTCGGCGAACGCGACGTGTTATCGAACGTCTCGTTTTCCGTTCAGGAGGGCGACCGCGTCGGCATAGTGGGCGAGAACGGAGCCGGAAAGACTTCGCTTCTCAAAATGATAACCGGCGAATACGAGGGGACCGGCAGCGTTTTCATCTCGAAGGATAAAACGGTGGGGGTGCTCTCGCAGAACGCCGTGACGGATGAGGACGGAACGGTCTATTCCGTGCTCGAGGACACGTTCTCGGATCTGAAAGAGCGCGAGGCGGAGCTCGACCGCATGCGCCGCCGCATCGACGTGACGCACGCCGCCGGCATAACGCTGCCGGACTCGTATCTTTCCGATTACACCGCAAAGCTCGAATCGTTCTCCGCTGACGGCGGAGACCATTTCCGCGGGCTGGTAAAGTCGTATCTGATAAAACTCGGTTTCCCGGAACAGGAATGGGACAAGCCCGCCGGGAAGCTTTCGGGCGGGCAGAAAACGCGGCTCGCGCTCGGCAAGCTGATAATCAGACCGCCCGATATACTCCTGCTCGACGAGCCGACGAACCATCTCGACATACAGACGCTCGGCTGGCTCGAGGACGTGCTCTCGAATCTGACGAGCACGCTGCTCGTCGTGTCGCACGACAGATATTTTCTCGACCGCGTCGCCACGAAGATCCTCGACATCGACAACAGCCGCGCCCGCCTCTACGACGGAAACTACACGAAATATACGGAAAAGAAAAAGACGGACCGCGAGATACAGCGCCGTCATTACGAAAATCAGCAGAAGGAGATCGCGCGGCTCGAGGCGTTCATCGAACAGCAGAAGCGCTGGAACCGCGAGCGAAATATCATCGCCGCCGAATCGCGCCGCAAGGCGATCGACCGCATGGAAAAAGTCGAGGCGCCGGAGGCGGAGCGGCAGGGAGTGCGCATGCGCTTCACCGCGGGCTCGGAATCCGGAAACGACGTGCTGACCGTGACCGATCTGTCGAAGCGCTTCGGCGATCAGACGCTGTTTTCCGGCGTGTCTTTTCTGATAAAGCGCGGCGACCGCGCTTTCGTCGTCGGTCATAACGGCTCTGGCAAATCGACGCTTATGAAGATCCTGCGCGGCAAGCTGGCGCCGAGCGGCGGCACGTACGAATTCGGCTACAACGTCAGCATCGGATATTACGATCAGGAAAACCAGGAGCTGAACGACGAAAACACGGTCCTCGACGAGGTATGGAGCGAATACGGGAAGCGCACGCAGACGGAGATCCGCTCCGCGCTCGCGCTGTTCCTGTTCCGCGGCGACGACGTGAACAAGAAGGTCGGGATGCTTTCGGGCGGCGAAAAAGCGCGGCTGACGTTCGTCAAGCTGATACTGCGCTCGAACAACGTGCTGCTGCTCGACGAGCCGACGAACCACCTCGACATTAAGAGCCGCGAGGCGCTTGAGGACGCGCTCGCCGGATACAGCGGCACGCTGATCGCCGTCTCGCACGACAGATATTTCGTAAACAAGCTCTGCACGCGCGTGCTCGATATCTCGGCGACTCCGTTCGCGGATTATCACGGCACGTATACCGACTATCTGCGTTACTCTGCCGGAAAGGCTCAGTCCGCGGCGCCGGCTCAGGTCAGCGAAAGCAAGCAGGAAAGCCGCCGCAGATACGAAGAGGAGCGGCAGAACCGCTCCGAGCGCAGGAAGCTCGCCTCGCGCATAGAGCGCGCGAAGAAGGAGACGGCGGAGACGGAAGCGGCGCTCGAGCAGCTCGAGGCCGATTACAAAGAAAACGAGCTCGATTACAAAAAGCTGATGGAGCTCGACGTGAAGAGGGTCGAGCTTGAGGAAAAGCTGATGTCGCTGTACGAGCAGACGGACAGGGACGAGCGAGAATTTGCGGAAAGGTTCGGAGAATGAAACGCCTTTGCTTCAGATGCGGCGCGGAGGTGCCCGCGGCGGAGGAAAAATGCCCCGCCTGCGGCAGAAAACACCGCGACAATTTCATAACGCGGACGAAGGATCTGACCGACCGTTTCGATCCCGCCGAGACCGGCGGCAATAAGCTCCTCTGCGTGCTGTCATATCTCGGCGTGCTCGTGCTTATACCGCTTTTGTCGGTAAAAAGCACGGATTACGTCAAATTCCACGCAAAACAAGGGCTGATACTGACGGTCGCGACGACGTTATACGTCGTCGTCATGAACGTCGTTTCGTATCTCGTCCGCGCGGCGTACGGGAATTACGTTTTCGTTTTCCTCGGTCTCGGGCTTTACGCTGTGCTGTTTTATCTTTTGTTCCTATCAGTTTTAGGGATAATTTACGCCGTGCGCGGCAGGGCGAAGCTGCTGCCGGGCATGAGCGTGTTCTTTCACGCCGACGCGGAGGAATGAAGTAAAGACGGGGCGGCGCGATACGGACCGGCGCCCAATTTTCGCCGTATTTTACCCGGTTTGGTATTGACATTTCGTGAAAGTCGTGATATACTTAACAAAAAAGCATAAAGGAGATATCTGAAATGGCATTTTGTAATAAATGCGGCGCACCGCTTGAAGAAGGTGCCAAATTCTGCAACGTCTGCGGAACTCCCACAGGCGAACAGCCCGCGAGAGCGGCTCAGCCCGCCGCGCAGCCCGCTGCGGCCGCAGCGCCTGCCGCCCCGAAAAAGAACTTCATAACCGACACGCCGGACCACACCTCCGCGTTCACGGACGAGGAAAGAGCAAAGGGCAAAGCCCTCAGCATCCTGTCCTATCTGTGGTTCCTCGTACTTATCCCCGCTTTCGCCGGCAGAGATTCGAGATACGTCCGCTTCCACGTCAAACAAGGCCTCGTACTCTCGATGGCGACGTCAGCGTATCTGTTCGTTCAGAACATCCTGCTCGACATCTTCCAGGCGCTTCTCTGGAACTTCATCGTACTGAAGATAATATACGTCTTCATCGCGGTCTGCCTGTGGTTCGTATTCACCGTATTCATAGCTTTGATGGTGCTCGGCATCATCTACGCCGCGAAGGGCAAAGCCAAAGAGCTGCCGATAATCGGCCTCTGCTTCCCCAGAAAGAAAGCCGAAACGGAAGAAGAAGCAAAATAATTCCCATATAACAAACAGAATACAAAAAACCGGTCGAGATAAGGATCCGTTCCCTGTCCCGGCCGGCTTTGTTTGTGTTAAGTGTTTTGCGGAAAATACGTTAAATCGGCAGGGGCCCCACCCCTCATTACCCCCCCAAACCCCCTGTTCCCCTCCCATCTCTGATGGGGCACTCGGCCGGCCTGTAGGGGTCGGCGCCCTCGACGACCCGCTGACGCGGAATGATGTGTTCCGCCGTGCGGAACATGATGTACCCTGCGGGAATGATGTAAGGCTGCACCTTATGATGTACGCT
>JAFZRM010000107.1 GCA_017619885.1 Clostridia bacterium | reverse complement strand
GAAACTATTCACTATTCACTCTTACCTGTTAACTAAAAAACCCTTCCCGGACAGGGAAGGGTTTTTGCTTTAATTCGTCAGTCCTCGTCTGTGGGGCCTTCGTCTTCCTCTATGTAGGAAAACTCCTCGTTGCAGGCGGGGCAGATGAGGTGCGCGTAGTCTACCGTGGGAGGAACGCAGATCGTTTCGCCGCAGTTGGGGCATTCGATCTCGATGACCTCGTCCTCGTAATCGTCTTCGTCGTCGATATCGAAGTCGTCGTCCTCGTCGTAATCATCCTCGTCATCGTAGTATTCGTCGTCTTCCTCGTCGTCATAGAGGTATTCCTCTGCCGTGCCGAGATCCTCGTCAAGCTCTTCAACGTAATCGTTGAGACGGTCGCACTCGTCCTCAAGAGCGGATACGCTGTCCGCAACGTCCTCAAGCACGCCTATTATCTCGGTAAGAAGCTTTCCTTCGCTGCTTTCCGTGCCGATCTTCATACCCTCGGCAAGACCTTTAAGATACGCTACTTTTTCACTCAACGTCATAACAGTCACCTCCGTTAAATTAAAGCTTACTGCTTTGCTCTTTCAAGATATTCGCCGGTCCTCGTGTCTATTCTCAGAACGTCGCCTTCGTTTATGAACAGCGGAACTTTGATAGTCGCGCCGGTCTCGAGCGTCGCGGGCTTCGTCGTACCGGTGGCGGTATCGCCCTTGAAGCCGGGCTCGGTCTCGGTGACGGTGAGCTCGACGAACATCGGCGGCTCGACCGCGAAAACGTTGCCTTTATAGGAAACGAGTCTGCAGATCATCTCTTCCTTGACGAACTTGAAGTTGTCGCTGAGCTTATCCGCGTCTATCGGAACGAGCTCGTAGGATTCGAGATCCATGAAGTAGTACAGTCCGCCGTCGTTGTAGGAATACTGCATATCCTTGCGCTCGACGACCGCTTCCTCGAATTTATCCGTGGGTGAGAAGGAGCGCTCGATCACGGCGCCGGTTATGACGTTTTTCATCTTCGTACGGACGAAAGCCGCGCCTTTGCCGGGCTTCACGTGCTGGAATTCGACGACCTGCATTACCTGACCGTCGAGCTCGAACGTTTTGCCGTTTCTGAAATCACCTGCCATCAACATAAATGTTATCCTCCGTTAGTAAATCTCTGTTTTCTGCTATATAATACACCATATACATAGTGTTTTCAATACGAAATAGGAAATAAATTTTAAATTTCGATAAGATTTTTGGGCGAAGCCGATATATCGCGGCATCCGTCGGCGTAATAAAGCACCATATCCTCGATGCGGCAGCCGTACTTCCCGGACAGATAAATGCCCGGTTCGACCGTGATCACGTGGCCGCGCTGCAGTTTTTTGCCGAAGCTGCGCGCGCTGACGCCGGGCGCCTCGTGGATGTAGAGCCCTACGCCGTGGCCGAGACTGTGGCCGAACGCGCCGTTGTAATCGACGTCGATGATATCGCGCGCGATCTTGTCGAGCTCTCCGAGATCGACTCCCGGCGCGATGGCGGCGAGCGCCGCCTCCTGGGCCGCTTTGACCGTGTTGTAGAGCTTCTTCATCTCTTTATCCGCGCGTCCGACGACGACCGTTCTCGTCATGTCGGAGCAGTAGCCCATGTATTTGCAGCCGAAGTCCATCGTCAAAAAGCCCTTGCGTACCTTTATATCGGCGGGCACGCCGTGCGGCATCGAGGACGAGGGGCCGCTGACCGCGATCGTCTCGAACGATACGTTTTCCGCGCCGTGCGATCTCATATAAAATTCAAGCTCGAGCGCGATCTCTTTTTCGGTTTTGTCGGTCGAGATGAAGCCGAGTATGTGCTCGAACGCCGCGTCCGCTATGCTCTGAGCCTTCGCTATCTTGTCGAGCTCGTCGTCGTCCTTGAATTCGCGCAGTCCGTCTATCGCCGCGCCGATCGGCACGAACGAGATACCGGGATATCTGTTTTTGAAGCTTTCAAGCCCGGCGACCGTCACGCAGAGATCCTCGAAGCCGAGCGCCTTTATACCGAGATCGGAGAAAAGCTGACCGAGCACGCCGCCCTTTAGCTCGACCTTGACGACGCCCTCGGACGCCTGCGCCGCCTCGATATAACGGAAATCCGTTACAAGATACGTCTGATCGCGCGTGACGAGCACGTATCCGTCCGTGAACGGGAAGCCCGTCGCGTAGAACTGGTTGACCTCGCTCGTCAGCAGTATGCCGTCGCACCCCTCGGGGATGACGGTCTTTATCTTTTCAAATTTGCCTTTCATTTTCCCGCCTTTTCGTGTGTGCTTGTACGTTTTTTCTGATTCTACCACAAAAATCGCGGTTTGTCAATAGATATATAGCGCGCGCGAAAAAGAAAACCGGGGAGATCCCTCCCCGGTCCGTTCGCGTTTTATCAGACGTACTGCTTGAACTGATCGATCATCTGCTCGTAGATGTTGGAGCTGAAACCGCCGGCCGCGATGAATATCACGAGAGCGATCGCGAAAAGTACGAGCGCGATTATCGAAAGCACCAGACCCGCTTTGCCCGGGCCCTTGCCGCCCTTGTTCACGGATACGATACCGGTGATGAGACCGATGATCGAGAACAGCGGGCAGAGGCAGCACAGTAAGCTGAGTATGCTGAATATAAGGCTCGCCACGCCTGCGCCCTTGCCGCCGGAGGGTTCCTCGACGACAGGGGTGACTGCCGGCGCCGCCTGATACTGCGGCTGCTGATACTGCGGCTGCTGATACTGGGGCTGCTGGAACTGCTGATACTGGGGCTGGTTGAACTGCTGACGCTGCTGCTGATACTGCTGCTGCCAGTCAGGCTGCTGCGGCTGTACCGGCTGCTGGGGCTGTGCCGGCTGCTGAGGCTGCTGCCATACGGGCTGAGGCGGTATCACGGGCTGAGCCGGCGCTTCGGGCTGAGGGGGCTGAGTGAACTGCTGTACGTTCTCCTGCACCTGCTCCGTCGCCTGGGCCACGTTCTCCTGTACCTGCTCGGTCGCCTGAGTCACGTTTTCCTGCGCCGCGTCGGCCGCCTGCTGTACGTTATCCTGTACTGCGGCACCGAACGCCGCGGCGCCCGCTGCGACCGCGCCGACTGCCGCGCCGACGGTCTCCGTCGCCTGCGTCGTCTGTTCGTTGACTTCGTTCTTTACTTCTTCGGCCGCTGTATCAACGGCGGCTTCGACCTTCTCTTCCGGCTTTACGAGTCTCTGACCGCATTCCGAGCAGAAGGCTTTTCCTTCTTCGGAAAATGTTCCGCAATTAGGACATACTGGCATATTTGTGTTCATCCTTTCTGTTTAGTGATATTATTATACAACCGCGAAGCGGGTTTGTCAATGATTTTTTATAAAAATACTTCCGGAGAAAGATATGAAAACGGTTTCACCGGTATGTTTCTCAGTATCAGAAACGCTATGATCACGCCGCAGCAGATCCACGCGCCGCGGTCGGTTATACGCACGCGCTTCATGACCTCTCTGCCCGCGATCACGGAAACGTAACCTTTGACAAGGTAGAGCAGAGCGAGAGGGATCGAGAGCGTGAACAGCAGATTGTACTGCAGCGCGTCGCCGATCCTAAGCTCTATGAGCGCCCGCAGCGCGCGCCCGGCGCCGCAGCCGGGGCAGTAGATGCCGGTCATCGCGTGGATGAAGCACGGCGGCGAGCCGTATTTTATGAAAACGAAGATACCCGAAAAAAGCAGGACCGGCACGGCTATCCCGACGGCGATCCGCACCGCGGCGGGCAGTTTTTTCATCTGTTCATCCCGACGACGAGCAGCGTGCGCCCGTCGTTGAATCTCGTTTTGGTATTATCCGCGCCGAAGACCCCGGCGAGGACCTTTTTGGAGCCGAGCGCGGCGGAGGCGATCAGACAGCAGCCGGCCTCTTCGGTCGTGCCGGTCTTCATGCCCGTGGCGTTCTCGTAAAAGTACTTGCTGTCGGGGTCGATCAGCAGATTCGTGTTCGTCCAGGTGTTCTTGTGGCCGCTCGCGTAGCGGACGTCGTCCTTGAACGTCCCGGCGTATTTCATTATGAGCGGCTCCGACATCGCGGCGCGCGCCACCGTCATTATGTCAATCAGCGTCGTGTAGTGGTCGTCGTCGTGATATCCGTCGGGGCAGGTGAAATGCGTGTCGCGCAGACCGAGGACCTCTTTGCCGTATCTGTTCATCTCGTCCATGAACACGGACACGGCGGCGATGCCGGAAAGCGTCTCGTCGCCGGCGATCTTTCTGCCGACGCCCGCCGCGACGACGTAAGCCGCGTCGCCGCCGGACGGGAGCATCATGCCCTCTATCAGCATATCGAGCGAAAGCTCGTGGTTCTTCTTGACGTAAGCTACGGAGGAGTCCTTCGCGACAAGCGACAGCTCGTCCCCGGGCTTGAAGACCTCGTCGGTCGGGCAGTTCTTTATCGCGACGATAGCCGTCAGGAGCTTCGTCGTGCTCGCCGGGTAGATCCTCGCCTCGGGATCGCCGTTTATGTATAAAATCTCGTTCGTGTTGGCGTCTATCAGTATCGCGTAAGGCGAGCTTACGCTGACGTTGATCTTGTTCCCGTCGTAGCCGAACATGCCGTACGGCGACGGCGCGGGCGGCTCCGTTTCGGGTTCAGTCGCAGGCTCCGTCTCCGTCTGAGGAGCCGTCGTCACCGGCTCCGTCTCCGGCTCGGTATCCGTCAGCGTCACGGTCGCTTCCGTGTCGGTCACGGCGGGCGTTGTGAACGTATCGTCGTCATTGTTGCACGACGTAAGCGTCAGAGCGCATACGGATATGAATATAAGCAGGATACAAACGGTTTTTTTCATTTCGGCCTCCGGTGTCTTATTCCAATTTCTAATAATACCGTTTTTACAGCGTCATTTAAACAGAAAATTGTAAATATTTATCGCAGGGTCGAAGCCGCCCTGATCTTCACGGCGAGGACCGTCACGTCGTCGGCGCCGCCGTAAGCCCGCGCGGCGTCCTCAAGCACCGCTTCGCAGACCTGCTCCGGCGAGGCTCCGTCAAGCTCTGCGAGGATCGCGCCCGGCCGCGCGCTGTGATCCGTCTGATCCGCGGCGCCGTCGCTCGTCATAAGGACGAGATCGCCGTCGCGCAGCTTAAGCTCTATCCGCTCCGCCGAGAGGTTCTCCATTATCCCGACGGGCGGCGTGCGCGAGGCTATGCGGTAGACCTTGCCGTCGCGCAGGATGAACGACGGACAGGCTCCGCATTTGTAAAACGACGCGCTGCCGTCGAGCAGGTCGAATTCGAGCACGTCGACGGTCGAAAAACATTCCGTGCGGCGCTGGCGCATGAGACCGTTCAGCGCGTCGAGCGCGTCGGGGACGGACGCCCCGGCGTACAGCAGCCGCCCGAGCACGACCCCGGCGAGCCGCGACGAGGACGCGGCGTCCGCGCCGCTGCCCATGCCGTCGCAGACGGTGAAATAACGCTTCTCACCGCAGCTGACCGAGAACGATGCGTCGCCGTTGACCGTCTCGCGCAGCTTCGCGGCATCGGCCGACGCGTGCTCAGTGTCGAATTCCGGCGCCCTTTCCGCGGTGAACACGGCGTGATCGCCGCAAAACTCCACCCGCGGCTCGCACAGCTTCATCGAAAGGGCCTTTTCGGCGGCGCGGCAGAGCTCGATCCTGCGCAGATTTATGCGCGCCGCGTCGGCGCCCGACGCCGTGACGTATTTCATCCTGCCGCCGCAGACGGAGACGTCGCCGTGAAAAAGCTCGCGGAACGCGGGGAGCGAGCGCAGCCGCGCGGCGGACTGCTCGTCCTTTCCGTATTTTTCGTCAAACGACGCAGCTGCCGCGGAAACGAGTCTTGACGAGATCGCGGCGTTGTACGACGCGGCGCCCGCCCTGTCGCGCTCCGAAAGACGCTTTTCGTATCCGGCGCGCGTTATGTTCAGCTTTGCCGCCGCCGCTTCGCCGTACGGACAGCCGGAAGGATCTTGCGGCGGCAGACTGTCCGGCCCGACCTGCCTGCCGGAGCAGAGCACGCGCGCGGCGCCGCGAAGGGCGCGCGGATCGGGCGCGCCTTTGCCGGGATAGCAGGAGAAACGCTTCTCACAGCCGCCGCAGAACGACGACATAACTCCGTCGCAGATGCGCAGGGCTTCGCTTTCCGTCAGCCGTTTCTCGGAGGCGGAGACTTCCGACATCGCGGACGCTATGCCGGAGAACGCGGCGGAAAGCCGCGTCAGATCCTCGCGCTGCCGTCTCGCCGCCGCCTCTGCGGAGCTGATTGCGGCGAGGCTGTGCGCGCCGGAGCGCAGGGCGCGCTTTGCCGGCGCGCGTATCAGGCCGAAATACTCGGCCGGCAGCACGAGGCAGGCGGCGACCGCCGCCTCCGGCATATTCGACGTCAGCACGGAGAAGCCTCCTGTCTGAAGCCCGCAGAAAAGTCCGGCTATAAGCGAAAAAAGTACCCCGATATAAGCCGAAAGCGGACTGAGCAGACCGCAGAGAAATCCCGTTACGCCGAACATCGGACACAGCGACAGATCGGCAGCCGCGCCGCATAAAAACCCGGCGACCACGCCGTACAGCGCGCCTTTCTTCCGAGCTGCGGCAAGCGTCAGCGCGAACGCGCAGACAAGGGATAAAGAGATCCCGGCAACGGTGACGCCGGCAAGCGAGAGCACCGACGAGAAGATTATCGCGGCGACTCCGGCGTCGCGCGAGGGCGATTCGCGCCGCTCGCGGTCGAGAAATCCGGAATATGCGTACGTCGCGCCCGCCGCGCAGAGCAGATAGAACACCGCGGCGAGCAGGTCGTAGTATCTGAACCCGCCGTATATTATCCTGATCAGCGAAACAGTGAAGCCGCCGGCGACTGACGCCGATATGCGCGCCGCGAGTCCGTCCTCAAGTCCGAGGACGGTCAGCCTGCCGCGCCGCAGGACGACAGATAAAGCGTACCTGAACCCGAGCGCCACGGCGGCGCCGGATACGTTCATGACCGCGCCGTCGCCGCCGCGTATCAGCGCGGATATTATGAACCCGAGCGAGGCGACCGGAAGCCCCTCGCGGACCGCGCATAAAAATGCGAGACCGAGCGGCGCCGTCTCGAAAAACGTCTCGGCCCCGCCGAAAAGCGCGGTCATACCCGCGTAAACGGCGCCGTAGATAAGCGCCGTTCTGTGCTCGCCTATAAACGATCTGACCGCCGTCGCGCCGGTGAGTGCGGCGGCTTTTGATTTTTCTTTCATTTTACTTCCCCCATACGTCCGTTTTTCTACATCATACACGAGCCGGGTGGATTATGTTGTCGCACCGTAGTGTCGCAGAATATTGTATTTTTGCGATATACGGAAAAGAAAAGTCAACATTTTGTTTTGCGAGCCGTTTTCGTCGCGCCGTGACGAGTGAAAAACGGATCAAAAGAAAAAACCGGAAGTCAGATCCGGTTTACATACGCTGAGCGTCGTCTTCAATTATCACGTATTTTTTACAAAACGCCGTTGATATCGCCTCCTGTGCGATGTATAATAGACGGCAGAGAACAGAAAAGATTACTTACGGGGGAGATCATGGATCAAAGATTTGAACGCACGGCACTTTTGCTCGGCGAAGAAGGGCTCGCCAAGCTGGCTCGCAGCCGCGTGGCGGTGTTCGGCGCGGGAGGCGTCGGAGGATACGTCATAGAGGCGCTCGCCAGATCCGGCGTCGGCGCTCTCGATATAATCGACAGCGACGTCATATCGCCGTCGAACATAAACCGCCAGATCATAGCCGACACCGGCACCGTCGGCAGATACAAGGTCGACGCGGCGTGCGATCGCGTGAAGGCGATCAACCCCGACTGCGCCGTCACCGTGCGCCGGACGTTTTTCACGCCGGATAACGCCGCGGAATTCGATTTTTCGCAGTACGACTACGTCGTCGACGCGATCGACACCGTGACCGGCAAGATCGGACTGATAACGTGCGCCGAGGCGGCGGGCGTGCCCGTGATCTCGAGCATGGGCGCGGGAAACAAGCTCGACCCGACGGCGTTTCGCGTCGCCGATATCTACGAGACGTCCGTCTGCCCGCTCGCGCGGGTCATGCGGACCGAGCTTAAAAAGCGCGGCGTGAAAAAACTGAAGGTCGTTTATTCAAAGGAAAAGCCGATAAAGGCCGTATCGGACGACGACAGCGGCAGACACGCACCGGGCAGCGTCGCATTCGTCCCGTCGGTCGCCGGGCGGATAATCGCCGGCGAGGTGATTAAGGACATAACGGGCGTTCGCGAGAGTTTCTGAGGGGAATATGGGAAGAGAATTCGATTTCTGCCAGCGCGTCGAGCGCAGCATAACAAAAAAATACAGGAAAGAGATCTGGAACCCGTTCGTCGAGGCGGTCAAAAAATACGAGCTGATCGAGGCGGGCGACAAGATCGCCGCATGCATCTCCGGCGGCAAGGATTCAATGCTGATGGCGAAACTGCTGCAGATGCTGCAGCGCTTCAGCGACGTGCCGTTCGGCCTTGAATTTCTCGTGATGGATCCCGGATACAGCGCGGAGAACAGGGCAAAGATCGAGCAGAACGCCGCCGCCCTTTGCCTGCCGGTGAGGATATTCGAGTCAGATATATTCGAGATCGCAAACGCGGCGGACGGCGCGCCGTGCTACCTCTGCGCGCGAATGCGCCGCGGACACCTTTACGCGGAAGCGAAAAAGCTCGGCTGCAACAAGATCGCGCTCGGCCATCATTTCAGCGACGTGATAGAGACGACGGTAATGGCGATGTTCTACGGCTCGCAGCTTCAGGCGATGATGCCGAAGCTTCACAGTCAGAATTTCGAGGGGATGGAGCTCATCCGCCCGCTATATTGCGTAAACGAAGACGACGTGATCGCCTGGGCGAGATACAACGGGCTCGACTTCATCCGCTGCGCGTGCAGATTCACGGAATTCGCCGCGGATCACGAGGACGTCTCAAAACGCAAAGAGATAAAGAATCTGATAAAAGAGCTGAAAAAGACGAATCCGAATATCGAAAAATGTATTTTCAGCGCGATACACAACGTCTGCGTCGATACTTTCCCGTCGTACAAGACCGGCGGACAGCTCCATTCGTTCCTCGAAAACTACGGCAAAGCAGATGAGGACGGCGGGGGCCGCAGGACCGTTCAGGTCGCCGCCGCGCTGATCCGCGACGGTGAAAGATTCCTGATCTGCCGCCGTCCTCCGGAAAAGACGCGGGGGCTTTTATGGGAATTCGTCGGCGGCAAGCGCGAGCCGGGCGAAACGCTCGATCAGACTCTTATCCGCGAATGCCGTGAAGAGCTCGGCGTCACCGTCGCCGTCGGATCCGTTTTCGCGCGGCTGACGCACGAGTATCCCGACCTGACGGTCGATCTCACCGTGTTCAACGCCGCAATCGCGGAAGGAGTGCCGCAGCTGCTCGAGCACAGCGAAATAAAATGGATCACGAAAGAACAGATACCGGAATACGAGTTCTGCCCGGCCGACGAGCAGATACTGGAGATGATAAAGAGATCATGACGGACGAACAGAGAAAAGAACTGTTTCTAAAACAGGTAAAGACGATGAAAACGCTGCTCGAGCACGGCGCGATCAGCCGGGAACAGTACGATTTCAGCTATAACGGGCTCGTCACGAAAATGGGGATAACCGAAAAAGAACTGTCCGAGTGGATGAAATAAAGGATTGAGGAGTCGCTACGTGAACCCCCACCGCTCTCCGGTTCGCGGCGGGGAACCCCGGCACCGCCCCCTGACCCCCGCCTCCCCCCAACATCTGTTGGGGCTTTTTGGTCCGCAGGGCTGGCGTTCGCCTCATCCACCGCAAGCCGCGAACCCCCAAAAACTCGTTCCTCGTTTTCGGGGAACCCCGGCGCGGTCCCCCTTCCCCAATCGGGGAAGGTTCGATCGCCGCCCGCGCTGATCCATAAAGGTAATTCACGTAAAAAAACCGCCGCGGCCGCGGCGGTTTTTCTTTTATTTTACCGGTTTGATCTCTCCGGCTTTCGAGAGCGTCAGTTTCGTTATGACGGGTCCGATAAGCTCGTATATGAGAGTTGCGCAGAGTATGACGGCGCGTATGCTGTCGGCGTACGCGGGCGCGGCGGCCTGAGCGGCGATAGTAAGACCGATCGCGACGCCCGCCTGCGGGATCAGAGCCGGTCCGAGATAACGGCGCACAGGCTTCGGGGCTTTCATTATCCTCGCGCCGAGCCACGCGCCGAACATCTTCCCGACTACTCTGACGAGCACGTAGACGACTCCGATAACGCCGATTTGCGGGATTATCGTAATATTCAGCGCCGCTCCGCTCGTGGCGAAGAACAGCAAGAATATCGCCGGGGTGAACGAATCCGCGACGGCAAGTATATTGTCCGATTCCTCCGATATGTTGCACAGCATCATGCCGAGCGCCATACACGCGAGCAGCGACGACCATCCGAGCATATTCGCTAGCCCGGCGCACCCAAACACGAGGCCAACGGTTATTATCTGTCTGTTTCCGGCTTTTTTGAAAAATCTCAGCGGTATTTTGAAGATTATCCCGAACACCGCGCCGAGCAGCAGGGCGCCGAAGATCTGTAAAAGCGGCATATAAACGGTCTTCGCTTCGAACGCTCCGCCGCCTATGACCGAAGCCACGGCAACGCAGATCGAGAACGCGATCAAGGCGACAGCGTCGTCGAGCGCGACGACCGATACGAGCGTATCAGTGACCGGACCCTTCGCGCCGTACTGTTTTATGACCATGAGCGTCGCCGCCGGAGCCGTAGCCGCGGCGATCGCGCCGAGTATGACCGCGAGCTGTTTGTCGACGCCTATCAGGAGCAGCGCTCCCTGCACCGCGAACACGGCAAACACCGATTCGAATATTGCTATCACGACCGGCGTCATACCGACCTTTTTAAGATAAGACCGCTTGAAGCCGCAGCCTATCGTGAACGCGATGAACGACAGCGCCATTTCGGATATCAGACCGAAGTCGTCCACGACCTGCTGCGGTATCACGCGCAGAACATACGGACCGAGAACGAGTCCGGCGATCAGATATCCCGTAACGTTAGGCAGTTTTATGAGCTTGACGAGCCTTCCGCAGAGAAGCCCCGCCATAAGAAGTATCCCGAGATATATCAGAGTGTTGAGCTGCAACGGTATCGCTTCCCTTCATTCATTGTGTGAGATCCCCTCGATGTAAAGCAGGGGAACGGAGAACATGATCGCGCTGTCCGGCTCGCTCAGATCTCCGACGACGCGCCTGACGGCTTCCTTCGCCTTTTCCGCCATCTCGTCAGAGCAGACGACGAAGATCGTCTTCGATTCCGAATGACCCATTCCGAAAAACGCGCGGAACGAGCTGACGAAATGACTCTCCTCGTGCGCGGCGAGCGTGTGCGCCATACCCGCGGAGCTCATTACCGTAGCGCCGCTGACGCCGGTATCCTCGAATTCCAGAAGCAGACGGTCGAGAAGTTCGATTTTGTTTAAAACGGTGACAAGTACCTGATTGAACACAGCCTTTTTCTCCTTTTTGATCTTTTTTCTTATTTTATCACTGTTTTGCGCGTTTTGCAACACCCAAATTATACAATTACGTGCATTTATTTTAAAATAAAAATGGTACTTTTTACGCCGACGTCGTTGACTTATACGTTTTTTTCTGTTATACTCTATTAAAAGGAGGACGGACCTTTGAAGAAACTCTTTTGCATATTTCTTGCGTTTATCATTATAACGCTCTGCGCCTGCGGATCCGACGGGGACGCGCTGGCGGTATTCGAGGAAAACGAAGGCGTCGTGTCGCACGCAGTGCCGCTTTATCCGCACGTCAACGGCGATGAGCGCACCGCGTATCTGCTGCGCCGCACGAACTCCGACACCGCCGAGGTCGCCGTCGCGTCCCGACCTGGCGCGGAGTACACCGTGATATATGAAACGCCGTCGAACGCCGCCGTGTACGAGCTGTACGCCGACGGCGGGGTCATAGCGTTTTACGAGCTGACCGTTTATTCCGACGGCAGCGTCGGCTACGCGCTTAAGATAATCGACACCGCAAACGGCAACCGCGTCGTCTCGCCGTTCAAAAAGACCGTGTCGGAGAATACCGGCGCGCAGACGCGTTTCATCGTCGTCTTCGACGGCTGCGTTTACTATCTGACGGAATCGCTTCTGCTCGAGCGGTGCCGCGTAATGAGATACCGGCTGTCCGACGGAACGCTCGACGAATATCTGTCGTATCCGCTGACGGAGAACGGGATCACGGGCGGCAGCTCGTGCACGTTCATCTCGTCCGCCTCAGGGTATCTGACGTGCGGCGCGGTGGAGGGAAGCAGAACTACGCTTAAAACTTACGAGCTGACGTCGGGCGAGCTGGTCCGCGAAAAGGTCCTGCCTTACAGCGTCGCCATGGTTTATATGGCCGATCACGATTACATGACCGGGCTTTACGCGATGTACTACATGAACGCGCAGGGCGAGGAATGCGTCGGGATCACGCAGATGTCGGACGAAGCCGGCGTGACCGAGCTGTGGAAGCTTTCGAGCAGCGAATACCTCGACCGCGAGGAAGTGAGGCTTTTCGGCGACAAAGTCGTTTTCACCGTGCAGGATCAGGATCAGTCCGAGGATCCTTACAAGGCGTTTTACACCGTAATTGCCGGCGCGGCGGACCTGAATACGACGCGCTGCGACGGCGTGTACGAGACCGTCCGCATAGGCGGACAGTACTACCGTCTGTCTTTCGGCAAAAAGACCGGATATTCAAAAGTTACCTTATCAAAAACAGAGCTTGATTAAGAGGTGCATCATGACAAAATACGAACTTCCACTTAAAATTGTACACGGATTCGATTTTCCGGACGCGGCGCCGGAGGACGAGATCAGAGGATCCGTCGCGGCAAGGCTTTCGTCGCTTAAAGAAAAGGGCTTCGGCGGCGTCGTTACCAACGTCGCTTTCAGGGATTACCTGAAAAACGAGAGTCTCTGGCGCGTGCTCGGCATCGTGCTCGAGGAGGCGAAGGCGCTCGACATGCGCGTGTGGCTTTACGACGAAGACGGATATCCGAGCGGAGGCGCGGGCGGTCTTACGATTGACGAGAATCCCGATTACGAGGCGCGCGCCGTCGTGATGATGCACGCTTTCATAAAACCGGGCGAATCGCATACGTTCGAATTCCCGCGCGGACACGAATTCGCACTGTCCGCCGCGTCGTACAGAGTGAAGAGCGAGGACATAACGCACCTCGACGCGGAAAGGGCGTACAAGAGATATGACGTTTACGGCAAAACGGACGGCCTGACCGTCAAAAACGATACGAACGGCCTGCTTTTCGCCGCGTATTTCGTCAAAAAGCACGTCTACGAGGGCACGCACGCCGAGCACAACGTCTGCGAATGCCGCAGATACATAGATATAACGAATCACGACGCGGTCAGGGCGTTCATAAAGAACACTTACGAGGAATACACGAAAAGAGTCGGCGCGGATTTCGCCGGTATG
>JAFZRM010000106.1 GCA_017619885.1 Clostridia bacterium | reverse complement strand
GGATGGGCAAGCGCGAGCGCAGGCTCGTATCCGAAGTCATAAAAGGCTTCATGAAAAAATACCCGCGGAAAGTAAGCATCTCCGCGGATGTAAACCCAACTCAGATGTAGGAGGACGACATGGCGATCCTAAATATATTGAAAGACGGAGATGAAACGCTCCGCAGACAGTGCAGACCGGTCGAGAAGATCACGCCGAGGATAACACGGCTGCTCGACGACATGAAAGCCACTCTGCACAAGGCGAACGGCGTCGGTCTCGCCGCGCCGCAGGTCGGCGTTCTGCGCCGCATCTGCATAGTCGAATGCGAGCCGGGAGAGCTTATCGAGCTCATTAACCCGGAGATAATCGGGATGAGCGGAGAGCAGGAGGAGATCGAAGGCTGTCTTTCCGTCCCCGGCAGATGGGGCATCACCAAACGCCCGGCGAAGGTCACGGTCCGCGCGACCGACAGAAAAGGCAATTCCTTCACGGTCGAAGGCGAAGGGCTGCTCGCGCGCGCTCTGTGCCACGAAATAGATCATCTCGACGGTGTCATATTCTACGATAAATGCGTCAGGATGCTGTCACCGGACGAGATAGAGGAAAACTGAATCCGTTGAAAACGGAGGGACGATGGATAAGAAAATTGTATTTTTCGGTACGCCCGAGTTTGCGGTAAGCATACTCGAAGGGCTTATAAACGAAGGGTTTAGCGTGACGGCCGCCTTCACGCAGACAGACAAGCCGAAAGGCAGAGGAAACCGCGTGCAGATGTCGCCTGTTAAGGAATACGCGCTCGAACACGGCATACCCGTGTATCAGCCGAAAACGCTCAGAGACGCCGAAGTTCTTGACGGAATCGAGGCGATGCGCCCGGATATGATCGTTGTCGCGGCGTACGGGAAGATCTTCCCGCAGCGCCTGCTCGATATCCCGGTATACGGCTGTATCAACGTGCACGGCTCGCTTCTGCCGTCGTACCGCGGCGCGGCGCCGGTACAGCGCAGCATCATAAACGGCGAGACGCAGACCGGCGTCACGATCATGCGTATGGACGCCGGATGTGATACCGGCGACATGATCGCCAAAGCCGGAATGCCGATACCGGAGGATATGAACTGCGGCGAGCTGTTTTGCGAGATGGGCAGAGTCGGCTCGGCGCTGCTGAACGAAACTATACCGCGCATATTCGACGGAACAGCGGAATACGAGCCGCAGGACGGCGAGGCGGCGACTTACAGCCCGAAGATAGAGAAAAGCGAACTGTCGCTCGATTTTAATAAGCCGGCGAAACAGCTGCACGATCTGATCCGCGGCGTTTATCCGCTGCTCGTCTGCGGCTGCGTACAGCACGGCGCCAAAGGCGCGCGCGGACTGCGCATAGCGAAGACAGTCGTGTGCGAAGGCGAAGGCGAGCCCGGTACGGTCATTAAGGCCGATCCGAAAAGCGGCGATCTGATCGTAGCGTGCGGAGAAGGCGCGCTCAATATCAGGGAGTTGATCCCGGAGGGCAAGCAGAAAATGTCGTCTGCCGACTATATCCGCGGCAGACAGATCAGCGAAGCGGATATACTCGGGACAATCTGATCCGGCAGATCATGGAAGAAAAAGGAAAATATACGGCGCGCCAGCTCGCGGTACTGTCTCTCTGCCGTCTCGAAAGAGAGGGCAGATACGGGAATCTCGAAGCCGACGCGGCGATCAGAAAATTCGGCCTGTCAGGCGCTGAAAAGGCGCTTTACACGAAGTTGTTCTACGGCGTACTCGAGCGGCGGATAACGCTCGATTACGTTATCTCGGCGGCGTCCGACAGAAAGATGTCCGATATGACGACCGAGATGAAGAACATCCTGCGCGTATCGGTATATCAGATACTGTACCTCGACCGCGTGCCCGATCATTCGGCGGTTTACGAGGGCGCGGAGCTGGCGAAAAAATACGAGCGGAACAGCGCGGCGGGCTTCGTCAACGCGGTGCTCCGGCGCGTCATAAAGAACGGTCCGCCGCAGTTCAGGCGCGGCGACGATCTCGCCGGGTATCTGTCGCTTAAATACTCGGTCGACCGCAGGATCGCGCAGATCTACATAGACGAACTCGGCGAGGACGGCGCGGCAAAGATGCTTTCCGCGATGCTTCACAGCGAGCCGCCGACGATCCGCGTAAATACGCTGAAAACCACCGTATCGAAGCTTTCTGCGAAGCTCGCGGAAAACGGCGTCGGATCGGAGCCTATACCGCAAAGCGATTTCGGGCTCAAACTTACGGCGTTCACCGATACCGCAAAGCTGTTCGGCGTGATCGGTGGTCTCGGTTATATCGAGAACGGAGCGAGCCAGGCGGCGACGGCGCTGCTCGACGCACAGCCCGGCATGACGGTCGCGGACGTCTGCGCCGCCCCGGGCGGGAAGACCGTTTCCGCGGCGATACAGATGAAGAACGAAGGCGTCGTTTACGCGTTCGATCTTCACGAAAACAAACTCAAACTGATTGAAAAAACGGCGGCGGGCCTCGGCGTCGACATTATAAAAACGGCGGCGCACGACGGGCGCGAGCCATTGCCCGAGCTGATCGGCAAATGCGACCGCGTGATATGCGACGTTCCGTGCACGGGACTCGGCGTGCTCGGTCAAAAACCGGATATGAGATATAAGGATCTCGGCGACACGGAAAGGCTCAACGCGACGCAGAAAGCTATCGCCGCCTCGTCCGCGAAGTATCTGAAGCCGGGCGGGCTTATGGTGTATTCGACCTGTACGATAGTGTCCGCGGAGAACAGAGACGTCGTCGACGCGCTGCTTGCGGGCGACCCGGAAATTGAGCTTATTTGCGACAGGACTTATTATCCGCACACGGACGGAGTCGACGGCTTTTATACCGCTTTGATAAGAAGGAAACAGAATTGAACGACATATTATCGATGTACCCGGACGAGCTGACGGCGTTCGTCCTTGAGCTGGGCGAGGAAAAATACAGAGCGAAACAGCTTTTTTACTGGCTTCACAGAGGCGTGCCGCTCGAGCGGATGTCGAACATCCCGAATAAAATGAAGGAAAAGCTTGCAGCGACGGCCGTCATCCCGTCGGTCACGATGGAGGAAAAACGCGTTTCCTCGGACGGAACGGTGAAGTATCTTTTCCGCTGTCACGACGGTGAATACATAGAAAGCGTCTTCATGAGACACGACTACGGCAACACGGTCTGCGTCTCTAGTCAGGCGGGCTGCCGTATGGGCTGCCGCTTCTGCGCATCGACTTTGCAGGGCCTTTCCCGCAGTCTCGCCGCGTCGGAAATGCTGTCGCAGATATACGCGGCGCAGGAAGACACCGGCGAGCGCGTCACCAACGTCGTGATAATGGGCATGGGTGAACCGTTCGACAATTACGACAACGTGATAAGATTCATCAGACTGCTAAACAACGAGCAGGGACTGAACATCGGATGCCGCAGGATATCGCTTTCAACGTGCGGCCTCGCGGACGGCATAAGGCGTTTCGCGAACGAAGGGCTCCCGGTCACGCTTTCGGTTTCACTGCACGCCCCGACGGACGAGCAGAGAAACGCGATCATGCCGGTCAACCGCAGATATCCGATAAGAACTCTTCTGGCGGCTTGCCGCGAATATTTCGAGAAGACCGGCAGAAGGATCAGCTTCGAATACGCGCTGATCGACGGGCAGAACAACTCGGAAAAGGACGCGCAGACGCTCGCGGCGCTGCTGAAATCCAATCTGCCGGGCATGGCGATCCACGTGAACCTCATCCCCGTCAACCCGATAAAGGAGCGCGATTTCAGGCGCGGCGACAAGAAGATGACGGAGAAATTCGTCTCGGAGCTTGAACGGCTCGGCGTCAACGCGACCGTCAGACGCAGGCTCGGATCTGACATCGACGCGTCGTGTGGTCAGCTCAGACAGCGTAAATGCGGCGAGCAGTCGCAGTAGCAAAAATTTAACAAAAATTCATATTATATATGCTTTAATGCGTTATAATAAAAGCTACGATACATGAATCGTTGCAAATCTGCAATAGAAAGGTCTGCGCGATAAAGCGCGGGATGTATTATGATAATTTTCGGGAAAAGCGATACGGGCGTGAGACGCCCCGTCAATCAGGACCGTTTTCTGATCAGGGAATTCGGTGACGATCTCGCTCTGTGCGCCGTTTTCGACGGTATGGGCGGCGCGAACGGCGGTGAAGAGGCCAGCACGGCCGCGCTGCGTGCGTTCGACCGCCGCATAACGTCGGAGGTGCTCGACGCGCAGAACTCGGGCGAGCTGATAACGCGGACGTTCGCGGAAAGGCTCCTCTGCCGGGCGGCGGAGGAGGCGAACAGTGAGATATTCAGGCAGGGCTCCTCACCCGAGCTTGAAGGCATGGGGACGACGGTCATCGCCGCGTTCATCCTGCCGGACGACGTGATCGCTCTGAATATCGGAGACAGCCGTCTTTACCGCGCCGATATGGGCGAGCTCAAGCAGATAAGCAAGGACAACTCGTACGTGCAGTACCTCATAGACATGGGGCGCATCACGAAGGAGGAAGCCCGTACCCATCCGCAGAAGAACATAATCACGAAGTGCCTCGGCACGGAGGAAACGGTCGAGCCGGATACTTACAGGACAGGGGACGTTCCCGAAAATCTCCTGCTGTGCTCCGACGGTCTGAGCAACGCTTTATCGGAGCAGTTCATATACGACGTCATAACGGATCCCGATACGAGCGCCGAAGAGAAGGTCAACGAGCTCATCGACGCCGCGAACGAAGCCGGCGGGCCGGACAACATAACCGTCATTCTTGTACAGAACGACTGAGAGAGGTAACTGAATGGATGCATTCGATAAATATATCGGAAGAGTCTTCGACAAGCGATATAGAATAGAAAAAGTCATCGGCGTCGGCGGAATGGCGATAGTCTTCAAGGCGGAAGACATACTCATGAACCGCACGGTCGCGATAAAGATGCTCAAAAACGACATAGCGGAGGATTCGGAAGCGCTCCGCCGCTTTATCAACGAATCCAAAGCCGTCGCCATGCTCTCGCACGAGAATATCGTCAACATATACGACGTGTCCGTCAAAGGCAACACGAAGTATATCGTCATGGAATATATAGAAGGCATCACGCTCAAGGCGTTTCTGAAGCACAAGGGCGGCTGTCTCAGCTGGCGCGAGACGCTGAATATAACTGAGCAGATCCTTCACGCGCTCGAACACGCGCACAGCAAGGGCGTCATCCACCGCGACATAAAGCCGCAGAATATAATGCTGCTCAAAAACGGCCTTATAAAGGTCGCTGACTTCGGCATTGCCAAACTGCCCGACACGGACACGTTCACCGTGACCGACAAGGCGATAGGAACGGTCAACTACATCTCGCCCGAGCAGGCGACGAACGAGGAGCCGATCGACGAGCGCTCCGACTTGTATTCCGTCGGCGTGCTGATGTACGAGCTGTCGTGCGGCGAGCTGCCGTTCTCAGGCGACACGCCGGTCGCGGTCGCTTACAAGCACGTGAACGAAACGCCGCGCCATCCGCGCGAGCTTAAGCCGGATATGCCTCAAGGCCTCGATCAGATCATCATGCGCGCCATGGAAAAATCGCCCGAGGCGCGTTACCAGTCGGCGAAGCAGATGCTGGCACACATCCAGGCGCTGAAAAAGAATCCCGGAATCAAGTTCAGGACGGCCGCGGAAGCCGAGGCGCTGCGCAGCGGCAAGAAGAGCAAGACCAAGACGAAGAAAGAGAAAAAGCCGAAAAAAGAAAAGACCGTGCGCGAGCGCGGCGGGCTCGTTCTGCCGATAATCTTAGCTGTTTTGTCGGCGGTCCTCATAGTCGTCGCGGTGCTTGCGTTCATCGCTTTCAAGAACCTGTCCGACCAGATGAACCCGGTCGACAAGAACGAGATAAAGATAAAGAACTACGTCGGCTCGATCTATAACGAGACGCTGCGCGAGGAGCTGAATCAGCTCGGCATAAAGGTCGTCCTCAAGCCCGGCGCGAACGGATCGAAAATAAACGAGATCGTGCTGCAGACGCCGGAAGGCGGCGACGTGAGAAAGCGCACGAACGAGCTCGAACTCATTTTATACGTCTACACCGGCGCGACGACGGACGTACTTCCCGATCTGTCGTACCGCAGCTATTCGAGCGTGCGGGCCGATTACACCGGCATTTACGAGCTCGTGGCCGAGAGGGTCGAGGATCAGAACATACCCGGAGAATACGTCATCCGTACCGATCCGCCCGCCGGCAGCGAGGTCGTCGCCGGTCAGAAGATAAAAGTCTACGTTTCGCGCGGCGCCAACGTCGCGTACGAGAAAGTGCCGAATATATGCGGTCTTGCGGCAACCGCCGCCCGTCAGAAGCTGCTTGAATGCGGATTCGTGATCGGCACCGTCAAATTCGTCGAATCAGATCTGCCGGAAGGAACGATCGTCACCCAGAGCGTGACCGCGTTTTCCGACGCGCCGGTCAATACCGAGGTCGATATAACGATCTCTCTCGGCCCGCCCGAGACCGAGCCTCCGGAAACTGAGCCGGAGACCGAGCCCGAAACCGAGACCGAACCGGAGACCGAGCCTCAGCCGGAAACGGAACCGGAGACCGAGCCTCAGCCCGAGACGGAGCCTCAGCCGGAGACCGAGCCTCAGCCCGAGACCGAACCGCCGGAGCCTCAGCCCGAAAATGGCTGATCCGAGCGGGACGGAAGCCCGCATCCTGAGCTGCGTAGGCGGCAGATACACCGTTGACGTAAAAGACGGCGATGAGGTGACGACGCTGCAGAACCTCGCCGCTAAAGGGGCGTTCCGCCACGAGCGGATCAAACCGCTGCCCGGCGACTGGGTGATTCTGCGGCAGGACGAGTCCGGATATTTCATCACCTCAGTTTGCGAGCGCAAGAACTCGCTGATACGTCCGCCGCTCGCCAATCTCGATATCCTTTATATCGTGACTTCGTGCAGGACCCCGGCTCCGGTGCCGGGGTTTGCCGACAAGATCACGGTGATATGCGAGAAAAACGATATTTCGCCGGTGATAGTCGTCACGAAATCGGAGCTCGATCCGCAAACTGCCGAGGACACGGCGTCAGTTTACCGCAGATGCGGTTATCCGGCGTTTACCGTATCAGCTGAGAGCGGAGAAGGGATCGACGCGCTCAAAGCTTTCGCGTCGTCGCGGCACGGCACGCTCAGCGCATTCTGCGGCGCTTCCGGCGTCGGCAAATCGACGCTGATGAACGCGCTTTTCCCGGATATGCCGGTCAGATGCGAAGTCGGCGACGTCAGCCGCAGGACGCAGCGCGGCAAAAACACGACGAGAGCGGTGACGCTTTTCCGCGTGGAAGACGAAACCTACGTCGCGGACACGCCGGGGTTCAGCCTGCTCGATTTCGAGCGGTTCGATCTGTGCGGCAAGGACGAGCTGCCGTATATGTTCCCGGAGTTTTCGCCGTATCTGTGCAAATGTAAATATACGAAATGCTCGCATACGAAAGAAGACGGCTGTCTTATTAGACAGGCCGTCGCCGAGGGCGTTATCCCGGAGTCGAGATACGCTTCATATCTTTCACTATATGAAGACGTGAAAAACAAAAAGGAGTGGGATAAATGATCTCACTCCAAAATGTTTTTTACGGCGTCGTACGGGTCCGTGTAGACCGGACGGTAAGCCGCGAGCTTATCCGCCGACATATGGCCGCAGCTGACGAGGACGCAGTCGGCGCCGATCGCGTCGGCGACCTCCGAATCGTGCGTTGAATCTCCGATCAGCACGGCGCGGCCCGGCTTTTCCGCCTCCATCCACTCGCGCGCGATCCTTATCTTACCGTACGCGTGGATGTTGTCAACGCCGATAATCTTTTCAAAATAATCCCCGATGCCGAGCCCTTCGAGCTGGGCGTTGACCATGTCGACCGAGGACGCCGTGAGAATGAGCTGCGGCAGGCCCGCCGCCTTTACCGCGTCGAGCGCTTCCTTCACGCGCGGGCACAGCTTAAGCGGGACGTTGTATCTGTTGTAAAGTTCTACCCATTCTATCGCGAGCTCGTCGTACGGGATCTTTGCAAAATCGAAGCCGATCCGCTCGTAATAATCCTTTATCGGGAAGCCGAACACGCTCTGATATTCCCCGACGCTTTCAAGCGGTTTTAATCCGTGACAGACGAGCAGTTCGTTTATGCTTTTTATGCACGGTTCGACGTCGTCGAGGATCGTCCCGTTGAAATCCCATAAAACGTGAGTTACTTTCATAATATACCCATCCCTTCAAGCATGATGCGGAGCCCGATCAGTATCAGCACGCAGCCGCCGACGATCGACGCGGGCTTGCCGAATTTATCGCCGAATTTGTGACCGATCAGCACGCCGGCGACGCAGATCGCAAACGTTACGGCGCCGATCACGGCGCAGGAAATGAAAACGTTGATCTGCTCCGGGTCGATCGAAAACGTGACGCCGACGGCGAGCGCGTCGATGCTCGTTGCCACGGCGAGCAGTATCAGCTCTTTGATATCGAGCTTGTCTGAAACTTTTTCTTCTTCGCCGCGCACGGCGTCGATTATCATCTTTACGCCTATCACGGCGAGTATGCCGAACGCTATGTACGGGCCGAAATTCTGCACGTAAACTATGACGCCGCGGCTGAGCAGCCATCCAAGAAGCGGCATGAGCGCCTGGAAGGCGCCGAAAAACGCGGCAATTATCAAAGCGTTTTTAATAAAATTTTTTCGGAGCTTCAGCCCTTTGCACAGCGAAACGGAGAACGCGTCCATCGCAAGCGATACGGACAGAAGCAGTAAATTAAGGACTTTCATAAATCCCCCGGAGGAAGAAATGCTTAACAAAGTTATAACCGATTCGGATTTTTACGACTGCGAAACGGAATATCTGCCGACCGTGAACCGATACGCATCGAAAGCCGTCTTCATCGACGAGCGCGGCAGGGTCGCGCTTATGTACATGAGCCGTATAGACTGTTACAAGCTGCCGGGAGGCGGCATTGAAAAAGGCGAGACCGAAGCGGAGGCGCTCGTGCGCGAGCTCCGCGAGGAGACGGGACGGGGAAGCAACGTCGTCTGCAAGATCGGCGAGGTGACCGAGCACAAAAACCGGAAAAACTACTGTCAGAAGACCGCGGCGTTCATAGCGTACGCCACGCCGGAGCGTTTCAGACCGGCGCTTTCGCCGTCAGAGCAGCGTCTCGGCTTCAAGCTCAGATTCATGAATCCGCAGACGGCTCTGCAGATCCTGCAGGACGCGCTCGACACGACCGACGAATACGGAAAGAAATTCATGTTCAGCCGCGATCTGTCGATCTTGCGCTACGCCGTTAAGAATTTCCCGCACCTTCTGTGACGGCCACCACATATTTTCATAAATATATCACATATTTTACGATAAGTCAATACGTGCGCCGCAAATAGTCGGCAAAGACAAAAAATCGACACGCCGCGCCGGGATAACAAAAACCGGCGCGGCGGAAATTTTTGCAAAAAATCCGGCGAAAAAAAAGTAAAAACGGAAAAAAAGGTGTATACTATATATGATCTCGGTCGAAAGGGGGCAGAGCTATGGCATTTCCGGCCGAATTTCTGGAAGAACTGAAAAAAAGAAACGGCATAGTAGACGTCATAAACTCGTACGTCCCGCTCAAACGCGCCGGGAATCTGTACAAAGCCTGCTGTCCGTTCCATAACGAGAAAACGCCGTCTTTCTACGTGTACACGGGAAACGATGAACACTTCTACTGCTACGGATGCGGCGCCGGCGGCGACGTCATCACCTTCGTGATGAAGGCGGAGAACACCGATTATCCGTCGGCGGTCGAGCTGTTGGCGCGCCGCGCGAATCTAACCGTCCCGAACGACGGTTATAACAGGGAGGCGTCGGACAAGCGCAAACGCACGCTCGACGCGAACAGGGAAGCCGCGCGGTTTTTCCACAACCAGCTCGTGTCGGGCAATTATCCCGAGGCGTCGGGCTACATAAAGAGCAGACGACTCGAGGCGGCGGTCAACCGCTTCGGACTCGGCTTCTGCCCGCCCGGCAAAAAGCTGTTCAATTATATGACGGATCTCGGTTTCAAACCGAAGGAATTGCAAGACGCTTTCCTCTGCAACCGCGGCAATTACGATATTTTCGAAAACAGGATCATTTTCCCAGTGATCGACGCTTCCGGCAACGTCGTCGGCTTCAGCGCGAGATCTATGGAGAAAAAGCCCGCGGACGGCAGGAAATATATCAACACGAACGATACGGCGGCGTTCAACAAGCGCCGCAACCTCTTCGCGCTAAACCTCGCGAAGAACTCCAAAAGCGATTACTTCATCCTCTGCGAAGGTCAGACGGACGTGATCGCGCTTCATCTGTCGGGATTCGATTCGGCGATAGCATCGCTCGGGACGTCTTTCACCGAGGAGCAGGCGCAGCTGATCCGCAGGTTCAGGAACAAGGTCCTTCTGTGCTATGACGGAGACGAAGCCGGACGAAGCAAGGCGGTCCCGGCAATAAAGATTCTGAACGACGCCGGCATCGAGACGAAGGTCATAACGCTGCCCGACGGCTTCGACCCTGACGAGTTCATACAGAAATACGGAAAAGACAGGTTCGAGCTGCTGATCGGTCAGAGCATCGGTCAGATGGATTACAGGATAGGAAAGGCGCTCGAGGGCTTCGACGTCTCGTCTGCTGACGGCCGCGTCGCGGCGGCGGACAAGCTCGCCGAGATAATCTCCGCCTCACCGTCGCCGGTGGAGCGCGAGATATATACCGAGAAATACGCGAAATAACTCGAAGTCTCGCCGGAAAGCCTTAAATCGCTTGTCGAGACGAAGCGGAAAAAAGCGCAGAAGGGCGAGCGGCGCGAGCAGGAGCGCGCGCTTATCCGCCAAAGCGCCGGATACGGAGACGCGGTCAACCGGGACAAGCTTCGTATGCCGAAAGCCGCGTACGCCGAGGAGGCGCTGATCGGCATCGCGCAGATAAATCCCGAATTCATCGCAAAAGCGGAGAAAGCCGGCGTCCTCACGGTCGACGACTTCCGCACTGAGTTCAACAAAAGAGTTTACGCCGCCGTCTCCGAGTGCGTCAGCGCGGAGGGCAGATTCGATATTTCGTTCATCGCCGACAGGTTCAGCGCCGACGAGATCGGCAGGATAATGCACATGCGCGTCCTGCGCGAGGATCTGTCCGACAACGGCTTCGAGGTCTTCCGCATGAACGCGGAAGCGCTGCGCGGCTGCGCCGCGGCGGAGACGCAGGGGTCGGATTCGTTCGGCGACATAAGAGCGCTGATAGAGAAAAAGAAAAAGTCAGATCAACCGAAAGGATGAGAATAAATGGAAAACGATAAGAAAACAGTTATCAAATCGCTTATCGAAGCGGGCAAAGCCAAGGGAACGCTTTCAAACAACGACATAATGGAAGCGCTCGACGAGCTCGATATGAGCCTGGAGCAGATTGAGAAATTCTATGAAAAGCTTCAGGCCGAAGGCATCGAGGTCGTGGGCTTCCTCGACGACTCCGCTGATATCGAAGGTCTCGAGCGCGAGATCGAGAAATACGAGAGCGCCGAGGAAATGGAGAAGATGCTCACGCAGGAAGGCCTGAACATCGACGACCCCGTCAGAGTCTATCTGCGCGACATCGGCAAATACAACCTGCTCGACCAGGAACGCGAGCTCGAGCTCGCGGAGCGTATGTCGTACGGCGACAGGAACGCCAAAAAGGAGCTCGTCAACGCGAACCTCCGTCTCGTCGTCAGCATCGCCAAAAGATACGTCTCCCGCGGTATGTTCTTCCTCGACCTGATCCAGGAGGGCAACCTCGGACTTATGAAAGCAGTGGACAAGTTCGACTACACGAAGGGCTACAAGTTCTCAACGTACGCCACGTGGTGGATCAGACAGGCGATCACGCGCGCCATCGCCGATCAGGCGAGGACGATAAGGATCCCCGTCCACATGGTCGAGACCATACATAAGGTTTCGAAGATCCAGCGCCAGCTCATCCAGGACAACGGCCGCGAGCCGACCGCCGAGGAGATAGCGTCAGAGCTCAACATGAGCGTCGAAAAGGTCCGCGATATCATGAAGATAGCGCAGGATCCCGTATCGCTTGAGACTCCGATCGGCGAGGAAGAGGATACGCATCTCGGCGACTTCATCCCCGACAACGACTCCCCCGCGCCTCAGGACGCGGCGTCCCAGACGCTTCTGCGCGAACAGCTCAACGACGTGCTGAACACCCTGACGCCCCGCGAAGCCCAGGTGCTGAAGCTCCGCTTCGGTCTCGAAGACGGGCAGACCCGCACGCTCGAGGAGGTCGGAAAGCAGTTCAACATCACCCGTGAGCGCATCAGGCAGATCGAAGCGAAAGCGCTGAGAAAGATACGCCATCCCAGCCGCTCCAAGCGCCTCAAGGATTTCCTTGAATGATACCGTGATGTTGCACAATTTTTGAATTGCCGTTTTGGATAAACGGTAGAATTTGTTGTGACATCAAACGAAAATACAAACGGGTTTTATTTCAGATTGCACAATAAAATAAACAACAGATATGATATTATTGTGCGTTAAACTTAAATTTATATTTTAATACTTGACATCACGCGCATTTCATTGTAAAATATAATATAATTCTATGACCACACTCTATCGAGTTAGCCATTTCAGGGAGGTTTATTAGCCAAATGAAAAAGAGAATCGCGGCGCTGATACTGATATTCCTCATGATCTGCAGCGTTGTGCTCACGAGCTGCAACAACAACGAGGAGATCGAACAGGAAGAGGTAAGACGCGCCCTAACGATCACGCTCTACTGCATCACCGACCAGGAGACGACGCCTGAGGCGATACAGAGAGTCGAAAAAGCGATAAACGATATCACGAAGAAGCGTCTGTCGACACAGATCAAGCTTCGCTTCTACACCGAGGATAAGTACGACGAAGTCATCGACAATCTCGTCGCCGACATAGCCCTCGAGGAGAAAGCGAAAGCCGACGCCGCCTCCGAATCCGCGGCGGCAGCCAAAGAGTCGAGAAGACGCGCGGCGATAGATAAGCTCATAGCCGCCGACAAAGCCGAAGTCACGACCAAGAAGCTGATCATATGGTCGACCGAGACCGAGGGTGATGACGACGACGAGGAAGAAGAGACCTACGAGACCGAGAAGAACATATTCAACGAAGACGTTGAAAAGTATCCGGAGGCCTCGGACACCCAGCTCGACATCTTCCTTATCTGCGGCACCGAGAACCTGAACAAATACGTCACCGAGGAGCCGTACGCTTCCGACGACGAATCGTTCCTCGTTTCCATGGACGAAGATCTTTCGCTTTCCGCGAAGGCTATAAAGCAGTACGTCAACGAGACCGTGCTCCTTGCCGGCAAGGTCGGCAACTCTCAGTACGCCATCCCGACGAACAAGCGTATGGCAGGCGATTCCACGTACCTCGTTCTCGACCGCGCGCTGATGAAGAAATACGGCTTCAAAGAGGACGATATAAGACTTCTGACGAGCGCGAAGTTCACTTCGTACCTCGATCAGATCAAACAGAACGAACCGGACGTCGTCCCGTTCAAATCGGCTCCGTCCGCTCCCGGCATCGTCTCGCTGTTCGAAGGCGAGTCGATATTCGGCACCTACGTTTCCAATACCGCGGTCACCGGCTTCAAGGCCGTACCGAAAAACCTCCTTTCCGCATATCAGTTCACCGACCATTTCATTTACATGGAAGCGTTCAAGCGCAACGGCTACATACCCGAAACGGTCGATGAGAACGCCAGATGGGGCGCGGCAGTCGTCACCGCCTCCGAAGAAGAGATAGCAGAGCAGTACGACGAGAGCAAATACGTCGTAAAGCTTCTGAGCAAGGGCATGGCAACGACCGAGACGATCGGCGAGTACATGTTCGGTATCAGTAAATACACGAGAGACCCGAAGAGATGCATGGAGATCATCACTATGATCACCACCAACTCCGAGATACGCAACCTCCTTCAGTACGGCGTTTACGGTTACAACTATAGAATTGATCCCGACACGAACAAGGTCGAACGTCTCAACCACGAATACATGATGAACATATTCGCCACGGGCAACACCTTCATCGCGTATCCCGAGGAGGATATGGATCTCGACGTATGGGAGAAGGCGAAGAGCGCCAACAAGAACGCCATCGTGTCCCCGTACCTCGGCTTCCTGTTCGAAAAAGAAAAGAACGCGGACCTTATAGAAAAAATGAAACAACTCTCAAACTCCCTGCTTGAACAGATCAAAGCGTTCAAGGTAGAGGACGAGAGACTTGCCAAGATCGACAAACTCCAGAAGACCAAAGACGATTACATGAATGACGTCGAGAAGTATCTGAACGACCTCAACGCCATAAAGGATAAGGCTGAAGAGTATCTCGCGAAGATCGCCGACGCCGAAAACGAACTCGTTCCGTACACCGAGGCGCTGTCCGCCGCGAAGGCGGCAGTCGCGCCGTACGACAAAGAGATCAAACAGCTCAACGACCAGATCACCTCGCTCAAGAAACTGATCGATAACGAGAAGAAGGTCAAACCGACCGAGTCCAACCCCAACCTCGCGCCCGACCAGGAAAAGATCGACGGCTGGCAGAAACAGATCGAAGACAACGAGCTCGAGATCAGAGCCCAGAGAGGCTATTCCTACGAGCTGAGAAAAGAGCTCGATAAGGCCCAGGCGGAATACGACGCCAAGAACAAGGCCCTGACGGACCTGCAGGCTGAATACAAAGCGATCAAACTGCTCGACGAGGAAGGAAAAGAGACCGAAATAGCCCTTTCCACCGCGTACAACGCGAGAAAGAGCAACAGCGAGAGCTTCCAGAAGCAGGCCGATGATACGCAGAAAGCGATCGACGCGCTCATCGTACCCGAGCAGTCCGAGCTTGACAGCAGATACGCCGCCCTCGAAGCGACTATCAGCGAGTATACCGAAAAACTCAACGCGGTAAACAAAGAGATCTCCGATCTCAACGTTGAATCGAAGCCGTACAACGACGCGATCAAACAGGCGGGCCTCGATCTTGAAGCCGCGAAGGAAAAAGTCAAAGAAACGCTTGAAGCTTACTCCGAATTCAGAAAGGCAAGCGCCGTCGCGCTGTCGTACGTCGAGGATAAAGAGGCCGAGGTAGCCACCGCCGAAGGCAAAGTGGCGGCCAAGGAGAAGGAGATCGCCGAAAGGAAAGACGATTCCAAACTCGAGAAGCTCACTGGCGAGCTTGAGACTCTCAAAGAGAATCTGAACAAGCTCAACGAAGAACTCGCGGGCCTCAAAGCCGACTACGAAAAGACGTTTGACAACGGCAAGGCTGAAAAAGCCGCGTACGACGCCGCTCTCGCCGATCAGGCCGCGAAGCAGAAGGCTTACGAAGATGCGTCCGACGCCGAGATCTTCAAGACGATAGCGGAAAAGAACGCCGAGGCGAGCGAATACAACCAGACGGTCAAGAAGGCGACGAGCGAGCTCAACAACTTCACCCGCACCACGACCGAATGCTACGACGCGATAGCCAAGTCGCTTTACGAAGAGTACTTCAAGAGCATCGTCACCGATCTCGAAAAGAACAACCCCGATTATCAGCAGTTCATGAACATCGGTGAAGAACAGGCCGAAAACGAAAACGGTATCGTATATATCTATAATGAATGGTATTCCGCTACGTACGGTGAATAATAACTGATCAGGACGCTCCGCGGCATTTCCCGCGGAGCGTTTTGAGATAAAGACATAAAGAAAGGGAACGTCATGCTTAAAAAGAACAAATCCGTCCTTATCCGCCTGCTCGTCTGCGTCGTCATCGCAGCGATCGCGATACCGGTCGCATACGGCACCGGCATACTTGAAAAGCCGCTCGTGAACGAAATAAACATCAGCGCGGCGATGATCCTCAAACTCGTCATTATGGCCGCCGCGGTGCTCGCGACGGAAGCGCTGGTCACGTTTATATTAAGAGCCTTAAAGCCCAAGAGCCACAGAGCAAGATCGCTCATCTCGATATTCTGCAGCCTGCTCAAATACGTGGCGGTCATAGTCATAATCTGCTGGGGTCTGACGATACTCGGCGTCAACGTGTCGACGATCGTCGCCAGCGTCGGAATAGTCGCTCTGATCGTCGGTTTCAGTGCGGAAAGCCTCATCGCCGACGTCGTGACCGGTGCGTTCATGATATTTGAAAACCAGTATAACGTGGGCGATATTGTCGAGGTCGACGGCTTCCGCGGCACCGTAACGGACATAGGTATCAGAACGACCTGCATAACCGACCCGGGCGAAAACGTCAAGATCGTCAACAACTCGGCTATGAAGAACATACTCAACCGTTCGGACAAGCTCTCGCGCAGCATAAGCCATATAAGCATCCCTTACGGG
>JAFZRM010000105.1 GCA_017619885.1 Clostridia bacterium | reverse complement strand
TCCCGGTGACACCGAGGCCGAGAAGAAATTCAAGGAAGTAAACGAGGCGTACGAGGTACTCTCGGATCCCGACAAGCGTGCGAAATACGACCAGTACGGTCACGCCGGATTCGATCAGAGTTTCGGCGGCGGAAGCGGCGGATTCCAATATTCCGGCGGCGGATTCGATTTTGATCTCGGCAGTATTTTCGGCGACTTTTTTGGCGCCGGCTCCGGATTCTCGAGAAGCGGCGGCACGCGGCAGACTGCCGGCAAGAGCGTATATCAGCGAGTTTATCTGACGTTTGAGGAAGCCGCGTTCGGCTGCAAGAAGGAAGTAACGTACCCGCGTATCGAGAAGTGTCCCGACTGCGCCGGCTCCGGCGCCGCAAAGGGCACGAGCCCCGTCACCTGCACGAAGTGCGGCGGCCGCGGCACGATCACGACGTCCCAACGCACGATGTTCGGCATGATGCAGCAGCAGACGGTGTGCCCCGACTGTGGAGGCAGAGGACAGACCGTTCCGAACCCGTGCTCCAACTGCAAGGGTAAGGGATACATCCGCATCAACAAGAAGCTTGAAGTCAATATCCCCGCCGGCATCGACGACGAGCAGCAGCTCACCGTCCGCGGTCAGGGCAACATGAGCACGAACGGCGGACCGACCGGCGATCTTATAATCGAAGTCGACGTTAAGCCGCACAACGTCTTCACGCGTGACGGCTACGACATTTACTGCGAGATCCCGATCACATTCGCCGAAGCGGCCCTCGGCGCCGAGATCGACGTTCCGAGCCTTGAAGGCAACGTGAAGTATAACATCCCCGAAGGGACTCAGACGGGAACGAGCTTCAAGCTCGCGGGAAAGGGCATAAAGTACGTCAACTCGACCAAGAAAGGCGACCTGATCTTCACAGTCATTGTCGAGACCCCGAAGGGACTCAACGACAAGCAGAAACAGCTTTTGAAAGACTTTTCCGTCGCGTGCGGCAAAAACAATTTCAAGAGCAAGCAGAAATTCTTCGACAAGATCTTCAAGGATAAGAAATAATGGATTATAAGCAGATCAAAGTCACCTGCGACACCGCAGATCTCGACGAAGTGACCGCCGTCATGAGCATGACGGACAACGGCCTTATGATCGAGGATTATTCCGATATCGAAGAGACTTTCAAGGACGTCTACGCCGATCTGATCAACGACGAGTTACTTAAAATGGATAAGACGAAATCGAGCGTCAGCGTATTCATATCCGAGGAGAGAAACCCGGAGGAATCCGTATATTTCATCAGGGAACGGCTCGCCGCACTCGGTCTTGACTGCAGGCTCGAGGTCATCGACGTATCGGATGACGACTGGGCGAACAGCTGGAAGAAGTATTATCACCCGATAAAAGTCGGGGACCGGATCGTCATCGTCCCCGCCTGGGAGAAATACGAACCTGAGGAAAACGAACTGCCGCTCATTATGGATCCCGGAATGGCTTTCGGCGCCGGGACGCATGAGACGACGAGACTCGTCATGACTCTTATCGAAAAGTACGTGAAGCCCGGCGAATCCGTGCTCGATATAGGCACCGGCAGCGGTATTCTTTCGATCTCGGCGTCGCTGTTGGGCGCGGGTAAGATAAATGCTTACGACATAGACCCGACGGCCGTCAGGATAGCGGCGGAGAACGCGAAGATCAACAAATGTGAAAACATCAGCGCAAACGTATCGGATCTTCTGTCAAGCGTCGAGCGCAGACAATACGACCTTATCTGCGCGAACATCGTCGCCGATATCATCATCAGGATGAGTCCGGATCTGTATAAATTCGCACACGAAGGCACGGTATTCATAGCGTCCGGCATTCTGGTCGAGCGCAGGGAGGAAGTCCTTGATGCGATGAGCAAAACTCCGTTTGTACCGGTGGAAGCATCCGAGGAGAACGGCTGGTGTGCGCTCGTGTTCAGATGCGGCAAAACGGAATAATTCAGACTAAACGTCACCGGTAATATGCCGGCGGCGTTTTTTTACGTCTCGGCCGCACAATTAACATCTTATACCACGATTTGTCAAATGATATTATTTGATTTAAAGTCTTTGATATGTTAAAATCAAATCATAAAACAGAAAGGAATCAAAAACATGTCAACTCTGACCGATAAATTCATCGCTCTGCGCTCGGATCAGACCGACCCGAGGACAAGACGGTATCTGACGCCGAAAAGGATCGTTTTAACAAAAGGAAACGTAGCCTCCGCCAATACGCTGCTGATCGAAAAAGACAATCAGGTGGCGCTGACCGAACCCGTCCTCTGCGTCCTGAAAAACGACGCGGAAGGCGAAAACGCGGCGGTCCTCGTTGATTTCGGCATCGAATTCAGCGGCTCCGCACGGATCATGGTTGTAGGCGTAGGCGGCGGGAATCCGCGCGCTAACATACTCGTCCGCACGGGCGAAAGCGTCATGGAAGCGCTCACGCCGCTTGGCGTGAAGAACACGACGAACGACCACGCCAACCGCGACAGAGTGATGAACGTGGGATTCTATTCCGCAAACGAAACGAATGAATCGGGATACAGATTCTTATACGTCGAGCTGCTCGACAAAAACTCGTCCGTATCGCTCAAGGCTCTGCAGGGCGTGTTCCATTACAGAGATCTTGATTATATCGGTTCTTTCGAATGCAGCGACACGCGTGTAAACAAGATCTGGGAGACCGCGGCGTATACGGCGCATCTGAATATGCAGGAATACCTCTGGGACGGCATCAAGCGCGACAGACTCGTCTGGATCGGCGATATGCACACCGAGGTGATGACGATACTCGCTGCGTTCGGTTATAACGACGTCGTTCCGAAGTCGCTCGATCACGTGAGAGATCAGACGCCTATCGGCACGTGGATGAACGGCATCACCGCGTATTCGATCTGGTGGCTGCTCATCCATTACGAGTGGTATATGCACCTTGCCAATAAAGAATACCTGGCGGAACAGCACGAATACATGAAAGCGTTGCTTGTCGAGCTGTCTAAATACGTGAGCGACGACGGCCAGGAGATTCTGCCCGGCCGCAGGTTCCTCGACTGGCCGAACAACGACGACGAGGTCGCCAAGCACGCCGGCCTGCAGGGTCTGATGAAGCTCGCGTTCGACGCCGGAGCGTTTTTGATGGCGGAACTCGGCGACGATGAAACGTCAAAGCTCTGCGCTGACACCTCCGAAAAGCTCACGAGATCCGAGCCCGACTGCAACGGATCAAAACAGGCCGCGTCGCTGCTGGCCCTGTCCGGTATTTCCGATCCGAAAAAGATCAACGAAAAACTTCTGAAGCCGAACGGCGCGCACGGTTATTCCACGTTCTTCGGCTACTATACTCTCGCCGCGAAATCGCTCGCCGGCGATTACGAAGGCGCGATGAATGATATGAAAGAATACTGGGGCGGCATGCTCGATATGGGCGCGACGACGTTCTGGGAAGACTTCAATCTCGACTGGCTGAAGAACGCCGCGCCGATCGACCAGGTCGTGCCGGAGGGCAAGATCGACGTCCACGGCGATTACGGCGCGTACTGCTACGTCAAATTCCGTCACAGTCTCTGCCACGGCTGGGCGTCCGGTCCGTGCCCCTGGCTTTCGAGATACGTTCTCGGCATCCAGGTCACCGAGCCCGGGTTCAAAAAAGTCCGCATAACGCCGCATTTAGGCGATCTGACGTTTGCGAAAGGCACGTATCCGACGCCTTACGGCGCGATCGAGGTAACGCACTACACGCGCGACGACGGAACGATCAAATCCGAAATACTGCTTCCGCAGGAAATTGAACTCGAAGTTTGATAAAACGGGCTGCCGCTTAGGCGGCAGCCCCGATCATTGAGGTGTATCATGGCCGATCTTTTGGTAAAACTGTACGATATAAAGGACTGCCCCGAGCTCATCGACGAGCTTGAGAAAAAGGATATTCACATCATCCGCGTACTGTCACCGGATAAATACAAGGTGCTCGATTTCATCGAGGAGAAATTCGGCAAGGGCTGGAGAAGCGAGTGCGAGGCAGGCTTCTGCAATACGCCTATATCCGTTTTCGCCGCCGTGACGAACAAAAAGGTCATAGGCTTCGCGGCTTACGACGCGACGGCGCGCGGCTTTTTCGGTCCTACAGGCGTCGACGCGGAATACAGACGAATGGGCGTCGGGCGCGCGCTTATGATCAAGTGTCTGTTGTCGATGCGCGAATACGGTTACGGTTACGCGATAATCGGCTGGACGGCGGGCTCCGCAAAGCACTTTTACGAAACGTACGCCGGCGCGGTAGAGATACCCGATTCGTTTCCGGGCGTTTACAGCCGCTATATTAACGTCGCCTGTACGAACGATAAGGGAGAGAACTGATGCAGCTGCTTGACGCCGCTAAAAGCTTTTTGGCGGGCAAAATAAAAGAAACCGACACGCTCGTCGATTTCACGATGGGCAACGGTCACGACACCGCGTACCTCTGCTCGCTCGTACCGAAGGGAAAGGTCTTTGCGTTCGATATTCAAAAGGAAGCGATAGAGAACACAGGTAAACTGCTGTCGGAGCATGGTTATGACAACGCCGGGCTTATACTCGACAGCCACGCGAATATAGCTAAGTACGTTTCGTCGTTCAAGTGCGGTATGTTCAATTTAGGCTACCGACCGGGCGGCGACAAAACAGTCACCACGATGACGGAAAGCACGCTCAAAGCGGTGAAGGACGGCATAGAGCTTATGGAAAAAGGCGGCGTTCTCGTTATCTCCGTCTACCCCGGCCACGCCGAAGGCGAAAAAGAGGGCAGGGAATTATACTCGCTTTTGTCGTCGTACGATAAAATATACTACTCCGTCATTCAGTACAAAATGATAAACTCCCCGACAAGCCCGTTCATCTATGCGGTGGAAAAATATGATAAATAGATTTACACCGCCGGCGAAATTCGGCGGTGTAATTTTTTTGTAAAATTCCAACCTTTTCGATTTTTTGTGTCTATATGGGTGAATGCATTCACAGAGGTACGAACAAGTGAACAGAGAAAACGCCGAGAAAATCATAACCGAATATTTGAAACCTGTTTTCGGTTTCGCGCTGAAACGGTGTAAAAGCATCCACGATGCGGAGGATCTGTCTCAGGATATTATCCTGAAAGCCTACCGCGCCATGCTTCTGCGCGACGATATAGAAGACGCGGGAAAGTTTATATGGACAGTCGCACATAACGCGCTTGCAAACTATTACCGCAACGCGGCAAAAAACGCGTTAGGCATTTCGCTTGATATGCTTGCCGAAGCGGAAGACCCGACATACCTGTTTTCAGATGATACAGACGGGGAAACAGTCAAACGCTTGCAAAGCGAGATAGCATATCTGTCAAAGCTGCAGCGCAGGATCGTTATCGCGTACTATTACGAAAACAGAAAACAGTCGGATATCGCAGACGAGCTCGGAATACCTCTCGGAACTGTCAAATGGCACTTGTTCGAAGCAAAAAAAGAACTGAAAAGAGGTATGGAAAAAATGAGAAAATCAAATCAACTTAAATTCAACCCGGTCAAATTCCGGTATATCGGCATAAACGGCAGCGCGGGCGACAGACACGTGGGAGAATTTCTGCGCTCATCTTTATCGCAGAATATCTGCTACGACGTGCGTAATGAAGCAAAGTCTGTTGAAGAAATAGCCGACGACCTCGGCGTATCTCCGGTATACGTCGAAAGCGAGATCGAAAATCTCGAAGAATACGGACTGTTAAAACAGCAAAACTCAAAATATATCATCAATTTCCTTTTGAGCGAACCGACCTCCGGATTTTTGGCCGTACAGGACGAATTGTATAAAAAAGCCGCGTCGATATTTGCAAACGAGCTGTACGGCGAACTTATGCAAAGCGGTATGATGGACGATAAATTCATTCTTTGCAACAAGCGCACGGACTCTGGAAAGCCCGATCTCAATTACCTGTTATGGACGCTTATACCCTTTATCACCGCAGGCGGAAACGAACCGCTCGGTGAGGAAAAAATCAAATTCGAACAGGTCGCGACGATCCGCCCGGACGGCGGCAACAATATCTTCCACGCGGAAATTGCCCCCGAATCACTGACTTTGCCGGAAGATTACGTATATATGAACGACTTTTGCGGCCCCGGTCTGTTCTGCAGAGACGGGTACGGGTACGCATTATGGACGGTCGATACCGAATGGTCCGGCAGACGCATTACCGTTGACGGTGATTTGTTTGAAAAAATGATGCGTGTGCTCGGTGATTTTACCGCCGAATACTTGCTCTGCGAAGAAGAGTACGCGTGGCTTGCCGAGCGTGGCTATGTAAAAACATACGGTGATTACAAAACGGCTTTCAAGATCTTCTGGCAGCCCGTTATAATCAAAGATAAAAAAGTGATGGACGAGCTTATGCGGATCGGAGAAAGTATCAAAGAAAAGCACAAGGCGGAATTCGATGAATTGAAAGCGCCTTATATAGAAGCGGCTCTTGAGACCGTGCCCGCACACCTGAAAAAAGTCAAGGAGTATGAACTGCAGCACGTATTTCGCTCAGACGGCTGGTTTATACTGCACTGCGTTCGCGCACTGCTCGACAACGGCAAATTAAAACCACCAACGGAAGAACAGAAAAAAGCGCTTTCGACACTAATATTTCCGCGATGATTTCAACGAGGCGGGGAATAATTCCTCGCCTCGTTTACGTTTTTGATTTATTTGATTTTTCTCGCTTCAAGATAGAAACGTTTGTCTTTCGCTTCGCCCATGGAGAAGGTTTTGCGAGGTAGGGCGCCGTCGTTTATCACGGCGGGGAACAGCTCGCTTTTTTTCATTCCTTCAAAAACTACACCGATATTACCGTTGACCGACAGCGCGGAAATCGAATCGAGCCCGTGAATATAATCAATCTTATAGTCGCCGCTGTCGAGAAACGCTTGCAATTCCGCCACGGGCAGCGTAGTTTTCGGCTCGTTAATATAAACCGTTTTCGTCACACCTTCGGATATAATATCGTATCTGAAACAGCTTTCAGTCGGCTCATATCTTACATCAAGTTTTGCGGACAGCTCCTTGATGAAATCATCCGCCGTTTTGTTCTTTATCAGCCTGTAGATCGGTTCAAACTCTATCGCCTCGTCGTGAATGTTAACGATCTCGACAAGCGCGTATCTGCAGGGCATGTCGTTTGCCGCATCGCCGTATTTTTCTTTCATCTCCTCAAAATACGCCTTTGCCGACGCGAGGGAATGGTTGCCGTCGCCGACGGTGAAGGTCAGACCGTTTTTGCTGCATTCGCCGCGCAGATACGACTGAACGTACAGGATATCCTGGTTTTCGAGCGCATAGCCTTTGATATTGTCCGAGCCGAGCATCAGATCGAAATCGTAAAGCTTGCGTCTTTTGTCTTTTATACCGTTCATATAAGAGTTCAGCCCGTCTTTTTCGTCGTCGAAAAACACCATGACGTGCGGCAGTTCGAGCAAAGCCCCGCGGCGCACCTTGACACGCGGCGGTATGCGCTCGACGACCGTCGCCTCGCTTGAACGGACAGGCGCGCTGCTGCCCTTCGTGTATTCGTAGTCGTTGAGATCTATCATACCGATTATGCCGTGACGCACGCGCCTGTTCGACGGAAGCGTGCGCTCGCAGTATATCATGCCGCAGCCGGCGTCGGTCAGATATTTACCGGCGTATTCTTCCATTTTTCCGTGTATCGTCTCCGTTATTTCGTCGGCCCTGTCAAGATACACCTCGGGCAGCATCAGATCGAGAGTCGACGGAGCGACGCCGATTATCTCTCTTGCACTCTGCCAGTATCCCGGCTCGGAAGTGAACTGATCGCAGGCAATCACCGCGTATTTTATCATCTTTTCGCGATTGCGGCGAAAGTGCGGAAGCAGTATATTCGACGGCAGAAAAACGTCTTTATTCGTCATATCACACCTCAATGAATCAATGTGATCTCATTATAACACGCGCATATAAAAAATGCAAGAATTTTTTTAAAATATAGCAAAAACGTCTTGATTTTTAACGGCGGATTTGATATAATAAGACGATAAAAATACAATGAGGTATTACTGTTGATGAAATGGACATCACTTAACGATCTTCGCGAATCGTATCTTTCGTTTTTTGAAAGCAAAGGACATTTGAGACATAAGAGCTTTCCGCTCATCCCGCCGGCAGACGACAAATCTCTTCTGCTTATAAACGCCGGCATGGCTCCTCTCAAGAAATATTTCAAGGGCGAGGAGGAGCCGCCGAGGCACAGGATGACGACCTGTCAGAAATGTATAAGAACGCCCGATATCGAGCGCGTCGGCAAGACCGCGCGTCACGGCACGTTCTTTGAAATGCTCGGCAACTTCAGCTTCGGCGATTACTTCAAAAAAGAAGCTACCTCCTGGGCATGGGAATATCTTACTAAAGTCATAGAGATCCCGGAAAACAGGCTCTGGGTCACCATATATGAAGACGACGACGAGGCTTTCGAGATCTGGAACAAGCAGAACGGCGTCCCCGCCGACAGGATAATCAGGCTCGGCAAAGAGGACAACTTCTGGGAGATCGGATCCGGCCCCTGCGGACCGTGTTCCGAGATCCACTTCGACCGCGGTCCCGGCTTCGGCTGCGGCAGACCCGACTGC
>JAFZRM010000104.1 GCA_017619885.1 Clostridia bacterium | reverse complement strand
TCATCCACCGCAAGCCGCGAACCCCCAAAAACTCGTTCCTCGTTTTCGGGGAACCCCGGCGCGGTCCCCCTTCCCCAATAGGGGAAGGTAAACAAATTTGTCCCGTAGGGACACCGAAACTATTCACTCTTACCTCTTAACTACAAAAGATCCGCCGCGTCATGCGGCGGATCTTCGTATTATCTGTGGTTTATTTTTTCTTATTTTTGCTGACGACGCCGGTGATGATCGCGGCGACGAGGACTACCGCGGCGACTGCTATCAGAGCGATAGCCCATCCCGGGAATTTGCTCGTCTTGCCGTCCTCGGGCGCGTTGTCGGTAGTGGCCGCGCTGTCGCCGGCTTCGGCGGTGGTGTTATCCGGAGCGGCGGTCGTGGTCGCGTCTGTCGCGGGAGCGTCGGTCGAAGGAGCCTCGGTCGCGGGCTCGGTGTCGGGTTCTTTTTCGGTCGTCGCTGCGGCAGTCGTATCGGTGTGAGGCTTCTTGCCTTCGATATACTCGATGTCGCCGATGTTGTAACCGTCGGAGTACCATTCAAGGTCTTCCGGCATGAGCTGGCAGTACGGGGTGTTCTGCGTGCCGTCGTACGCTTTCGCATCATCTTCGTTGTCGAAGAACGCGATGAACGCGATATCGATGCTGTCGCCGTCGGATACGACCGCGTCGTCTTCTTCGTTATGCGCCGCCTCGGCGTCGCGGTTGGATTCGAGCGGGTCGAATCTTATCGTTGACGTTGAGGTGTACTTCTTGGAATTCCAGGCGGACGAGAGCGTCGCTTTCTCGCTGACGGTCGTCAGGTCGACGACGAGAATCTCCCAGTTGCCGGTGTGGTTGTACTTTATCGGCACGAACGGTTCGGCCGCGGGCGTGATGTAGAACTGACCGATCAGTTGTACGCCGGTGTTGTCGGTCTCGGTTATGGTGCGGTATTTGATGACCGCCCATTTTACGGTGTCGGGGTCTATCGTGTCGTTATTGCCGTCGGGGCTGAACGTGAACGTCGCGTACGGGTCGTTTCCGCTTGCCGTGATGTGGACGTATGAGAATTCCTCAGCCGCGTTTACGGGTATGACGGCGACGATTGAAGCGATGAGCAGCACCGCTATGAAAAGAGCAGCTATTTTCTTCATGATCTCCTCCTGTAGTGTTTCCGGATGATTCCGGTCCGTTAATCGTATTTTAACACAGTTTTTCGTTTGTGTCAATACAAACCGGCGAAATATTATAAAATGTCTCGGATATAATTTTATCTAACAGGTCGGCAAGGAGGTCTATCATGTTCAAAGCGAAGATTATCTCGTCACTTCAGAAGTGTTTCATCGGGGACGATCCCGAATGCAAGCCAGCCCTTACAAGTCTGACGGCGTATAAAAACGAAAAAGCCGCGTTCCAGCTCTGCTACCGCATGGAGGGCGTGCCGTCGCAGTTCCGCGGTTTCGCCGCGATCAACGTCGACTCCGCGATACCGCTGTCGGTCCGCACGGTCGAACAGGTGCCGGTGCTTATGCCGGTGTTCCCGACGATGTGCGATGACGACTACCTGTCAAAAACGCCGGGATTTTATCCCGATCTGCTTCTGCCTCTGCATCACGGCGGGACCGCTGTCCCGGTCTGCGAGGAGGAGACACGCTGCCTGTGGCTGCAGGCTGAACCCGGCAAAAACGGACTTAAAGCGGGCGAACACGAGATAAAGCTCACCCTGTCGCTTTCCGGCGAGGCGATTTTCACCGGATCTCTGACGGTCACCGTGATCGACGCGGAGCTCCCCCCGTCGACGCTGCTTTACACGCAGTGGTTCCACTGCGACTGTCTCGCGAGCTACTACAACGTGCCGGTGTTCTCCGAAAAGCACTGGAAGATCATAGAAAATTACGCGAGATGCGCGGCTGAGAACGGCATGACGATGATTCTCACGCCGGTATTCACCCCGCCGCTCGACACGCATATCGGCGGCGAGCGCGCCACTGTCCAGCTGGTCGAGGTCAAAGTCACGGACGGCGGTTACGAATTCGGCTTCAAAAAACTGAAGCGCTGGATCCGCATGTGTCACCGCGTCGGCATATACAATTTCGAGATCTCTCATCTGTTCACGCAGTGGGGCGCCGCGCACGCGCCGAAGATCGTCGCCGACGTCGGCGGGGCCGAGAAACAGATATTCGGCTGGGACACCGATTCGACCGGTGAAGAATACCGCGGATTCCTCGCCGCCTTCATCCCGGCGCTGCTCGGATTCCTGCGCGCCGAGGGAGTCGACAAAAACTGCCGCTTCCACGTCTCCGACGAGCCGTCAGCTCAGCAGCTGCCGGTATACAGAGAGGCGAAGAAGGGCATCGCGGAGCTTCTGCGCGGTTATCCGATCATGGACGCTCTGTCGAGCATAGAGTACTACCGCGACGGAGTCGTCGAACACCCGATCCCCGCCTGCGATCACATCGAGCCGTTCTACGAGGCCGGGGTGCCCGATCTATGGACTTATTACTGCTGCGGACAGCACACCGGCGTGCCGAACAGGTTCATCGCGATGCCGTCTTACCGCACGCGCATAATCGGTTTCCTGTTCTACAAGTACGACGTCAAGGGATTTCTGCAGTGGGGCTATAACTTCTACAACAACGCCGGCAGTTACGACCCGATAAATCCGTATATCTCGAGCGCCTGCGACTACTTCGGACAGGCCGGCGACGCGTTCTCCGTCTGGCCGGCGCAGGACGGGTCGCCGTACGAGTCGATCAGGATACGCGCGTTTGCCGAAGCGCTCGACGATCTGCGCGCGCTGCGCCTCTGCGAGAGCATATACGGCAGAGAATACACCGTGGGACTGCTTGAAGAAGGGCTCGAGCGCCCGCTGAAATTTGCCGATTATCCGAGATGCGAGGGATATATCCTTAAAACGAGAGAAAAGATCGACCGCGCGGTCGCCGCGGGGCTGAAAAAATGAGGAGCGAGCGCAAAACGCCGCAGTCGAGGTGCGAGGACTGCGAATACTACGATTACGACGAGCGGTACAACGAGTATTACTGCAAAATGTCGCTCGATGAGGACGAGGCGGAACGCTTCGCCGCCGGGAACACCGGCGCCTGCCCTTATTTCAAGCCCTACGACGAATACATGTCGGTAAGAAAACAGAACTGAAAAGCGGCGCCGGTATTTTACCGGCGTCAAAAGCAGAGAGGTGTCCCTGCGGGAACCCCCACCGCTCTCCAGCTCGCGGCGGGGAACCCCTACTGCGGGACGTTCGGTGCGCTTCGCGCGACGGGGGTTCCCACGCCCCCCTATCCACCCCCGTACCCCCGCCATCCCCCCCAACGTGACTTGGGGCTTTCGGCAACGGGTCGTCGTGGGCGCCGACTGCTACGGGCAAACGAAAAAACCTTCCCCGCCGGGGGAAGGTTTTTTGTCTTCGGTCAGATCTCGAACAGCTCCGCCAGCTCGTCGGGCGAGGAGCCCGCGATGAAATCGCCGCACCCGGCGAGTCTTTCCGCAAGGTCCGCGCGCGTCAGCCGGCAGCCGGCGAGCGATTCCTCGAGCGCCGTTACGGACCTGACCCCGAAATAGTCGCCCTCGAAGCGCGCCTCGGTGATCCTGCCGTGATCGGCGGTATATGACAGCCGCACCGTGCCGTACGGGAAACGGCGGCTCACGGTTTTGCCGTACTGTTTTGATACGCCGTAGTTCCATTCCCACGTCGCGTACTTTTTTTCGCGCAGAGCCTCTATTCCCGCCGTCTGCTCCGCGGAGAACGGTTCGGGATCCTCGCCGACGGCGGCCATCAGCGCGTCGCGCAGGCCGAGCACCGTCATGTCCGGCAGATATTCGATCAGGTTGCAGACGCGCGAGCGCACGCTCTTGATGCCTTTCCCGGTCATTTTTTCGGGATCGACGCGCAGCGCGCCCGCCATCTCTGATACGTCGGCGCTGAAAAGCAGCGTACCGTGATGAAGGATCTTTCCGTTATACACGCACTGCGCGTTGCCGGAGAATTTTCGCCCCTCCGCGGTCATGTCGTTGCGGCCGGAAAGCTCCGCCGGCACGCCGAGCGAGCGGAGCAGGCCGATGACCGGCTCGCAGAAGCGCCGGAAGTCGATGCCGGACGGTCCGTCCTTCGGGACGATGAACGTGTAGTTCAGATTCCCCGGGTCGTGGAACACCGCGCCGCCACCGGTCAGCCGGCGAACCACCGCGATGCCGTTGTCTCGGACGAACGCGCGGTCGATCTCGGCGTAGGCGTTCTGATTGCGCCCGATTATGACGGAGCGGCTGTTGCGCCAGAGCATGAAGACCGGCCCGTCCTCCGTGTCGAGCAGATACTGCTCCGCGGCGAGATTGAAATAAGGGTCGGTGCAGTCGTTTATATACGATCTCATACTTTCCTCATCAGATCGGTCAGCTTTTTCGAATTGAAATAATCGCAGACCATGCGGTCGAATTCCGCCCACATCGGAAGCGTCTGACAGTGCGCCGCGCGCGGGCAGTCGACGCCGTCGGAAAGACACGCGACGGTCGTGAGCGAGCTTTCCGTCAGTTTCAGTATCTCGTATACGGTGTACTGCTCCGGGGCGCGGCAGAGCGTATAGCCCCCGCCCTTTCCGCTGCAGCCGGCGATCAGCCCGCCGTGCACGAGATCCTTTACTATTATTTCAAGATATTTCTTGGAGATCTGCTGTCTTTCCGCTACGTCCTTCAAAGGGACGGAGCTGCCGCCGTTCTCGGCTATGTCTATCATTACGCGAAGCGCGTAACGGCCTTTCGTTGATATCATTTCCTTTGCCTCCGTGGCTTTTTGCATATTATATCACAGGGTAAATGACCGTGTCAAGATAAAAAAGTTTACAAAGCGTGAAAATGCGGGAAACGGGGCGCCCGGACCGCTGGCGTCTTTCAAACAAAACGAGCCGTGTGTGAATGCCCGACCGTCATAAGGATATTCTTTCACCTCACGTTCGAGTGGTGAGTAAGTGCGCACTTAACAAAAGCAGACTGAGAACAAAATCAGTCTGCTTTTTCGTGTTCAACCGGTATAATGAAGACGTTCGCTTCGCTCACTAATGAAGACGGGCTATGCCCTAATGAAGACGGCAACTTGGTTGCCTAATGAAGCGAAGCCGCCCGCTT
>JAFZRM010000103.1 GCA_017619885.1 Clostridia bacterium | reverse complement strand
TGGTGGTAGTCTTGCCGACGCCGTTGACTCCGATCACGAGTATGACGGACGGCTTTGTCGACAGATCGAGCGGCGCGCCGTCCTCGATCATGCCGGCGATGACCTCCTTCAGGGCGTTATACGCGTCCTCGGATTCGGTTATCCTGTCCTCCTGTATGCGGCGGCGGAGCTTTGCGATTATCTTTTCGGTAGTCTCGACTCCGACGTCGGAGGTTATCAGTATCTCTTCAAGCTCTTCGAGCAGATCCTCGTCTACCTTCCTCATCGATATGAAAAGGTCGCGGACCCTGCCGAAAAGCGCGTTTTTCGTTTTGAGCAGACCCTGCTTCAGTTTTTCAAAAAATCCCATTTATCATTCCAGCTTTCCGATTTTTTCCTCGATCTCGTTGATGTCGACCGACAGTACTTTGGAGATGCCCTTCGTCGGCATCGTCACGCCGTAAAGCTTCTCGGCGACCTCCATCGTGCCGCGCCTGTGCGTGATCAGTATGAACTGCGTCTTGTCCTGCGTCTCGCGGACGTACTGCGCGAAGCGGTCGACGTTGACCTCGTCGAGCGCCGCCTCGATCTCGTCGAGCATAATGAACGGCGTCGGGTTGACCTCGAGCAGCGCGAGATATATCGCTATCGCGACGAACGACTGCTCGCCGCCGGACAGAAGCGACAGGTTCTTTATTATCTTTCCGGGAGGCGCCACGTTTATCTCGATGCCGGATTCAAGCACGTTGTCCGGCTCGCGGAGCACGAGCTCCGCCGTACCGCCGCCGAAAAGTCTGCGGAACACCTGACCGAAGTGCAGGTTGATGTTCTCGAACGCGCGGACGAACCCGGTCTTCATCTCCTCGTCGAGCTGTGAGATGATCTGGAGCAGATCGGTCTCGGAGCTCGTCAGATCGGCGATCTGCGCCGTCAGCTCGTCGTGCTGTTTTTTGACCTCGGCGTATTCCTCGATCGCGGAGACGTTTACGTTGCCGAGCGCGCGGATCCTGCCGCGCAGCTCGCCCTGACGCTTCGACAGCGCGGGACGGCTCTGCTCGGTCACCTCGGGGCAGTTGTATTCGACCGCCTTTTCCTTCGCCTCGGCGTAGCCGATTTCGTAATTCTCCTCGAGCACGACCTTGAGCTTTTCGCGCTCGTTCTCGGCGTTCTCGAGTTTCGATTCCGCCTGTATCTTCTTTTCGATGAGCTGCTGTTTGAGCTCGGTCTTTTCCCTCTCCTCGTTCAGTGAAACGGTGTATTTGCCCTCCGTCTGAACCGTGAGGCGGGAAAGCTCCGCGATCTTTTCGTTCAGCTCTTTTATCTTCGTTTCGTAGCCGGCTATATCGACGCCGGTCCTGCTCGCGCTCTCCGCGTTTTCGTTGAGCTTTCCGATGCGGTTTTTCAGCTGCTCCTCGGCGGAGCTTATGCTCTGCTCGAGTACGGCGCAGGTGCTCTCGCTTTCGGACAACGACGCCTCGAACGCCGCGGTGCCGCGCGCGTTGCCCGCCGCGTTGACTCTCGCTTCCTCGAGCACGCCGCGCAGGCGCTGCTGTTCCGCGTTGTCTTCGTTCATGTCTGCGTCGAGCTGTTCCGCTTTTTCGGTAAGCTGTTTAACCTCTGAATTGAGGTCCTCGAGCCTTTTCGAATCCTCTTCGCGCTTCGCGCGCCGCATCTGAGCCTTCTCGGATATGCCGCTCTTTTCGGCTTCGATCTCGCCGGCTCTCGCGTACGCCTCGTCAAGTCTCGCCTGAGCGACCTTTACCGCGGAATTCGCTTCGTTTTCAAGCGCGGCGATTATGCCGTCCTCGGCCGTCGCGTTGTCGGAGTCGAGGCTGAGTTTATCGGCTTCTTTTTCAAGTTCACCGAGCTTTTTCGCCGCCTCGTCGGACGATGCTCTGCACTTGCGCATCAGATCCGCCAGCGCTTCTATCTCGCGTCCGCGTGACAGGATGCCGCCGTCCTTGATGCCGGAGCCGCCCGTGAACGAGCCTCCCGCGTTTATCTGCTGACCGTCGAGCGTAACTATCCTGACCTTGTAGCCGAACGCGCGGGCGCAGGCGACGGCGTTGTCTATGTTGTCGAACACCGCGGTCCTGCCGAGCAGGCTTTTGCAGATGTCGCCGAATTTGGCGTCGCACGACACGAGATCGGACGCTATGCCTTCGAAGCCGCGCTGTCTTGCCAGCTTGTCGGTGTCGACCGACATGAACGCCGGTCTGACCGTCGCCACCGGCAGAAACGTGGTGCGTCCGGCGCCGGCGGCTTTCAACGCGTACATCGCCGCCTTGGCGGATCCCTCGTCCTCGACCGCTATGTGCTGCAGCGCGGGGCCGAGCGTGCATTCGATCGCCGTGGAGTATTTCTCCGGCACGGAGATCAGCTGCGACACGGGGGCGTAGATCTTGCCGCTGATGTTTCCTTTTTTGTATTCGTCCATCACGAAACGCGTGGCGCGTGAATAGCCCTCGAAAAGCTCTTCCATACGCTTCAGCGCTTCGGATTTTCTCTCCGCCACCTGATACGCCACGTCGGCGTCATCCTTTTTGCGGCGGTATATCTGCTGCTGTTCGGCGTTCTTCGCCGAAGCTTCCTTCAGCTGTGCGAGTTTTTGCTGCGTCTGAGCTCGCTTTTCCGCGTACGCGCGCTCCGAGTTTTCAGCCGCTTCGACTTCGGCTTTGAGTCTTTCGATCGCGTCGTTCTGCGCGCTGATCGACGCGTCGAGCTCGGCGGTCTTTTCGCTGTCCGCGGTGTCGGACGTGTCCGTTACCGTCAGCCTGATGCGCAGATCGATTATCTCGTCGGACAGCTGTTTTATCTTCTCCGCCGTGTCCGCGGATTCGGCGGCGCATTCGTCTATCTTTTCGCAAATGCGCTCGTAAGCCTCTTCGGCCGCGGCTTCCTTCGCGGACAGCTCCGCGTCTTTTTCGCGCGACGCGTCGAGCTGCGCCTGGCGTTCGTTTTTAAGTTTGTTCGCGTCGGCGAGGCTCTGTCTGAGGTTGTCGAGCCTCTGCGTCAGCTCTTCTATCTTCTCTCTTAAATGCTGAGCCTCCGCCGTGGCGAAAGCCGCTTTGTTCGTCGCCTCCGTGCGCTCGTTCTGCGTGCGCGAAAGCTCGGTGTTGCACCGCTCCGTCTGCTGTTTGAGGTTCTGCAGTTCGTCGAAAAGCGCGGTTGACTGCTCGGAAAGCCTGTCCGCTTCGCCCTCGGTAAGCTCGAGGTCGGACGAGTATATCTCGTAAGTCCCGCGAAGCGAGGCGATCCGCTTTGAAAGCTCCGCCATGTCGTACAGCCACAGGGCTATGTCGAGCATGCGCTTTTTTTCGTATATCTCCATGTATCTGCGCGCTTTTTCCGACTCTTTTTCGAGCGGACCGACGCGCGAAGCCAGAACGCTGTTTATGTCGTTTAGCCTCGTCAGGTTCTCCTGAGTCGCGGCGAGTTTTTTGAGCGCTTCGTTTTTGCTGAATTTGTATTTGGAGATGCCCGCCGCCTCCTCGAACACGATGCGGCGCTCCTCGCTTTTAAGCGAAATGATCTCGGCGATCTTGCCCTGACCTATAACGGAATATCCGCCTCTGCCGATACCGGTGTTCATGAAGAGCGCGTGGATGTCTTTCAGTCTGCACGCCTTGCCGTTTATCAGATAATCGCTGTCCCCGCCGCGGAAATATCTGCGCGTGACGGTGACCTCGTCGTATTCTATCGGCAGCTTGTCCTCTTCGCCGGAATTGTCGAGCGTCAGAGACACCTGCGCGAAGCCCGAGGGCTTGCGCGTCTCCGCGCCGCCGAATATGATATCCTCCATCTTCGTGCCGCGGATGTTCCTCGACGACACCTCGCCGAGCACCCAGCGCATCGCGTCGGCTATATTCGATTTTCCGCTTCCGTTCGGGCCGATTATGACCGTTATGCCCTCTTTGAACGAAAGCGTCGTCTTCTCCGGGAATGATTTGAAGCCCTGAAGTTCGATCGATTTTAAGTACATTATTCCGTCTCAAGCGCCGCCGTATACGGCGGCATGTCCTTTTCAATGATTTTTATGTCGACGCCGTACTCGTCGTACAGGCGTTTTTTGTTTTCTTTTCCGTAACCTGCGGCGCGGGACGCGTGACCGCGCGCTACCGCGACCGTGACTCTGCCCGACCTGCCGCGCAAAAGCTCCGAGAGGATGCGGCCGTAGATATACGAATCGCATCTCTCGCCCGCCGCGCCGTCGTAGCCGCCGAAGGCGATCTGGCCGCCGCTCTGCAGTCCTTCGTTTGACTGAAGTCCGACGCGAATCGTCGGAACCCCGGCTCTGATGAAGACTTCCTTGACCGCCGCCGTGCGCCTGATAAGCTCGTCGTCTGCGTATGGCTCGTATTCTCCGCGCTCCGTCATGCAGGCGAGCTCCGTGTCCTTGAAGACTACAATCGGATAGATCCTGGCGCCGTCGGCGTATTTACAGATATCCTCCGCGGTCCTGATCTCCGACTCCGGCGTCGCGCCGGGCAGGCCGGTCATCATCTGACCGATCAAGTCGAAACCGGCGTCTTTTATGAGCTTCATAGCAGTATACGACTGCTCCGCGGTGTGTCCGCGGCGGCAGAGGGTGAGCACGCGGTCGTCCGTCGACTGGATGCCGAGCTCGACCGTACCGACGCCGTATTTTTTCAGTATGCCGAGTATTTCTCCGTCTATATAGTCCGGCCTTGTCGAACAGCGCAGGGACGATACCGCGCCGGATTCAATATATGAGTGACCGAGTTCAAGCAGTCTTATCATCAGATCCCGGTCGATGCCGGTGAACGAGCCCCCGAAAAACGCGATCTCAGCGTCGTCGTCCGGCAGAAGCGTGGCGACCGCTTGCTCGATCGTCGCCTTTACGTCTTCTTCTCTGAAAACGGTATGCTCCGTTATCTTTCTCTGATTGCAGAAAACGCAGTCGTTCGGGCAGCCGAGGTGCGGGATGAAAACGGGGATATTTTTATGTCTCATCGGCGATCTCACCGAACAGGACGAGTGCGTCGTGCGCCGCCGCCTGTTCCGCCGTGCGCTTGCTCTTTCCGCTGCCGCGGCCGACGACGTTGTTCTGATACTTGACGCACATGTAAAACGTCTTGTTGTGGCTCGGGCCGTCCTCGCTTTCGAGCACGTATTCGACGCTTTCGCCCGGCTCGTTCTGTATGAACTGCTGAAGCAGCGATTTGTAGTCCTTAGACTGAACGCAGACCGTTTTGATCTGCGGTATGAGCAGCGGATAAAGGAACGCTTCCGCCGCTTCGCGCCCGCCGTCGAGATAAATCGCCGCGAGCAGCGCCTCGAACGCGTCCGCGATTATGGACGGATTCTCGCGCCCTCCGTTCTGCTCCTCGCCTTTGCCGAGGTAAAGCGCCTCGCCGAGTCCGATCCGTCTGCCGAGCACGGCGAGCGAGTCCTCGCACACCGCCGCCGCGCGCATCTTCGTCAGCGTGCCCTCCGGCAGATTTTTATACGCGGAAAACAGGTATTCGCTGCACAGAAATTCAAGTATCGCGTCGCCGAAGAATTCAAGCCTTTCGTTGAATTTCAGCTTTTCTCCGCCCCTGCTGTGCTCGTTGGCGTACGACGAATGCGTCAGCGCCTCGTCGAGCAGCGCCGGGTCCTTGAAATCGTATCCGATTGTTTCACAAAAATCTTTGTTCGTCATTTCAAATTCCGATAAATTTAATTTGTGTCCCTGCGGGACGTTCCGTGCGCCTCGTCCCTCGGCGTATCAGGGGTTCCCCTCACCCCTTAACCACCCACTTACCCCCGCCATCACCCCAATGTGAATTGGGGCCTTTTGACAGAGTGTAGTCAAGGGCGCCGACCCCTACGGCCTTTCGCGGCGAAGCCACATCGAGCACGGAGCTCTGCGACGCGTATATCGAGTTTTGCGTTATGCAAAACATATCGAATTTTGCGCCGGCAAAATATATCGACCTGCTGCGGCGTAAGCCGCGCGCGCGGGCGTCCCCCCCACCACCCGCGCGCT
>JAFZRM010000102.1 GCA_017619885.1 Clostridia bacterium | reverse complement strand
TGATACTTTTCACAGCCGGTACGATGCCGTATTCGGATAAAGAAAAACTGAAAATTCTTTACGATACGTACAGTACCAGAATGTTCTCTGCGGCTAAACGTATCACAAAAAACACTGCTGACGCGGAAGACGCGGTGCAGAACGCGTTTGTTTCAATATCCGGGCATCTGCCGAAGATCGACATGCTCGATGAGGACGCGCTGAAGGGTTATCTTCTGACGATAGCGAAAAACGAGGCGGTAAACGTGCTCCGTCAGTCCGAAAAGGCAGAGAGCCTGGACGAGGCGCCGCCGGCGTCCGATCCTTTCGCCGACGTCGACGCGCGGGTCTGGAGCAGAGAAGTATATGAAAAAATAATAAGTATACTCCGTGCCATGGACGACAGATACAGAGCGCCGCTTTATCTTACGTGTGTCATGGGATACACTGTTAAAGAGACGGCCTCGCAGCTGCACAGAAACGAACAGACGGTGAAGGGACAGATCGTCCGCGGGAAGAAAATGATCATATCTCAGCTGAAGGAGGCAGGTTATGAGTTCTGATAAACTCTCGTTCAAGGATGCGCTGATCGAAGCGGGCGTCCGCGACTATTACGCTACCGAAAAAGACAAGACCTGGGCTCCCTCCGGAAAACTTGAGAGCGGTATGGAAAAGCTGATCGAAAAACAGGGACCGGCGCGCCGGTTCTTCGGCTCGCCGCTGTTCAAAGGCGTCGCGGTTGCGGCGTCGCTCGCGGTCCTGTTCGGCGTTCTCGCGTCGGTCAAGCCGGTGCGGCAGGGCGTTGCTTCCGCGATCGGTCGCGTGTTCGGAGCAGGCGAAGACAGCGAGACGGTCGCCGGGACCGCAGATCCCGCGGATACGGAAACGGAAAGCGTTCCGGTAACGACGGACGCGCCTGTGATAGAGCAAACGACGGAAGCGGAGACGGCGGCGGATACCGGAGCGGCCGTATATGAAAACGAGATCGAGCGCTGTCTTATGTTGCTGCAGGATCCGTACAAATACGACGAAGCGCGGGAGTATCTGTTCAATCAGCGCGACGCGGAGGATGTATTCAAATACTGCGTCGTCCTGATGGCGGAAAACGAACGCGACGAAGGGCTGCTCAACTGCGCGGGCCGGTTTATATACGAATTCTACTGCATGAACATGACGTATGATGATTATATCAGCAGCGACAGGCAAAGAGAAGATATAGAAAATATCGCAGAGGACACGTCTGCGGAAGGTCAGAGCACAAAATATATCCGCTGGTATTCGAAATACTACGAGACTCTTTCGGAAAAAGCAAAGGATCTGTCGGAGAGCACCGCGAAAAAATGCGAGTACGCGTATTATATGCTGAAGAAGGGCGGCTTCAAAGACTGGTCTGCGATATTCGCGGAGACGGCGGAGGAAGGCGTCAGGAACACTCTTACCGCTCTGTTCGAGCTGTATAACGCGGTCAGGGCAGGTATCCCGCCGCAGTATTGCGAGACGGTGAAGATCAGCCCGTCCTCCGAAGCGCTCGCCGATCTGATCAGATCGTACTGGGGAGAAGAGGAGAGGGAATTCGTCAGAGTCACGAATATGAGCGCCGACGAATTCAGGAAAAAGTTCGGAATGATCACGAGCGGCGTCAACGCCGACCTGTTCATTGCGAGCACCAAATATTTCATCATCTGCGGTGAAAACGTATATATGACCCGCGCGAAGGATACCGACGCGGACGCGCACACGTACGTCCTGGATGAGATCACGATGATGAGCGATACGTCGCCGACGATGAGGTCTTTGCGCGGATCTGCAAAGGTCCTGCGCGACGGCGCGGAAAAGACGTATTACTACAACTTCACAGAAGCATACACGTACAATAAAGGCTATAAGTGCGTTCTGAGCAGAGGCGATGAGGCGATAGAGGACGTGTTCAGATCGCGCGGAGACGAAACGGTCGGTTATGCGATAGAAACGTACGCCGCAAACGGAACGAAGGCCGCGATCGCGTACAGTCTGTGCACGGACGACACGGAATTCCGCCAGACCGCGCTCGATTACATCCTGGCTCATTATTTCGCGGAAACGGACGTGAACGTACGCGCGGCGATGGGAACGATGTTCTATGAAATAACGCTGAGATACAGAAGCGGATTACTGCAGACGGTCCCGGATGTGAAAGAGCTGTTCAGTTTGCCGGAGGATAAGGGCGAGCTTGCGGGATTTATAGAAAAGTGCGCCGGCGTTTTCAAAAAAGTCGCGTCACAGCGGCACAAGATCGAGTTTATGACCGATTATCCGGATTTCTATAAGCTGCTCTGCGCCGTCGGATTTAACGGATATATCCCCGGCGACCCCGATATATCGTTCTACGCGCGCGACGCGATAAAAGCCGCGGGAGAACTGTATGATGCGGTCACGTACGGCTGGGCTCCGGACGCGCTGATCGGTAAATGGCACGTGATCGAAAACGACGAACAGCGGGAGGGATTGCCCGAGCGCATGAGAGAGGAATACTCCGCGTATTATGCGTTATCAGATTTCTACGCGTATTTTGACAAGTATATACCGCGTGAAATAACGGATGGATCTCTGCACAACAGCTTCTGGTTCAACGTGATTGACGACAGAGTGTATATGTTTGATCCGGGTCCGCAAAGCGTTGTCAGGGTGAATTACCGCACGGCAAAGCTCATAGAGAAAAAGGGAAATACGGCAAAGATCGCGGTAGACGTGTCGATCCCTCACGGTATGTTCTCGGCTGTAAGAAATCTGACGTTTGAGATCGAGGAGTATCCCGGCGGGATACGTGTGACGGGCGGAGAATTCGTCGAAAGGATACTGAAATATGAATACGGCATTGCGGGCAGCGTATCATATGTTATTCAGACGTATATGCTCTTGCGGGAAGGTCAGTATGAATACAACAGCTATACGAACCGGGCGCTCTACAACAGTTATGACGAGGTGCCGGAAAAGGACAGGAACGTATTGACAAAAGATCTGCATTATCCTCTGTTTTACGCCGAAGGCTATTACCGTGAATATGAATTGGACCGGGATCTTACAAAGGAAGGCGCGGCGGCGTTGATAAAGGCGACGGACGTTTTTGACGGAGTGGCGCTGTACCCGGATAAAGCAAAGGCAAAGCACACGCCGGCGTTTGAATACGGCATAGATTTTGACGAGGACTCTTTTGAAGCGATCCTGACGTATGACGTAATACTCGCGATGAACGTAATTGAATACTCGGACGACCGCATCCTGTTCTCGCTCGATTTCGTAAAAGAGGAAAACGGGGAGAGCAAAAACGTTACGTATACGTTTGAGGTGACAAAAACTCATAACAGTGATGAGGACGAATACGGCACCCTGACCGGCGGAACGTTTTTGACCGACCTGATCATGGCGAAATAAAAGCAAAAAAGCTGCCGCGCACGCGGCAGCTTTTTATCATTTACCGGTTATTTCTTCAGCATCCTGACCAACGCGTCGGCGTAGAGTTTTCCTATGAAATCCGCGCCGCCGGGAGCGGGATGGACGCCGTCCTCGGAATAAAACTTCGGATCGTTATACAGGCACGCCTCGGCGAACAGTCCGTCGAGCGGGATATACGCGTCGGCGTATTCGCGCGCGAGCTTGCGGACGATGAGTATCTTCTTGTACAGATCCTCGTAGAAATACATCTTATCGGGGCAGGGGAGCAAAAACGGCTCGAGCATCATGATCTTCGCGCCGGTCTTCTTGACCGCTTCGAGCACCGTGCGGTAATTTTGCTCGAATATGCCGTCGTCAAGATACTGTCTCGTGTCGGCTCTGTGCCACGTGTCGTTTATACCGATAAGGATGGACACGACGTCCGCTCCGATATCGATGAAATCCGACTGCAGTCTTGCGACGAGGTTCGCCGTCTGATCTCCGCTTATGCCGAGATCGATGAACTCGATATCTTCATCCGGCAGCGCCTCGCGTATGTATTTCGCGGCGTATCCCGGATAACCGAATCCGAGATTGTGCGGGTCCGATCTGTCGCGTCCCCAGTCCGTAATGCTGTCACCCTGAAAAAGGATCTTCATAATCATCTTCTCCTTTGAATATTGATTTTCCGCCGCGTTTTGCCGGCGGTTCTTTTTCTTCGTTGTCGTCGATCGGAGTTATGTAACGCTTCGCCTGCGTGGAGAACAGTGTATAATATTCTCCCTGCGCGCGCATCAGCTCCGCGTGCGTGCCTTCCTCTATCAGCCTGCCGTCTTTCAAAACTATGATCTTGTCAGCCGTCGTCGCCGAGGACAGACGGTGAGATACGAAGATGGACGTCTTGTCGCCGCGCAGCGCGTCGAACTGATTGAATATCTCCTGCTCCGCCATCGGGTCGAGCGACGCCGTCGGCTCGTCAAGTATCAGTACGTCGGATTCCGAATAGAACGCGCGCGCGATCGCCAGCTTCTGCCACTGACCGCCGGAGAGCTCGATGCCGTTCTCCTCGAAATATCTCATCAGCGGCGTATCGTATTTGTCCGGCAGCTTGTCTATGAATTCCGCGGCGTTGCTGTTCGATGCGGCCTCGTGTATCTTTTCGTCGCGTATCTTCTTGCCGACCTCGCCGAACGCGATGTTGTCGCGCACGGATACCGCGTATTTGCCGTAATCCTGGAACACTATTCCGAACATGTCGTACAGCTTCTGCACGTCGTATTCACGCAGATCGTGACCGTCGAGCAGGATCCGCCCGTCCGTCGGGTCGTACAGACGCGTCAGCAGCTTTATGAGCGTCGTTTTTCCGGCGCCGTTGAGGCCGACCATAACGACGGTGTCGCCCGGGTTTATCGTCAGGTTGATGTTCTTTATGATATCGTGATCGACGCCGGGATATCTGAACGAAACGTTCTCGAACTGTATCGTGTGCCCGACGCCGCGCTTCACCTCGAGCGGAGGATCCGCCGTCGGCACGATCGTCTTTTTCTCCTCCATGAACGCGATGAGGTTGTTTATGAATATAGTGCCCTCGTAGATCGAAGCGGACGTCGTTATCAGCGTCGCGATGCCGCCGGAGATAGCGTTGAGCGCGCCGGTGTACATGCTGTAGTCACCGACCGGGTACTCGGCCCTGAAAACGCCGCGCGCGATCGACACGAACAGCACGCAGTTGACTATCGTCGTCAGAAGCGTCGCGCCGATGCCCCACCACATCTCGGCGAGCATCAGTTTTTTCAGACCGCCGAAATACTTCTTGAAAACGGCTTTGTATCTGTCCGTGAAATCGTCCGCGAGACCGAGCATACGGACCTCTTTTACGAGATCCTTGTTTACGAGCACTTCGGAATAGTACGACATCTGCCGTCTGTCTTTACTGCGGCGGAACACGTAGTCGTGGTTTTTCTTTCTGTATACGAAGTTGATTATCGTCGAGGGGATCGCAACGACTATGACGAGCAGCGCGGGAAGTATGCCGATGATCGAGATCAGGAACAGATACGACATCAGGCTTATGACCGTGGAGATCACGGAGAACGTGGAGTTGAGCACCTGTATCGGGCGGTTGCCCGCCTCGCGGTTGGCGTTCTCCATCTTGGCGTAGAAATCCGGGGAGTCGAAGCTCTTGAGGTCTATCTCCTTCGCCTTCTCCATTATCTTTATCTTTATGTGGTTCGATACGAGCTCACCGGAGATGCGCACCACGATGCCGTCTATACGCCTAATTATGCTGTTGAAGAGCAGATACGCGAACTGGGCGACGAGCAGCCACGTGATTATGTGGAAGTTCGTTATCTCGCCGGTGTAGGCGCTTGACAGCTTGTTTATCAGCTGACCGGTTATGTACGTGCCGATGACCGGCATGACGCCGTCGAAAAGCGCCATGAACGACATCACGAACACGATCGCGGGGCTTGCCTCCCAGACGATCTTGATTATATAACCCATCCTCTTGAAGAATGCCGACAGCAGTGTCTTCAGGTATCCGGGCACCTCGCGCAGGTTCTTGGGCGGAGGCACTCTGTACTGGTCTATCACGCTCCTGTTGGGCGGCGGCTGCATCATATCTTTTTTCCCCGTTTTTCTCTGTTTTTCTTTATTATAAACTGATACGGCTGTGATTTCAAAATATGATTGTTAAAATACGGTGAATAAATTGATTTTTAATATAAACGGCTTCCGCATGCGTTAAAACTTTTTAAAATTCTGAAAATTTTAGCAAAAACATTTGCATTTTCGGAATTGTATGCTATAATAGGAATGACGGCGTGCCGGACCGCTTTTTTTCGGCTTTTTCAAACTTTTTGCGCCGTCTTTTTACGTCGCAAAAAATCAAACTTACAGGATTGGCATTTTATGGAATATTTCGTGGTAAAAGGCGGAAACGAGCTTTCCGGTGATATAGAAGTAAGCGGTATGAAGAACGCCGCGGTCGGCGTCATTTTCGCGTGCCTTCTGATCGAAGACAAGATAGTTCTCGAGAACATGCCGGACATAAGCGACGTCCGCACCTCGTTCAACATACTCAAATCCATGGGCGCGAAGGTCAGATATCTTAACAAGACGACCGTCGAGGTGGACTGCACCCGCGCCGAGGGCGGCTGTGCCCCGTTCGAGATGGTGCGCAATATGCGCGCGTCGTATTATCTCGCCGGAGCCGAGCTCGGCAGATTCGGCAAAACGCACGTCGGCTGTCCCGGCGGCTGTGATTTCGGCATACGCCCGATAGACCAGCACATCAAGGGATTCGAGGCGCTCGGAGCCGAGGTCAGCGTCGAAGGCGGATACATCGAAGGCAGGGCGGTAAACGGCAGGCTCCGCGGCGCGAGCATTTATTTCGACCGCGTTTCCGTCGGCGCCACGATGAACGTGCTTATCGCCGCGACGATGGCGGAGGGCAACACCGTGATCGAGAACGCCGCACGTGAGCCGCATGTCGTCGATCTGGCGAACTTCCTCAACTCCTGCGGCGCGAAGATCACCGGCGCCGGCACGGACGTCATAAAGGTCAAGGGCGTCGGCACGCTTTCCGGCTGTACCTACGCGATAATTCCCGACATGATCGAGGCGGGAACGTACATGATCGCCGCCGCGGCGACGAACAGCCGCCTGCGCATCAGCAACGTCATACCGAAACACCTTGAGTCCATTTCCGCGAAGCTCGAGGAGATGGGCGTACAGATAGAGGAGCACGACGATTTCGTCGTCGTCAGCCGCGACGGGAAGCTCGCCAAAACGAATATACGCACGCTCCCGTATCCCGGTTTCCCGACGGATATGAACCCGCAGATGTGCACGCTCCTGTGCCTTGCGGACGGCGTCAGCTATCTGACCGAGAGCGTCTGGGACAACAGGTTCCGTTACATCGAGGAGCTGCGCAAAATGGGCGCGGAGATCAGAGTTGACGGAAAGACCGCGGTGATCGAAGGCAACACGCGCTTCACCGCCGCGCCCGTACGCGCCGTGGACCTGCGCGCCGGCGCCGCGATGATAATCGCCGGACTGTGCGCGAACGGAAAAACGACGATAGAGGATATACATCACATCAAACGCGGCTATGACAACATAGTCGAAAAGCTGAGGACGGTAGGCGCCGACATAAAGGAGATAAGCGTCCCGGAATCACAGAATTACCCTAAAGCGAACTGATACAGCCGGGTGCCGCAGAGCACCCGGATCTGCACTCGGGAGGTGAAGACGTGGCAAGTAAATACAAGCCTTCATACCGCAGGCAGAAAACGGTGCTCACAGCCTCGACAAAGGCGGTCATCGTCATGCTTGCGGTCCTTGTCGTCACGCTCGCGGTGTTCCTTATCAAATCCGTGATGTCGCAGGCGCTGAAGCCCGACATCGTCTATCCGCCAGAATCGTCCGACACGGACGGGACGCCGGCGCGGACGGACACGGAAGCCTCCACGGATGAAGCCGAGACGCAGATGCCCGTGCGGACCGTCGAGGACTCGCGGTTCGACGTAAAACAGGGCACGCTCGTGCTCGTAAACCGCGACCACGCCTACACGCTGCCCGCCGACGCCGAACTTCTTACGCTTTACGACGAGCGGCACGAGAATTTCACGCTCGACAATATCTCCGTCAAGCTCTGCGCGCCGGCGTACGACGCGCTGTGCCGCATGACCGACGCATACGCCGATCGCTCCGGCTACTGCCCGCTGATGCTGATCTCCGGCTACCGCGACAGCGCGGAGCAGACGAAATACTACGAGGAGTACGTTATAAACGAATCGGACAAGGCGTACGTCGAGCTGCCCGGCTTCTCGGATCATCACACAGGGCTGTCGTTCGACGTGCGGCTCTACGACAAGGACGGGGCGTCCTACAGCTACGGCAGATACGCGACGGAAAAGGCGAAATGGCTCGTCGAGAATTACAAATACTACGGTTTTGTGATCAGGTATCCGGCGAACAAAGCGTCGTACACCGGCATTTCCGGCGAATCGAACCATTTCAGATACGTCGGTCTGCCTCATTCCGTGTATATGACCGACAAGGGCGTGTGTCTTGAAGAGTATCTTCAGATCCTGCGCCGCCATCCGTACGATGATCCGCTTAAGATCGAGGTCGAACATGACGAATATCTCGTGTGGTACTGTCAGGGAGACGTGATCGTCCCGCGCGACGGCGACTACGAGGTCTCGGGCGACAACGTCGGCGGCTTCGTCGTATCTGTCAGAAAATAGCTAAAATGCCGTGAAAAACGGCATTTTTAAATATTTTATAAAAAATCGGATCCGGTAACGTGACCTTTCCGGATTTTTCGGTAGATATAGTATGAAAACCACTGCAGGGAGTTTTTATGAGAGACGAGGAGATCATAAAGCTGTATTTCGACCGTGACGGCGACGCCGTCGCGCATACGCAGGAAAAATACGGCGCTTATCTTTATACCGTGTCATACGATCTCATCAAAAACGAACAGGACGCCGAGGAATGCGTGAACGACGCGTATTCCGCGGCATGGAACAGCATGCCTCCGAACCGCCCGGCTGTGCTTCGCACGTATCTGTGCAAGCTCGTGCGCAATATCACGATAAAGCGCATCAGGGAGCAGAACGCAAAAAAGCGCGGCGGCGGTCAGGTAATACTCGCGCTCGACGAGCTTGAGGAATCAGTCCCCGGGCAGAGCGAGGACACAGAGTACGCCGAGGCGCTTTCCCGTTCGGTCAGAGATTTCGTGAAAGGCATGCAGCCCGACGCGAGACGCGTGTTTTTGCAGAGATACTATTATTTTACCGATATCGGGACGATAGCCAAGAATAACGGCTTTACGAAAAGCAAGGTCAAAATGATGCTGAAGCGCAGCCGCGACGCGCTGCGCGAAAAACTTGAAAGCGAGGATCTGATGTGAAAAAATCCGATATAATAGCCGGCGCGCTCGCGGATCTCGACGAGCAGACGCTGTCCGACGCGGCGGAATACCGCGGAAAAACGAAAAGTCTGATACCGGGCATCGCGGCGCTCGCCGCCGTGATACTGATAGTCCTGATCGCCGTGCCGATCATCCGTCCTCTGCTGAAGGACGGCGGCGTGCAGGGAACGGACACTTATGAATTCCCGATCTTAAACACGTCCGGGACCGTCCCCGACACGGCGGAACCGGGAAAGGAGGAGCCGGCGACGTTTGACGAAAGACTGATGAAATATATGCCGGACAAAGAGCCGGAGGATAAAGACGCGCCGTCGTACCTGTACTACACGGGCATCGACGCGGACGTGTTCGTGAAAGATCTTCGCAACGCCGGCTTCACATTGCTGTATGAGAAAAACGGAAGGGAGCTTCTGTACGGCGACGATATGCTGCTCGGGCTGACTGTATATGAGGACACGGTCATGGTGGATGCTTTCGTCGGTCACGGCGACGCGTCGGATGCAAAGCGCATCATAAACGGAAGCGATATAAAAAACGCTTCCGGTACGCATCTTGCCCCGGTCAGCTGTCCCGTGAACATCACGCCTGACGGATTTGAGGAGGCGACCGGCATGCGGATGATCGCCGCGTTCGTGAATCCGGGCACGGCGGAAGAAACATGCAGAGTCGACACGTTTTTCGTCGGCAAAAATAAAGCGCTGCGGCTTGCCGGATGGGGCTGGTCGTCGTGGTCGTGCGACCCGCAGCGTCAGTTCATTTCAAAGATATTCGCCGATATCGACGGCGACGGCAGCGAGGAACTCGTCATCCTCGGCCCCGGCTTCACGTCGGGCGTAATGACGCACAGCCTGTACGCCGTAAGGTGCGGAGACGAGCCGGAATACGTCGCGGAATACGGGGCGACTCTGCGCCAGATCGCCGCCGCCGGGCTGATCCGCTCGGACGACGGGCGCGCCGTGCTCGCGTATAGGTACTCCGACGAGGACAGCGTCGGCAAGACCGGATACGCGGAGCTTCTGATCAAGGACGGTCAGCTGAGCCTGACAGATAAGTACGGCAGGGAAATGAGGACGGACTGGGGCGTCGGCGATCCGCTTGCGGAGCAGATCAGAGAGCTGCCGGCCGACAAAACGGACAGATTCGTCGATCCCGTGCCGTTTGACGGATATAAGAACTTCTGCCACGACTACAACGTAGACAGAGAATTGGTCTCCCGACTGAAAGTGCACGGTATAAACGGCCTGTACAAACTTGTATTCAGTGAGGGAAGCGAGATATATTATTACAACGAACATCTTAAAGAACTGACCGTACAGAAAGCGCCGGCGTATACGCTCAATCTTTACACGGCGGACGGCTGCACGGATCGTAACGTGATATATACGGTCGGCGAGCTGTTCACCGGGGTTGACGTCAACATCTACAGATGGGATCTTGACAAGTCCGAGGTCAGCACGTATATCTCCGTAAAGGACAGACTGCAAAACACGTATGAAGACGAGTCCGGCATGATCTTCTACGTGTCGTATAAAGGCAAAAAAGGCGCGCTGAAAGCCGCGGATACGCGGTCGCAGACGATATACGGGATCGCCGAGATCCCGGTCGACACGGAGCACGGCAAAGTGCCGAGCGTCGCCGGCCGCTCCGATACCGGTATCTACGTCTTCGTGACCGGAGACGGTCTGTACCACTGCACGCCCGGCGGCGAGGCGAAACGCCTGCGTGAGATCCCGGAATATATCACTTACAGGAAGTGCGTGGACGGCGTGATGTATTATGTCGCTGACGGCACGCTTTACGCAACGGATCAGAACGGCGCCGACCTCGGCAGCATGACGGCGCCGGAAAACTGCACGGTATACGACGGATACGCCGTGTCGGTCTCGAAGAGGGGGATCACGGTTTACGATATAAGCGGAAAAGAACCGGCGCGCACCTTGACCGACGCGGAATTTTCGGAACACGTCACCTGCGATCTGAAGCACGGCGTGCTGTTCGTCCTCGACAGGGAAGCGAAGACTCTGACCGTCGCCGATCTGAACGGCAAAGAACCGCCGTATATACTCGAGATCCCGCAATAAGTCTCATACGGCGCAAAACGGAAAATAAAAACCGGCTGAAACAAGGTAACCCTTGTTTCAGCCGGTTATCTTTTTGCTTTTACGGTTTTCCGCGCTCTTCCACGAGCTTGTCGTACCGCGCCTGGATATTGTCGAGGAACGGCTCCCACAGATCGTTTTCACGGATCACCTGCGGGCAGTTCTTGCCGGAGAAGTGCCAGTGCTGACGCACGGCGCTTATTTTCAGCTTGTATTCGTACATCAGCTCCGCGACGAGCTGCGCGGCGTTGTCGAGCGACTTGTAGAAATACTCCGTCGGCTTTTTCGTGCCGAGCGTCTCGTAGTTCACGCAGATCTCGATGCCTATGCCGTAAGTGTTGCCCTGGCCCTCTCTGCCGTCGCCGGCGTGCCACGCGCGTTCGTATTCCGGCAGATGCTTGTAGATGCTGTGATCGTCCACCGTGTAGTGCCACGAGGTCTGCGTGCCGTCCTGCTTGACGTAATTCCTGTGCGACATCGCGTCGGCGCCGCGGCTGAAGTTGCCGGTATTGTGTATGACTATGTATTTTACCTTATAGTTGCCGCCCGGGCGGTTGTATCTGCCCTCCGGCACGTAGTCGGCGACGACGAGTATATCCTGATCGGTCCCCTCACCTATGCGCCACGTGTATCTTTCGGGCTTCTGCTGTACTATGTAAACCGTGCCGCGCCAGATCTGCTCGAATTCGGAGCAGAGATATCTGACCTCCACCTGCTGTTTCGCCGGGTCGTTCACGATCAGCCAGTCGACGCCGTCGACGGTCTCATACCCTATGACGCACATCAGGTGGCCGTTCGTCGAGTAATCCGGATATCCGGAGCCGGCGAGCTGGCCTTTCTTGATCTTCACCGAGCAGACGACCGGCACCTGTTTGTAAAGCGCCCATTTCAGCGCGTTCATGTCATAGACGTCGACGTATGCGTTGTAGCCGAGCTCGCCCGCGTAGGCGACGTTGTACGACCAGTTGCCGTAGATGTCCTCACCGTTGTCGTATACGCCGTCGGCGGTGTCCTTCGTCTCGAATTTCTTTTCGCCGTAGTAATCGCGCACCATCGAAAGCGAGGTCGGCGAGCAGATGCGGCCGCCGATTTCCGGCACGTCCATCTGATAGCGCCGCTTGACGGTCAGCTTTACGGATTTCGACGCCGGCGTCTTCGTCAGCGCCCCCTTCGCCGTGTCGGCGGCGAGCGTCACGTTGTACAGTATCGGCGCTGCCTCGCCCGTCTGCTTCAGCTTAATAATAAGCCGGACGGCGTTGCTCTTGCTCTTCAGCTGCAGCGTATCGATGTCGAGCTTCCCGTCTTTATCGGAGCGCGACGCGCTCGCCGAGACGCCCGGTATCGCGCTCCATACGCCCCAGCTGTACGGATCGGTATACGTGCCGTCCTCACGCTTCGCGCAGACCGATATCTCGACGGTGCCGCCCGAGGTAGACGCGTTCCACGACGCGATGAGCTGGCTGAATTCGCCGAGCTCGATATCGGACGATATGAACTCGCCCTCGGACACGCCGGGACGGAGAGTCAGACCGTCGTATTTGAACATCACACCGTCGAAATATCCGTCGAATTCGTTCGCGGAAAGCATTTTCGCGCGGTTGAACAGTTTGACGTCGCTCTTGTAGAAATCGCTCGATTCATCCTCCGGGAAGACGTCCTCGACGCGCGACGCTTTTTTGACTATCGTATCTTTCTTGTTCATTTCGTATTCTTTGATAGCGTCCTCTCTGCCTTTTTCAAACACGAGCGCCGGCAGACCGTACGCGAGCGCGAGATCGAGCTCGTCGTAGAATTCCACCGAGCCGGTGATCCCGGCTCTGTACGTAGACGCCGCGCCGGTCCTGTCCTTTTCTATGTTGTACGCCCGCGAAAGCTTCGGCGTCGCGGTGCTGTCCGCCATTATAACGTGCCCCGCATCGACGTACGAGCCGCGCTCAAACACCGTCTGCAGATACACCGTCTCCCGCTCCTCGCAGAGCAGATCGATGCCGGTGTAGAACAGCTTTGAGCCGTCTATGCCGAGCAGGTCGAGCAACACAGGCGCAACGTCGGTATGCGATGCGAGCGCGTCGCTTGAGCCGACCGCCGCGCCCTTTATCACGAGCGGCGCGGTCAGGCGTTTTTTGACGTCAAGCCCGCCGAAGCTGTCCTGATCGCGCAGGCCCGAGCCGACCGCGACGATAATCGTTTTGTCGTAAAGCCCTTTGCCGATAAGCGTTTTGATAAATCCGCCGAGCCGCGCGTCAGCCTCCTGAAGCGCCGTTACGAGCCCGCCGTCGGAGGAGAAATACGGATATTCGCTTATTCCCTCGACTATATGCATGAAAAACTTACCGCCGGAAAGATCCGCCGCCGCCTCGTCGTAAAGCGATACCGATGCGGAATTGTTCGCGTGCGCGTAGCTGTAAAGGTGCGTTTCGTAGCCCTGTTTTTTCAGCAGATCGGATAAGCCCGGCACGTTCGCGTAAGCTTCCGTGCCGCTGCCGTAGCGTCCGGCGGGGATGCCGGTGTCGATCACGCCGCGCAGATCCGACGGGTCGTACGTCGGCACTATGACGTTGCTGAAATACGCGCCCCGCTCACACAGCCCGTAAAAGTTCGGGGTGAGGTCTTCGCTCACAAGCTCCGTGCACAGCGACGGGATCTGCACGATCACGACGTTGTATCCCTCGCATTGCCCGAACTGATCCGAGCGCGCGGGCGCGACGGCGAACGCCGAATCCGGATACGGCACGTCGACCTCGTCCGTCACCGACCCGATATCCGCGTCCTCCGACGTCACTCCGTCGGTCACCGGCGCGTCAGCCTGAGACGCCGACGTGAAATACACGGCGAGCAGCGTTCCGATTATCACCGCCGCCGAAACGGCTATCAGTATGATCACGAGCTTCGTGATATCGAATTTTTTGCCTTCCTTCGCCGTATTCTGTTCGTCTGTCATTTGAATCTCCTTTGATGAGCGGCGGCGGCGATCCCGCCGCCGCCCGTTTTATCACATCTCGAATCTGTAAGCGCCGGGGGCGAGAGTTATTATCACTCTGCCGTCCTTTTGCTCGAATTCGCTGAATTTGTGTTCGATTCCGTTCACCGTGAACGCGTCCTTATCGGTCAGCACCGGCAGACGCAGCGTCGCGGGGACCGGCGTCACGGCGTCGTACACGAAGCCGTTTTCCGTGCTCCAGGACGATTCGATCCTGCCGTGTCTGCTGTCGTAATGCGCCTTGACGAAAGTTATCTTCTCCTGACCCTCGGGCAGCTCGGCCTCCGTCCTCGTGTCCGGCGTGGGCTGCAGGATCACGCGCTCGAAGCCGTACGCCTCGGGATCCGCCTCGATGCCCGCCACGTAACGGTACATCCATTCCTCAACGGAGCCGTATGCGTAGTGGTTGAAAGAGTTCATGCCGACGTCGCCGAAGCCGGTCGCGATCGTGTAGGAGTTCCAACGCTCCCAGATCGTCGTCGCGCCCTGGTCGACGCTGTACAGCCACGACGGGTTCGCCGTCTGCAGTAGCAGGGAATAGGCGAGGTTGCAGTCGCCGTTCTCGGCGAGGACTTTGTTGAGGATGCCGGCGCCGATGAAGCCCGTGCTGAGCTTGTGACCGTTGTCTACTATCTTGTCGTGAAGCGCCTTGACCGCGGCTTTCGCGTTACCCTCGTCGAGCATTCCGGTCATCAGCGCGAGCAGGTAGCAGGTCTGCGAGCGGTGCTCGGGGAGCAGATCGCCGTCCCCGTCGCAGTACGTCGCTCTGAAATGATCTCTGACCTTCAGATAAAGCGCGTCGTAGTGCTGCGCGCGGTCGGGCTTGCGGATCGCCCTCGACATTTCCGCCATCATGCGCGCGTCCTGCGCGTAGTAGGCGACGGCGATGTATTTGTTGTCGGTGTGCTCGTAGGCGAGCCAGTCGCCGTACGTCGGGTGAGGTCCTTCCATGCCGCGGGAATCGAGCCAGCCCATGTATTTTTCCATCGAGTCGTAATGCTCGGCGACGAGCTCGCGGTCGTCGTACATGCGCATCATCACGTACGGCACCACGATGCCGGCGTCGGACCAGCCGGCGCCGCCGAAGCCGACGACGCGGACCGTCGGGATTACGTCGGGGTACATGCCCTCGGGCGACTGGGAGTCGCGCGCGTCGCGCAGCCATTTTTTGAAGAAGCCGTCGACGTCGGCGTTATACGCCGCTGTGTTGCAGAATATCTGCGTGTCGCCGGTCCAGCCCAAGCGCTCGTCGCGCTGCGGGCAGTCCGTCGGGACTGACAGATAGTTGCCGCGCTGACCCCAGATGATATTTGAAATGAGCTTGTTTACCTTTTCGTGAGATGTCTGTATATATCCGGTCTCCGCGGTCGCGGAGCCGACGACGTCGCCGGTAAGGCCGCTTATGCGGATATCGTCGGACGCGGTGAATTCTATATAGCGGAAGCCGTAGAACGCGAACGTCGGTCTGACGTGGTTTTTCGCCGCGTCGGAGAGCACGCACTGCAGCTTCGCTTTCGCCGATCTGTAGTTTATCGTGTAGACGGAGCCCTTCGGGTTGTCGTTGCCGCGCGCTCTTTCGCCGCTGTCGTTGAGCATCTCGGCAAAGCGCACCATGACGTGCGTGCCCGCCTCGCCCGCGGCGTCGAATTCCGGCCAGCCGACCATGTTCTGTCCGAAGTCTATGACCGCGGTCTGACCTTTTTTAAGCTCGAACGAATCGGCTTTGTCAGATACCGATAAGACGTTTATCTCGCCGAAATCGGTGCCGTTGTCCTTCGTGCCCTCATAGATCGTGACCGTGACCGGCGCGACGGAGAAATCGCGCACCTGTATCGTCGGGCCGACCTGCGGCGTGACGTCGATATCGATCGCCTTAGAAACGGCGCCGACCCAGCCGGTCCTGTCGGCGTCGGGCGCGGAGAGCCTGCGGAAGCAGCTCTGATTGAAGTCTATGTATTCGCCGTCCCAGATATCGGATTTTCTGATCCTGCCGCCTCTGCTGCAGAGCCAGCTCTCGTCGGTGTAAATGTCGCGCGCACCGTCGTCGTCGGTTATATGAAGCGCCGCCATGAAACAGATCTCCGCACCCTCGTACGTGCCGAACGAGATGCGTCCCGCGTACCAGCCGGGCGCGAGCACGGCGAGCAGGGTGTTGTCGCCGTCTTTCAGATATCCGGATACGTCGTAGCTGTAATAAAGGACGTGCTTTCTGTAATCGCTCCAGCCGGGTTTGAGCTCGTCGGGCTTGCCGTCGTAAACGCGCGATCCGTTGATCCACAGATCGAACACGCCGAGCGCGGTCGCGTCGATCGTCGCCTTGGCTCTGCCGCGGACGGTGAAGCGCTTGCTGAACATGCCGAGCCCGCCTTCGTCGCAGATGGGCTTGTGCTGTTCCTCCTGACCGCCGCCCCAGTGGAGCGGAGGTATCTCGACCTTTTCAAATTCCGGGCACTTGATCCATTTTGCGGCGCCGCCGGTCATTTCGTCTTTTCTCATGGCTTTCTCCTTGATATTCATTTTATTTCAAAAGCCTGCCAAGGGCTTTTTCGTCGCAGTTTTTGAATAGGCTTTTTATGTGGGTGAAGATCGCCTCGTACGACTCTGACGGGCGCTCTCCGTAACGGCTCCTCACCACGTCGCCGTATAAGTACTCGGGCGTGCAGAATTCGGCGACGCCCCAGCCGTAGGGCTTGCCGTTCTTGTCCGTACCGTACAAAAAATCGGAGTTTACGATATACGTCTGCATCTGAAGCCGGGTCAGGTACTTGTCCGCGTCGGCTCCGGCTTTCTCGCGGATCAGCTTCGAGCTGATCTTCCCTGAGCCCTGTATCACGGAATATATCTCCGCGTCGCGGAAAAAGACGAGCCCGTCGTCGCAGCGCGCGTCGAAATCGTAGCCGTCGCGCCGGTAGTTGCAGAGGCGCGGGAACCATTCGAGGCTGACGTAAACGGCTTTGCCGCGGAAGAATTTCCCGTACGCGCAGTCGAGCTGCCGTATCACCGGTCCCTTCCATTCCCACGGACCCGGGTCGTCGGAAAACCAAAGCCGCGGCGGGCACATCTCCTCGATCGAGAAACCCTTTATTTCGTTTTTGAAAAACGGCAGGAAGCCGAGCTCCTTTACCGCCGCCCGCAGAGCCTGCGGGCTGTCCGTAACGATGCTTTTCATACCTGTACCATTATATAATAAAAAACGCAAAAATGCAAGACCATTTTGCAAATCCGGTCGCCTTATACAGAAAAATTAAATAATAGATAACGCGCCGGAAACAAGATTTTTGTCACAAATTACAGTAAAGTGCAGTAAAACGGGAGAAGGCGGAGAAAAGTGGAGAAAAAGGGAGATTTTTCCCGCGCGGTGGAAAAACAGGGATAAAGCGGCAAACAAAAGTACACCGTTGTTTGACTTGAATGTAAGAAAGTGGAAAGGACTGGAAAAAAGTGTGAGCGGTGTGGAGCGGCGGTGGGCAAAAAGGGAGTTTTTTGTCAAAGCTGTGGAAAAAGAAAAAGCCCGTGCGATCGGCGCGGCGTGTTCGTGATAAGAGAATTATTATGTTATATCATTGCCGCGCCGAAACGAAGTCGCCCTTTGGGCTGATGAAGACGCTTCGCTAATGAAGAAATGAAGTCGCTCACTGCGTTCGCTGATTAAGGAACGGAGGGCGACTTCACTTCATTAGGCGGCGCCGCGGTTCCCCGAAGCGAACTTGTGAGCTTTGGGGGTTCGCGGTTAAGCCGCCGTCTTCATTAACGAGCGTACGTGAGTGTCTTCATTATCACTTCGCTTTGATCGGCACAAGCCGTTGTATTGTTATTATTCGGGCGCTTTCGCCGAGTATTCGAGGACGTCGAGGACCGTTTCACCGTCGATCTGCAGGGCGCGCGGAGAATCGAAGCTGACTTTGATCTCTTTGCCCGTAAGGACGGTGACCATCTTTTTGTGGTTGATGTGCTCGCCCTTGAAGATGGAGGGGAACGCCGCAAGCGTTCTGATCCTGCCGGCTCCGTGGAAGAGCATTACGGACAGCGTTTCGTTGTGCAGACGGTCCTGCGCGGGCGCCGCGTTCATGCCGCCGCCGTAGAATCTGCCGTTCATCGTGGGCGCGAGCCACGCTTTTTCGAAAACGTGCTCGACTCCGTCGACCGTCACGGTGGCTTTCGTGGGCTTGTAGTGGAAGAGCAGACCGTTTATCGCGATGCTCGTGTAGTTAACGGGCTTGTCGGACTGCGCGCGCTGTTTGTCGCCTTCCTCGCAGCAGTAGCCGTCGATGCCGTAGCCTATACCGTTGATGAACTTGCTCGTCTTGCCCTTTACCGTCACGGTGGGGAGCTTCGCGAGGTATTTGTTGATCGGGAACGGATCGTCGCAGCGGTTCTTGCCGAGGTCGTGCGCGAAATCGTTGCCGCTTCCGCACGGATAATAAAGTATCTCGCAAGACGGCAGCTGTACCGGCAGGTTGACGATGCGGTTGAGAGTGCCGTCTCCGCCGCAGATGACGAGCTTGTCGTCCGGTTGTATGGAGCCGAGCGTCTGTCCGTACGTTTCGGGCTTCGTCATGTCGCAGAATGAACAGCCTTCGCCGAAGTAACCTTCCAAGCGCTTGACTTCCTCAGGACAGCTGCCGTTTCCTGCAAGAGGATTGTAGAATACGTAAGTTGTGCTCATGATATCTCTTCCTTTTATTATACGGCGGCTATGCCGCTTATTTACATTTCTTCTTTGTTGTTTTCGCCGTTTTCAGCGGCCTGCGTGCCCCTTATCAGCCTGATGTTGCGGACGGTATAGAGGACGAAGGAGAGAAGCACCAGCGCGGTCGCGACGGCGACGGTTATGATCGAGACCGTCTGCGGGATATCGGGCGGCGCGACGATCGGCCAGACCATATGGATCGCCATCATCACGTAAAGCGATACCGTCGCGAGCTTGCCGTGCCATTCGGCGCCGAGGACGCGGTTCGTCGCCTTGATGACGGCGAGCCCGGTCGTGCCGGCGATTATCTCTTTCACCGCTAGAAGCAGAAGCGGAATCAGCATGTATTTATATCTGTACACGAGGCAGGTAAGCATCGCGAGCTGGGTCAGTTTGTCCGCCACGGGGTCGAGCGCCTTGCCGAGGTCGCTTACCATGTTGAAGCGGCGCGCTATGAAGCCGTCCGCGATATCGCTTATCCCGGATACGGTAAGAAGTATCACGGTCAGCAGATTGTCGTGCAGTCTCACGTACGTCCATACGAACACGGGTATGAGGAGCAGGCGGAACATCGAGATGACGTTCGGGACCGTTATGATTTTTTTGCTGTAATCCTTGCTCTGCATCATCTGGCGAGATCCTTTCAATCCTTATGTTGAATATTTTACACCATATTTATCGCATGTGCTTAAATTAAATTTAAATTTTGTTTAACTTTTTTACATTTTTCGCCTTTTTCGGCGCCGCGGGCTGACCGCGGCGCGCCGTGCGGAATATAATAATACAGGCGTATGCCATTTCATAACGGAGAATCTGATATGACGGATATAAAGGATATAAAACTTTCCGTGATCGGCGGGGATCTGCGGATGCTCTACTGCGCCTCCGCTCTCTCGGGCAGGGGCTTTGAGACCTGCTTCTGCGGCTTCGATCACGCCGCAGCCGACTGCGGCGGCGCGGTCAGATGCGGATCTGTCGCCGACGCGCTCGCCGGCTCCGGAGCTGTGATACTCCCGGTGCCGTATACCGCGGACGGCTGCCGGATAAACTGCCCGTTCAGCCGGTCAGAGATAAGGATCGACGCTCTGCTTTCGCAGCTGCGGCCGTCGCAGCTCGTTTTCGCGGGCGTCTGCCGCCCGGCGCTGTACGACGCGGCGGAGGCGGCGGGGCTGACGGTGACGGACTATATGAAGGACGAGGTGCTTACCGTAAAAAACGCGCGCGCAACGGCGGAGGGCGCGCTTGAGCTGTGTCTGCGCGAGCTGCCGGTGACGCTGCTCGGCCTGCGCGTGCTCGTGCTCGGCTGCGGCAGAGTCGGATCCGCCGTCGCGGAGCTTTTCAAAGCCGCGGGATGCGACGTGACGGTGTGCGCGAGGCGCCCCGAACAACTCGCACGCGCGCAGTGCTCGGGGCTCGGGATATGTGATTTCAAACGCCTCTGCCGCGTGGTACCGGACGCGGACGTCGTGATAAACACGGTGCCCGACACCGTCGTCGACGCGAACGTGCTTTCATTCGTGCCGCGGACCGCGCCGGTGATCGACCTCGCCTCGATGCCGGGCGGAGTTGACGGGGACGCGGCGGCGCATTTCGGCGTCAGAGTGATCCACGCGCTGTCGCTGCCCGGAAAAACGGCTCCGGTTTCCGCCGGCGGATATATCGCCGACGCGATCTGCTCGGCGCTTGAAACGAGAGGCGTGGTATGAAGATCGGGTTCTGTATCTGCGGCTCGTTCTGCATGCACAAAAAAGCGCTTTGCGCGCTCGAGACGCTGGCCGGAAAGCACGAGATCGTGCCGGTGCTGTCGTTCTGCGCCGGGCAAACCGATACGCGCTTCGGCGCCGCCGCGGACCTGATCGAGTCGGTGACGAGGATCTGCAAAAGAGACCCGATCACGACTTTGACCGGAGCCGAGCCGCTCGGACCGGCGGAGCCGCTCGATCTGCTCGTGATCTGCCCCTGCACCGGAAACACTTTGTCTAAGCTCGCGCACGGCGTCTCCGACACGCCGGTGACGCTCGCCGCGAAGGCGACGCTGCGCGCCGACAGGCCGGTGCTGATCGCGCTATGCTCGAACGACGCGCTCGGCGCGAATCTGTGCAACATCGGCACGCTTTTGAACCGCAAGAATTTTTATTTTGTGCCGATGTATATGGACGACGCGGAAAAAAAGCCCCACTCGCTCGTCTCCGACATGAGCCTTCTCGGCACATGCGTTAACGATGCGGCGCGGGGCGCTCAGATCATGCCTGTGTTTTGCCGGCGGTGACGGCGGGAAGCGTGAAGCATACGGCGAAGTATTTGCCGTATTCGCTCTCGGCGCAGATCGTGCCGCCGTGCGAGCCGACGATCTGACGGCAGATCGAAAGACCGAGACCGGCGACGGAACGGCTCTTGTCCGTGGTGTAAAGCGGCTCGAAGATCTTTTCGAGCTGATCGGGCTTGACTCCGCGTCCGTCGTCGCGGATCTTTATCAGAACGTCGTCGTCGGATCTTTCCGCCGATATGACGATATGCAGATCGTCTTTGCCGGAATGCTTGACGGAATTTGAAACGGCGTTCATGAATACCCTGTGCAGACGCTGACGGTCGAGGTAGACCTGAGTTGCGCCGCAGGCCCCGCAGTCGCCGCTGACGGTCACATGCGAGCCGACGACGTCTGTCTTCATATCCTCGACCGCGCCGCCGATCAGATCGGCGACGGTCATGAATTCGCGTTTGAGATTGAGGTCGAGGTTGTGGCTGAGATAATCGTCAAAGCCGAGGACCGTGTCCTGTATGTCTTTCGCTTTGTCGTAGATCACGTTGATGTATTTTTCCCGCCTCGCCTCGCTCAGGTTCGGGTTTTTCAGAAATTCCGCGTATCCCATGACGGAGGTGAGCGGCGTTTTGATATCGTGCGAGATCGAGGCTATGATCCTGTTCTGCGCGGAGCGCTCCGCGTCGATCTGCGACGACAGACTGCTGAAGCTGTTGTACAGCTCGCCGATCTCGTCGCTGCGCTGCACGCGGCCCGGCTTGTTGCCGGCGCGGTAGTTCTTCATGCTCTTTTTAAGCTCTTTAAGCGGCCGCGTGACGATGAGATGTATCGCCAAAATCGCGAGCGACAGCGTTATTATGTGCGTCGAGACTATGACCGCGACCGATACCGCGGGATTGGAATCCGGCATCGTGAAGAGCACCGTGACCGCCGCGTTTATCACGAATACCGCAACGATCACGAGGCTCACTTTCGTTCCTAACTTCATATCATTCGACTGGCGTGAACTTGTAGCCGACGCCCCAGACCGTCTTTATATACTTGCCCTCGGCGTCGATCTTGTCGCGCAGGTTCTTGATGTTTACCGCGACGGTGCCGGGATCGCCGTAATCGGTGCCCCAGACCGCCTCGAATATCTGGTCGCGCGAGAGCACCTTGCCCTCGTTTTCCATCATATACTGCAGAAGCTGGAATTCGCGCGCCGATACCGGTATCTTGCGCCCGGCCTTGTACGCTGAATAAGTGTCGCGGTGTATCTCGATCTGCCCGCATCTGATCACGTTCGATTCGCTGACCGGCGAGGAGCGCTGTTCGCGGCGGATGTGCGCCTTGACGCGCGCGACGAGCTCGTCGAGCACGAAAGGTTTGGCGACGTAGTCGTCGGCGCCCATGCCGAGGCCGAGGAGAGTGTCGATCGTGCGGTTTTTCGCGGATACGAAGATGATGGGGCAGTTGACGCGCTCGCGCACGCGGCGGCAGACCTCGAGGCCGTCCGTCTTCGGCATCATCACGTCAAGGATTATGAGCGAATAGTCGGGATCGGCGGTGATGCGCCTCAGCGCCTCCTCGCCGTCGCCGACGATCTCCGTCACGTATCCCTCGTCGGTCAGCGCGTCGGATATCAGCTCGGCTATCGACCTGTCGTCGTCCGCTATAAGAATTCTCGTCATATTCGCTCCTTTCACAGCTTAACGCTGAAAGTTGTGCCGCACTTCGGACATTTCACCTCGTGGCCGCCTTTTTTATAAGGCAGGCGCAGATGGTTCTTGCAGCCCGGGCATTTTCTGTATCTGTATTTTTTTATATATCTGATCCTGTTGAACTGACGGATAAAAAACGATTTTACCGCGTAGAATATACGCAGATACACCGCGTTTTCGGCTCGCCGCTTTTCGACTTTGCGCGACATCGTGCGATAGATGCTCAGCGCCAGCAGAAGCAGCGCGGCGCCGCGAAGCACGTACGAGGGCACGCCCGCGAAGAACATCGCGACCGTAAGCAGTATGATGCAGACAATAAGTATGAAAGTGTTGAGCGCGTCGCTGCCGTATCTTCCGCTCATGAAGCGCGCAATTTTTTCTCTGAAACCCATTCCGGACCGTCCTTGAAGCGTATTTTCGCTATATTATAAACTATCTGCGGCCAAAAGTCAACACAATTTCGGTAAACGTAAATAAAGTTTCTTTTTGTAGCTCTGCTATCTTGACAATTATGCAAAAATGGTATAAAATATAGATAACGGAAACAGAAAGGAATTACCCATATGTCAGAAGAACTGTTTGACCAGGATGAAATAATAACCCTGACCGACGAGGACGGGAAAGAAGAGAGATTCATAGTCCTTTGCGTGATCGAATACAACGGCGCGCAGTATTACGCGCTGCTGCCGGAAAAACCGGAAAAAGGCGAGGAGGACGGATACGTCATCCTGCGCGCGGAGGAAGAGGAAGGCGAGACGATGCTCGTCACCGTTGACGACGACGATGAATTCGACACGGTCGCAGACGAGATAGACGAATATCTCAACTCCGAGATCGATTACGACGAAGAAGACGGTGAATGAACAGGACGCTCACGTCGACGCGAAACAAAGCCGGGAAATACGAATACATCGATATAAACGGCAATAAATTGTTCAGATAATACACTATCCTGCTTGGTTAGTGATGGTACGGGTGTTAAAACCCACGAGAGAATAATGGAGTCCGGGCTTCCCGTGTCGGGATGCAGACCTCCTCCCTGTCCCCTGTTCAAGCGGCAACGCGCACGGGACACGGAGACGCTGGGAGCGCAAAGTACGGGAGAGGACACCAACCTGCAATGCAGGGTTTCTCAATGCCCGACCACACGGCCCGGCGGGATTTTATTATAATAATGATATGTTCCGACGCGCGGAACATGATATACCCTGCGGGAATGATGTAAGGCTGCGCCTTATGATGT